>VHCO01000098.1 GCA_016871715.1 Verrucomicrobiota bacterium
ACGTTTTCACGGCGAATGGAACTACACCGTCCACCCGCGCCATTGAACTGAGTTGTAAAGGTTATTTATTGACGCGCCCTTAGCCGCCGCGGTCGGGGCCGCTCCCTCGACTAGCGTGCATTGGGTGGCTCCCGGCGCGGAGTGGTCCTTCTACCGCGGTCGCACCGACGCCTCGAGCCCCGAACCGGACACGTGGCGTGCGCCCGGGTTCGCGGCCGCCGGGTGGGAACGGGGTCGCGCTCCGTTCTTTTACGGGGAACCCCTGACGGGCACGCCGTTGACCGACATGCGAGGGGAATACTCGACCCTCTACCTGCGACACGAGCTCTGGGTGGCCAACCCGGGCGAGGCGGTCGCGCTACGGTTCGGAGCGGTTGCCGACGACGGTTTCGTGGCTTGGCTTAACGGCCTCGAACTGGTGCGGGACAACGCCCCCTCGGGGGAACTGTCCTACCGCGCCACCGCCCTGAGCGACGCCAGCGAACCAGTGGCCTTTCGGACGTTCGACATCAGCGTCCCCCAAACGCTTCTGCGCCCCGGCCTGAATGTCCTGGCCGTGCAAGCCCTCAACGCCTCGATCGAGGCCAGCGACGATTTCGTATTCGACGCCTTGCTGGCCGTCGACCTGGACCGTGAGCCACCGGCCGTGCAGCGGTTGCTGCCGGCGGCGGGTGAGCGCCTGCGTGAGTTGCTCAGCGTCGAGGTGGCATTTACGGAGGCGGTGCTTGGCGTCGAGGCGGTCGACCTGCTGGTCAACGGCCAACCCGCCACCAACGTCATCACCGTCGCGCCCGAGTTGTTCCTGTTCACGTTCCCCCCGCCCCCACCCGGCCCGGTCACCTTGGCTTGGCGACCCGACCACGGCATCACGGACCGCGTCGGTCCGGCGCACCCCTTCGCCGGCGGTACTTGGCAGTACCTGATCGCCGAGACCGGCGCCGGCTCGGCCGTGCTGCTTTCCGAGTTCATGGCCGATAACTCGCGCACCTTGAACGACGAAGACGGTGAGAGCTCGGATTGGATCGAGCTGTTCAACAGCGGCACCGAGCCGGTGGACTTGGCCGGCTGGTGCCTCACCGACGACCCACGCCAACTCGCCAAGTGGCGCTTCCCCGAGCTGACTCTTGAACCCAAAACCTTCCTCGTGGTCTTCGCCTCTCAAAAGAACAAGACCGACCCCGCCGCCCGCTTGCACACCAACTTCCGCATCGACGCCCAAGGCGAGTACCTGGCCCTCCTCGATGCCGCCACCAATGTGGTATCCGAGTTCGCTCCCGTTTACCCGAAGCAGCAACCCGATGTCTCCTACGGTCGCGTCTTAGGAGAAAACCGCGCCGTGGGCTACTTCACCGCCCCAACGCCCGGCGTACCCAACGCCACCAGCGGCCCCGGGTTTGCCCCCGCCGTGCGCTTCTCCCAGCTCAGCCGCACCTTCACCGAGACGCTCCAACTCGAGCTGTCGGTTGCCTCTAGTCCAGCCCAGATTCGCTACACGCTCGATGGCAACCCGCCCAGCCACACGTCGTCCGTCTACACCGTCCCGATCACCCTCGCCACCAGCACCCAAGTCCGAGCGCGCGCCTACCAAGACGGGTTGCTCCCGGGCCCGCTTCGCAGCGAGACTTACCTGGCCCTCAGCAACAACGTCCTGGGCTTCCGTTCCGACCTGCCGGTCCTGGTCCTGCACGCTTTGGGCAAGGGCGTGCCCAGCTCGAGCCGGACCTCCTTCGCTCACCTCTCGGTCTACGAACCGGTCGACGGCTGGACGTCCCTCACCAACCCACCCACCCTCAGCACGCGGTCCGGCCTGCAAATCCGGGGCTCGAGTACCGCTGGCTACGGCAAGTCGAGCTTCAAACTCGAATTCTGGGACGAGTTCGACCTCGACTTGGACCGACCGATCTTGGGTCTGCCCGCCGACTCGGACTGGGTGTTGTACGCGCCAAACAACTTCGACGTGCCCCTGATCCATAACCCCTTCGTCCACCAACTGAGCCGCGACATGGGCTTCTATTCGCCCCGCACGCGCTTCGTCGAAGTGTACCTGAACCGCACCGTCGGCCCCGTGAACGCCCAGCACTATCAGGGCATCTATGTGCTCGAGGAAAAAATCAAGATCGGCCGGCAACGCGTCCGCATCGACCGCCTCGAACCCGAGCACCTCACGCTCCCGGAAGTCAGCGGCGGTTACCTGCTCAAGTTCGATCGGTTGGATCCGGGCGACAGCGGCCTGGCGGCGGGCGGCGTGGCGGTGGCGCATGTGGACCCCAAGGAACGCGAGCTTCGTACGTTGGCGCGCCGGCCCCAGTTGAATTACCTGCGCGATTACCTGAACGCCTTCTGGGCGGCCCTCCGCGGCGCGAACTGGCGCGACCCCGTCCTCGGCTACCCCGCCTACATCGAGCCGGACCAGTGGATCGACTTCCACGTGCTCGAGGTCCTCAGCGGCAATGTCGATGCGCTGGTCCTGAGCACCTACTTCTATAAGCCGCGCAACGGCAAACTCCACTTCGGCCCGCATTGGGATTTCGACCGCGCCCTCGGCTCGACCGACGGACGCGACGCCAATCCGCGGACGTGGAACACAGGCCCTTTCTTTAGCGGCTCGTGGTGGTCGAAGCTCTTTACCGACAAAGACTTCTGGCAGCAGTGGGTCGATCGTTGGCAACACCTCCGCGCCACCTCCTTCGCCCGCGAACACATCGACGGCCTGATCGATCGCCTGGCCGCTGAGGTCTGGCTCGCCCAACCCCGCGAGTACCAGAAATGGCGCGTTGCCCCGCGCAAAGCCGACGGCCGCCCCGCCGGCACCTACGCCACCGAAATCCAGTGGATGAAAAACTGGCTCTCGAACCGCATCGATTTCATCGACAGACAACTCACTCAACCTCCGGCCTGGAGCGCCCCGGGCGGGCGTGTGCCTGAAGGGACCCTCCTCACCCTGAGCGGTCCGGCCGGCGCGGCCCTCTACTTCACCACCACCGGCGCCGACCCGCGCGCCCCCCAAGGCGGCCAGTCCATCGACAGCCAACTCTATGCCGGGCCCATCGAACTGCGCCAGAACACCCGCCTCGTCGCGCGCGCTTACGACCCCACCAAACGCCAACTCGGCGGCCCGCCCAGCGCTTCCTGGACGCCGTGGTCGGCGCCCGTCACGGTTACGTTCACCGTGACCCGACCGCCCCTCCTCGTCACCGAGTTGATGTACCATCCTCTCCCACCGCCCGCGGGCAGTCCGTTCGCCAGCGGCGATTTCGAGTTCCTCGAACTCCGCAACCACTCGCTCGTTGCGGTCGACCTCGCCGGCTACCGGTTCACGGCGGGCATCGACTACACGTTCGGCGCTGCCAGCTCCATAACCACGTTGGCTCCCGGCCAACGCCTGCTGCTCGTCAAAAACCAGGCCGCCTTCCTCTCCCGCTACCCGCCGGCCACCGCCACCGCCATTGCCGGCGAATACAGTGGCAGCCTTGATAACGCAGGCGAACGACTCGCCCTGATCGGGCCTCTGGGCGAAACCCTCTTCGACTTCGCCTACGACAACCGCTGGGCGCCGTTGGCTAACGGACACGGCTTTTCGATCGTCGCCACGGACGAGCAGATGCCCGCCAGCCGATTGGGCGAGCTCAGCGCTTGGCGACTCAGCGCTCGGCCCGGCGGCTCTCCCGGCGGCGCCGACGCCGCACCCCTCGCCCTCCCGCCAGTCTGCGTCAACGAGGCGCTGACCCACACCGATCCCCCGCAATCCGACACCATCGAACTCCATAATCCCAGCTCCGCACCAGCCGATGTCTCCGGCTGGCACCTCACCGATGACTTCACCGTCCCGGCCAAGTACCGATTCCCGCCAGCAACCGTCGTTCCCGCCGGCGGTTTCGTGGTCGTCGAGGCGGCGTAATTCGGGCCGCCCAACCCCGCTGGCTTCGGCTTGAGCTCGCTCGGCGATAGCGTGTTCGTGTTCGCCACTCAACACGGCGAACTGACCGGGTACTACCACAGCTTCGACTTCGGACCGGCCTTCAACGGCGTGAGCTTCGGCCGCCACCGCACCAGTGACGGACGCGAGGAATTCGTGGCGCAACGACACTCGACCCTCGGCGCCGCCAATGCCGGTCCTCAGGTCGGCCCGGTTGTCGTCTCTCAAATCATGTACCAGCCGCCTGCCTCGGCCGGCACCAATAACACCACCGACGAGTTCATCGCCCTCCGAAATGTCTCGGCTCAACCCGTGTCGCTCTTCGACCCGGCCCACCCCACGAACACCTGGCGCCTGCGTGGCGCCGTCGAGTTGGACCTCCCCCCCCACGTGTCCCTGACCGCCGGTGAGACCTTGGTCTGCGTCAGCTTCAACCCCGAGCTCGACTTGGGCGCCCTGGCACGCTTCCGCACCCGCTATAACCTTCCACCCACCTGGCGTGTCCTGGGTCCCTGGCGTGGCCACCTCGATAACGCCGGCGATGAGGTGCGACTCCTCCAGCCCGACACTCCCCAGGCGCCCCCAGCAACAGACCCGGGCTACGTTCCCTATGTCCTCGTCGAACGCGTCGCCTACCGGGGCGGCCACCCGTGGCCCCGCGAGGCACGCGGGTCCGGCCTTGCCCTCACCCGACACGATCTCTTCGCCTTCGCGAATGACCCTGCCCATTGGGTCGCCGCTAGCCCCAATCCGGACCTGCCGGATGCCGATCGCGACGGCCTTCCCGATCCCTGGGAACGGTCCCACGGGCTGCGCCCAGACACCGCCGACGGCGACCACGGGCCTGCGGGCGATCCCGACGGCGACGGCGCTTCCAATCTCCAGGAGTACTTGAGCGGCACTCGACCTCGTGACGCCGGCGACCACCTGCGCCTGAGCGGCGTCGCTTCCGCGCCGGACCTCGTGGTCCTGACCTTCACGGCTCAACCCGGTATCGCCTACACCCTCCTCAGCCGCGACACGCTCTCGGCCGACACCTGGGTCTCCCGCGCCGCCTTCACCCCAGTGACCGTCCCAACCCTTCAGACCTTCCAAGAACCGCTGCCCCCAACCGCCCGCCTCTATCAGTTGCGAGTTCCTTAGCCTGGCCAACCCGAGACTTGATCCGGCTCGACCCGGACCTAAGATCGGCGCCATGAACCTCAAGCACACTGCCGGGCTCGCTCAGCCCCAGACCGACCGCTTCAGCTCGAATCCGGTCACTCGACGTGGCTTTCTGCTGAGGAGCACCCAAGCCGCCGCGGGGACGGCCGCCGCACTTTCGACAGGGGCCACGGTCCCGTTGGCCCGCGGGGCTGAACCCCCGCCCGGCGAGCGTCCTGCGGGTATGGGCACCGAGATGCCCTACGGAAAGCTCGGCGAGGTGAAGATCAGCCGGCTGCTGCTCGGGGGCAACCTGGTGGCGGGCTACATGCATTGCCGCGATTTGAAGTATGTCGGGGCCCTGTTCCGCGCGTATGTCACCGAGCAGAAATTGATGGAGACGTTCCAATTGGCCGAGCAACAGGGCATTAACACGGTCTTCGAGACCGGCGCCGAGTACGTCCGCAAATACAACCGCCAATACGGCGGCCGGATGCAGTTCATCCCGCACATCAAGGTCGAGCCCGGCCAGAGCGACGAGGCCCTCCGCACTCACATCCTCCAACAGGTCGATACCGGCGCTTGCGCATTGTACGTGTGGGGAGTCGCCGGGGATCGCTTGGTCCAGGCCGGCGCGGTGGAGCGCCTGGCCAAAGCGGTCGAACTCGCCAAGACCCAGAAGTTGCCCGTCGGCGTGGGCGGCCACTCGCTCCAGGTCCCCATGACCTGCGAGAAACACCGCATCCCGTGCGATTTCTACGTCAAGACCTTCCACAGCGATAACTACCCCTCCGCCACCCCCAAAGCGCTGCGCAAAGATTTCATGTGGTTGGACGGCGGCGAAGGTTGGTACGACAACATGTGGTGCATCAACGCCGAGGAAACGGTCGCCTTCATGCAGACCGTGACCAAACCCTGGCTCGCCTTCAAGGTGTTGGCCGCCGGCGCCATCTACCCCCGCGACGCCTTCCTCTATGCCTTCCGCAGCGGCGCCGACTTCATCGCCGTCGGCATGCTCGACTTCCAGATCCGCGAGAATTGCGACCTCACCGCCAAAGTCGTTCGCCTTACCCAAAAACGCGAACGCCCCTGGCTCGCCTGAACCGGCCCACTCGCCTCCCTCGCCGAACCTCCCGCAACCGCCCCCTCGGCTCGACGCTCTGCCCCGGTCCAGACCGTGGATCGGGCGGGTCAGTTCGCCCGCTCGGCCGGCGCTTTCCCTGCGCCACCAGCCTTCGACGGCCCGCCATCGGCGGCCGCTCCCAGCCGTTCGAGACAGGCGCGCAAGGCCGCTGCCACCTCCTGCGCCCGCCCTGCAGACCCACCCTCTTCGCCCAGCAAAGCGCGCGCGAGTTGGTCGGCGCCGATCCAGGTCGTGCACAGGTGGCCCAGCCACTTGTCGGTTGCCTGGCTCTGGCTGTAACTCAGGAGCGCCAAGGCTGCCTCGCGCTTGCGCCAGCTCGCCGGCAACACCCGAAAACCTTTCGCTTGAAAATACGGCACCGAAGGATAGGTCTCGCGCAACTCGTAGTGCCAGTCGCAAACGATAATGTCCTTCGGGATCCGGTCGATCGCCCCCGCCGTGCCGTTCCGGCTCGATTCCCACTCGCCGTACTTCATTGTGGCGTCATCCAACAACCGGTCACCCCACAACAACATCTCCACACCCTTGGTCCCAACCAAGTGCCGGTGGTAATCGTTCACCGCCCGGGCAAACAACGCGGCCGGATCTTGGCCCCGGCAACGCTCGCACTGGTCGTGTCCGATCAAAAACACCTCGTCCATCCCCACATGGAGCGCGTCTGCCTCGAACGCCTCCAGTAACTCGTCCATGAGCGCAAACACCACCCGATTCACCCCCGGATGTTGCGGACACCAACTTCGGCAATAGATGCCGGCGTTGTCCGGCGGGATCTGCGGCGTCTCGTCGAACTCGGGATAGCGCTTGAGCAACGGCTGCGTGTTCTGAGCCCAAGACTGGTGCCCGAGACAGTTGAAGAGCGGAATCAGCCGAATCCCGTGTCGGCGGCAGACGGCGGATAATTCGCGCGCCTGCGCCGCCGTCAGCGCGCCACCCGCCGCCAACTCGGGGTGTGACCGCCAGGCGAACCGGTAATTGACCTCGAACACAATCGCATTCACCCCCAGCGGCGCCAACACCTCGACAATCGCCCGTTGCACGACCGGCAACCGGCTCGCCTCCGGCGCCATCAAGTGCACCGCGCGCCAGAGCCCGGCCTTCGCTCGGTCCGACGTTGCAGCCGCAGCCGGCCGGACCGCTGCGCCGCCCACCTCCACCGCTCGCGCCGTCCCTCCCCCAACCGCCGCTCCTGTCTCCTGCGGACCGGTTCTTAACCCTGGTGAACTCTGCCCCGTTCCGCCTCCGGAAGCGCTCGGGCTCAGCCGTTTCACCCGGATGTTCCGATACCGCACGAACTGCCGCGTCAGATCGCCGCCCCCGTGAACTTGCAGGGCAATCCGACCCCGGTCAGGCAAGCGCTGCTGTGTGTCGCTCCATTCCATGATCTTGACGCCGTTGATCCAGGTCGTGATCGACGGCGGGTTGTTCACAATCCGAGCCCGCAACTCATTCCACTGGCCGTGCCGCCAGAAGTGCTTCCACGCCTCGGGCAAGATCGGCAGCGGCACCGCGTTTTCGCGAAGCGCGATCCGGTCCGGAGCACCGTCGAAGTTGTAGTTCCGAGAGCCAAAACCGCCAATCCCTTCGCCGTAGATGCCCATCAGATTGCCGCGCCCGTGATAGTCGATCATCGCCTGGTACGCCCGCCCGTTCTCCGTGCTCCGCAGGAACAGACCGCTGTCCGGGCCGAAGTCGTTGTTCATCTCGAGCGCCACCTCGAAGTCGCCGAACTCCTCGTCGGTAAGAATGATGCCGCCGTTTCCCGGGACATCTTGGCTGCCCACAATGGCGCCCTCCTCGACCACCCAACGACCGCCGCTCTTGTGGTCACTGGCGCGGCTGTGCCCGCTCTGCGCGCTCACATGCCACCCCTTGAGCGTCGCCCCATCGAAGAGGGACTCGAACTCCCCACTCGCAGCCGTCGGCCCCAAACCGACCGCAAGCCCAAGGCTGCCCACGTAACCCACGCGCCGCCACCACCCAACTCTGGTACTCAGTTTTCTCATGGGTCACTAGCGTGGTGTTTGGATGACCGCAAATCAAGCCCCGCCCGAGTCCCCGCCGCCACGCGCGGGCAAGATGCCCGCGCTCCCATCCCATCCCCAACGGAGAGCGGGCGTCTCGCCCGCTCCTGCGCAGCCACCAGACCTGCGCTCCCATCCCATCCCCAACGGAGAGCGGGCGTCTCGCCCGCTCCTTCCCAGCCACCAGACCTGCGCTCCCATCCCATCCCCAACGGAGAGCGGGCGTCTCGCCCGCTCCTTCCCAGCCACCAGACCTGCGCTCCCATCCCATCCCCAACGGAGAGCGGGCGTCTCGCCCGCTCCTTCACAGCCACCAGGCCCGCGCTCCCATCCCATCCCCAACGGAGAGCGGGCGTCTCGCCCGCTCCTTCCCAGCCACCAGGCCCGCGCTCCCATCCCATCCCCAACGGAGAGCGGGCGTCTCGCCCGCTCCTGCGCAGCCACCAAGCCTCTGAGCCCGTGAGGCTCGGCAAGTTCCCTGTTGACCGGCGGCGGGTTTCTGGGCGTCATGGGGCGTCGCCACCATTCGATAACCACACCGCGCGCCCGCTGCGCCCATGAAGACGAGTCTGCACCGAGCCAAGCCTGTGACCCGGCACGGGCCGTGTCTGGTGGCGGCGCTCCTGCTGGCCGTCGTCCCACTGACCCGAGCGCATACGTTGCCGATCAGCTACCTGACCGTGGTGCCCGGCGCGGAGTTTCTGCACCTGGAACTTACCCTCAACCCCTTCGAGCTCAGCTTCTTTTCCGAGCTCGACAAGAACCGAAACGCGCGGCTCGACCCGGCCGAACTCGAGGCGCATGAAACGACGCTGACTGCGCGGCTAACCGAGTGCTTACAAATCGCTACGGCACAAGGCCGCTGGAGCCCGGCCGTGGCGGGATTGGCCCTCGACCCGGACAGCCATCATTGCACCCTCCGGGCACACTACCCGGTCGATGTGCGCCACCAAGCCTTCTCCATCGAATCCAAACTCGCCGCGCTCACCAGCGGTTCGCACGTGACCCAAGTCACCTGCCGCGGCGTCGACGGCACGGAAGCCGCCCGCCTGGATTTGCTGTCGGCCAAAGTGACCTTCGGCGCCCGCCCTGCACCCCCAACCACACCCGCCCAGCCCGAACCGCGCACGCCCCGCCGCCGGCCAATCGCAGTCGGGCATTACGCCTTGGGCTTGTTTGTTTCCATCGCGTTGTTGGTGGGAGGAAGCTGGGTTTACGGCCGCCTGGGCCCTGGCCGCACCTCTCGTTCCTCGATCAAATCCGAACCATCCTTCCTATGACGCGAATCCCTATCCGGCCCAACTTCGATCGTTCGCCGCGCGAACCGGTGGCCTGCAACCGACCCCGGCACGGCTACCCGCGGGCATGGCTCTGGGCCGCGCTGCTCGCCACGGCCAGCTTGGCGTCGGCCAGCCAGACCACCCCAAACCCGCTCTGGACCATTGGCACACCAGACGGCGCCTCGATCGAGTTCGCCCCGGGCGCACGCCGTCAGTTGACCTACGCGATCGGCCAAAGCGTGGTGAGCAAGGACTTCGCCGGGCACCAGTCAGGCTCGATCGGTTTCGAGCCCGAAAGCTCGGGTGAGAAACCCTACACGATCGTGTTCGATCTGCCGGGCCCGCCGGCGGAGCAGTACCGGCTCGAGTTGGATCTCATCTATCGGTCCGGTGCGCCGGCGCGACTCCAGGTGAAAGTCAATGAGCGGCTGGGGATCTTCCCCGTCCGCCACCAACCCAAGGCCAGTCGAGACGGCGAAGAGGCTAACGCCATGTTGCTCGCTCGCCAGCGTCTCGTCGTGCCGATCGCTGGCGCGTGGCTGCAACCGCAAGGCAACCGCATCACCGTGGTGCCACTAGGCCTAGGCGGCCTGGATTACGACGCCTTGACCTTCCGGCCAGGCGCAGCCGACCCGGAGCCCATCCGGCTCGAGCCGACTGTCTTTTTCAAGCAGACCGAAGCTGGCTTGGTCGAGGTGTGCCAACTCGAGATCCCGTTCCACCAACCAATCGCCGCAGGAAACTACACCCTCGAAGTCGGCGCACAGACGATCGCGCGGCGGCTGAAGACCGGCGCATTCGACTTCGGCGTTTGGACCGAGCTCATCGAGCTGCCGGCCCCCCTCGCCGCCTCGACCGCCACCATCGAGGTCGAGCAGGACGGGTCGACCCAGCGGGTGACGCATCCCCTGCGGCCGGCCAAACAATGGAAGGTGTTCATCTGCCCCAAGGTGCACAACGACGTCGGATACACCGACCTCCAACCGCACGTGAACGAGTTGGACAACCGCAACACGGACACGGCCTTGGACATCATGACCCAGTTCCCCTTCTACAAGTTCAATTTCGAAACGTCGTGGTTAGTGGACAACTACCTGGACTGCCGACCGCCGCGGCTGCGCGAGCGCTTCTTCGAGTTTGCCGGCCGCCACCAAGCCGCCCTGAACGTGTTTTACCTCAACCTCATGACCGGCCTCTGCTCCGGCGAGGAGCTCTATCGAGCCTTGTACTTCACCCATCGCCTCCATCGCGAGCGCGGCAGCAGCTTCGACTTCGCCTGCCTGACCGATGCGCCCTCCCACACCTGGTTTCTTCCCACGCTCCTGACCGATGTGGGAGTCAAGGCCTTCGCCAACGGCAGTAACCAAACCCGCGCCCCCATCCTCCACTTCAGCGACTTGAACGAGAACTCGCCCTTCTGGTGGGAGGGCCTCAACGGCGAGCGCATCTTCATGTGGTACGCCCGCAGTTACACCCAGTGGAAACGGCTCACCGGCCCGGACTTCCTCAACCGCGCCGCCAGCGTGGATTACCTGCGTACCAGCGTCCCGCAGTTCCTGACTCAGTTCCTCCGCCCCGAGTATGCCCCCGACGCCGTGATGATCTACGGCGCGTATGTGGACAACGCCGCCATCCCCGACACCGGCGAAGCCGAGCTCATCGAGCAGTGGAACCGCGAGTTTGCGTACCCCAAACTCATCGTGGCGACCGATGCGGAGTACTTCGCCTACATCGAGCAGGCGTTCGGCTCGCAACTGCCCGTCTACCGCGGAGACGCCGGCGCCTATTGGGAAGACGGCGTCGCCTCGACCGCAGCCGCCACCCGGCTCAACCGCCACACGCATGACATCCTGCCCGTGGCGGAGACCACCGCCAGTCTGGCCACCCTTTTCGATCCGCGCGAACGCTACCCGGCCGAAGACTTCCGCGCCGCCTGGAAGCAAGTCCTGTTCTACGACGAACACACCTGGGGCGCCCACAACAGCGTCAGCCAACCCGGACGCGAGTTCGTCGAGCGCCAGTGGGAAATCAAAGAGAGCTACGCTACCCGCGCGAACCTGGACGCTCGCACGCTCTTGGCCCGCGCCTGCAACCGCCTCAGCCAACAAATCGCCGTCGAAGGCGACACCGTCCTCGCTTATAACTGGCAAAACCACACCCGCAGCGAGCCGCTCGAAATCGAAATCGACTCCGGCCAATACCTGGTCGACCTCGCCACAGGCCAACCCGTCCCCCTGGACGTGATCCTCGAACGCGACGGCTGGAAACGGGTGCGGTTCCTGGCCGAACAAGTGCCCGCCTTCGGCTACAAAGGCTATGCCCTGCGCAGCCTCGATCCCCCCAAACTCGCCCGGAACCAGCCCGTCCCCGGCGCCACGATCGACGGTCGCTACTACCGCTTAACCGTCGACACCCGCACAGGCGGCCTCCAGAGCCTCGTCGACAAGACGGACCAACGCGAGTTGGTCGATGCCCAGGCTCCGTATGCCCTCAACCAATACCTCTACGTCAGCGGCGGCGAGAACTCCTTGATCCTCAACCACACCTTCGGCACCCCGCCCGCCCAACTCACCGTCGAAAGCCCCACCGCGGCGGAGATCGTCGAACACGTGCGCACCCCCCTGGGCCAGCGCCTGCTCGTCGTTGCCCAGGCCAAGAACACCCCCAGCGTGCGCAGCGAGTACCTCCTCTACGACGCGCTCCGCCGCGTGGACATCGTGAACACGGTGGTCAAGGAACCCACGCGCGCGAAAGAGGCGGTCTACTTCGCCTTCCCGTTCGCCGCCCAGCAACCCGTCTGCGCCTACCAACTCCAGCACGGCTGGTGCCGACCCAACCAAGACCAACTGCCCGGCGCCTGCCGCGAGTGGTTCACCCCCCAGAACCTCGTGCACGTGCACGACGCCGGGTTCGACGTCGCTTGGGCCACCCCCGACGCGCCCCTGGTTTGCCTCACCGACATCAACCGCGGCCGCTGGCCGACCCACCTGCCCATCGCCAACGGCCACGTCTACTCCTACGTGATGCACAACTATTGGTTCACCAACTACCGCGCCGAGCAAGGCGGCACCTTCAAATTCCGCTACTCGATCGCCAGCGGCGCCGGGCTCACCCAAGAACAACTCGCCCGCTTCGACGCCGACATCCGCAGCCCCGTCTTCGCCTATCCCTTTGTGTCCAGCTTCTCTGCCGCCGTGGCGAAGGCTGGCCGCCCACTCCCCGCCGCGGGCGGCGCGTTCCTCAAACTCGACGCGCCTCATCTCCAAATGGTCGTGCTCAAAGAGGCCGAAGACGGCGACGGTTTCATCCTGCGGTTCCGCGAAGTCGCGGGTCGCCGTGGCGAGGTGACCTTCGAGTGCCCAACCCTGACGCTCACCGAGGCTCACCTGTGCAACGGTGTCGAGGTCAACCAGCGCCTCCTGCCCTCGACCCCGCACACCGTCAAGGTCCCCTACCAACCGCAGCGATTCACCACCATCCGACTCAAGGCCCAAGGCGCCCTGTGAGAGCCGTCGACCCGTCCGCGGCCGACTGAGCCTCCTTCGGCACGCGCTGGTTCACCCAGCCCTCGTCATACTGCACAAACCCCGCCTGGCGGTAGAGCCGTACCGCCCCCGGATGATCCCACTCGCACGTGTGAAGCCAGATCCGCTCCGGCCCGTACTGCCACCCCCAGTCGAGTACCAACCGCAAAAACTGCTTCCCCAGGCCGCGCCCCGTGTAGCTCGGGTGGAGGCCGAAGTAGACCAACTCGATCTCGCCCGCGACACGCCGATCCAGCTCCGCATACCCCGCTTGCGCCCCGGCCAGGCGCAACTCGTGCACTTCCACCAATGGATCCGCCAGGAGCTTGCCGAGTTGGACCGGCGCCATCAGCCTGCGGTCGACCCATCGCCAGGCGCGTCCCACGGCATCGTACACCTCGAGGTACCACTCCACCGACGGCTGTATGCGCCGGCACACCTCCAAACCCGCAGCGACACTCCCGCCGGCGGCCGGCGCTGCCAGCACAGGCTGACGCTGCTCGAAATAATAAGTCCGCACCGGCACAGTGGTCACAGCCACGCATTAGACCAGCCAACGCGATCGCGCGCCAGTAAAACGCAGCCGCGCCCGACCGCCCAACCACACCCCGCACCGCAGCCGGCGCTCGACTTCCGCCCCACCCGTCGGTGATCGTCGTCTCCCTATGCGCGCGATTGTGTACGACGAGTTCGGTGGCCCACTCGAACTTCGCCAGGTCCCCGATCCCACCCCGCCCACCGACGGCGTCGTGATCCGGGTCCACGCCACCGGCATCTGCCGCAGCGATTGGCACGGTTGGATGGGTCACGACCCCGACATCCGCCCGCCGCATGTCCCCGGCCACGAACTGGCCGGCGTGGTCGCGGCCACCGGCGCCGGCGTCCGGCGCTGGCGCCCGGGCGACCGTGTCACGGTCCCCTTCGCCGTCGGGTGCGGCGTTTGTCCCGAGTGCCAAGCCGGACACACGCACATCTGCGACGACTATTTCCAGCCCGGCTTCACCGCTTGGGGGTCCTTCGCCGAGTTTGTAGCCATTCGGTATGCGGACGCCAACTTGGTGCGATTGCCCGATACATTGGGCTTCGTCGAATCGGCAAGTCTGGGTTGCCGCCTAGTCACCTCCTTCCGCGCGGTCGTCCACCAGGGCCGGACCCGCCCCGGCGAATGGGTCGCCGTCCACGGCTGCGGCGGCGTCGGTCTGGCGGCGGTGTCGATTGCCCACGCCCAAGGCGCCCAAGTTGTCGCCGTCGATGTGCGCACGGAAGCCTTGCGCTGGGCGACCTCACTCGGCGCCAGGCACACGCTCGACGCCCGACATACCCCGGACATCGCCAGCGCCATCCGCGACCTGACCGGCGGAGGCGCCCATGTGTCCCTGGACGCGCTGGGCAGCCGCGTCACGTGTTACAACTCGGTCGCTTGCCTGCGCAAGCGAGGTCGGCATGTGCAGGTGGGCTTGTTGTTGGCCGCAGACCGCGATCCGCTCGTGCCCATGCACCTCGTGATCGCCCGCGAACTCGAATTGCGCGGCAGCCATGGCCTGCCGGCCCATGCGTATCCTCCCCTGCTCGAGCTTATCTGCTCCAGCCGGTTGGCCCCCAGCCAGCTCGTGCAGCGCACGATTTCCCTCGCGGAAGCCGGCCCGGCCTTGGTTGGCCTGGGCCAGTTCAGCGGCCTGGGAGTCACCGTCGTACAGATCGAGCCCAGCGGCCAGGGCGCCCAAAGCACCCCGCGCCCTATCGCGGACGGATAACCCGCCGCGGCGACTCAGGCCTCAGCCCCAGAGGTCTCTCCCCCGCGTCCCAGCTCACCCTCACCCCTCGCTCTGGTCGCCACGCCCCTTAACCAAGGTCGACCGCGACAGCTCACGCAAGCGCCGATCCGCCGTCCTGGCAATCTCCGCCAGCAACTGCCGTTTCTCGAGCTGCAACTCCTCGCGCTCGGCGCCCGCCACCGACACAAAGGCGATCGTCACGCGCAAGCCCGTCTCCGGAAACGCGTGCACCTCCTCGTGCGAGCTCGTCCGATCGCCAACCAGCCCCGCTGCCCCGCTAGGCACCAAGACCAACGTGTCGTCTCCATTCCGTTCCCAGCGACAGCTCAGACCCTGGCCCCAAGGCCCCGCCGGAAGCTTCACCGCTAACGCCAGCTTGCCGTACTCGGCAGCGGCACTCCGAAACAGCTCGACCAGTTCAGCCGTCGTCTGGGCCCGGCGCAGCTTCGCCTTGGTCATCTCGGCATAATGATGGTGCGCGCGGTAAAGTTCTCGCTCCGCCCGGCTCTTGCGCGAGGTCGCCGTGCCCACATAACCCAGCGAGCGCAGGCCCCAAAGAACCATGGCCAGCAATAGCACAAACAGGATCCCTGCCCAGGTCAGCCGCTTGCCAACCACCGCCAAGGTGCAGGCATTGAACAAAACGCATACCCCGCACAACAGCAGCACCGTCTGGGCGTGATTCCAACCCAGGTGCAACAACCGATGATGAATGTGGCTGGCGTCGCCCGAGAACATCGATTTGCCCCGGAGAAACCGCCGGGTCATCGCCAGCAGCGTGTCCAGAATGGGATAGCTCAACAGCAAAGCCGGCACCAACAACGAGGTCGCCAGTTGCCCCTTGCCGCCCGCCACCGCCGAGGCCGTCGCGAGCGTCATCCCCAGAAACATGCTCCCGGTATCCCCCAAAAACACCCGCGCCGGGCTCCAGTTGTGCGGCAGAAAACCCAAGCACGCCCCCGCCATCGAGACCAACACCACCGCCAGGAGCGTCTTCCCGTTGATGGCGGCAATAATCGCCCCCGTCAACGCCGTTAAGAAACCCACGCCGGTGGCCAAGCCATCGATGCCGTCGATCAAGTTGAAGGCATTCGCCACGCCCACCAGCCAAATCACCGTCACGATCGGCCCGAGCGTGCCAAGATGGAAGCTCCCCACACCCGGTACTTCAATCCCCTGAAAGACCACCCCAGACGCCACAATCCCAAGCGCCACCGGGAACTGCACCATGAACTTCCACCGCGCACTCAACCCGCGCAAATCGTCCACCGTCCCCAAGACCGCCATGCACGCCCCCGCCACAAAAATCCGCGCCAGCAACGCCCACTTGGACTGGACCTCCTCCGCCACGCGATTGTCGTAGAAGCACAGCGCCACCAACGGCAACCACATCCCCGCCAGGATCGCCCACCCCCCCATCAACGGCACCGCCCGCCCGTGCATCTTCCGGTGCCCCGGTTGGTCAACGGCGCCCCAGCGCACCGCCCAAAACCGCACCAACGGCGTCAACGCCAACGCGGCGACACACGCCAATACAAAACAGACGTAATATGTCCGGTTTTCTGCCATACCCGGCCCGGGCGAAAACGCCGGGGCCAAGTAGAGCCGAAGCGGGTGACCAATTCAACGCAAAACCAACAGTTTAGAAGCAACCTTGCGTAAGCGTTTTCCATGCTCCGCCGGGTCGGGCGAGGCTCCGGCCGAGCCGCTAGGGCTGCCCCACCCCGCCGCCAAACGCACCCGACGCCCGCAGTCATCGTCCGGCGCGCAGAGGACTGCGCGCCCTGCCCCCATCGAGCGCCCATGCACTCGCCACCGGCCGGCGGCCCCCATCCTAGCGCCGGCCAGGAACCCGTGGCTCGGATTCCGGGGCCTGCCCCGCGCCGCCCAAGGCCATCAACAACACCTTGTCCACCCGGTGCCGGTCCATGTCGATCACCTCGACGCGGAACCCCTGGGCGTCGAAGAACTCGCCTTCGCTCGGCAGATGGCCAAGGCGCTTGGTGACGTAGCCGCCAAAGGTGTGGTAGTCGCGCTGGCTTGGCGGATCGAGCTTGAACTCGGGCACCAACCGCTCGAACTCGCTCGCCTCGATCATGGCGTCCACAAGCCAGGAACCGTCGTCGCGACGTTGCGCCGTGGGCTTGAGCCGCTCGTCCTGCGACGGGAAATCCCCCAATACCGCCTCCATGATGTCGTGCAGCGTGACCAACCCGGTGATGCCCCCATACTCGTCCGTGACCAGGGCCATGTTGCGACACCGCTTCTTGAACGTCTCGAGCAAGGCGACCGCGCGCAACGACGCCGGCACAAACAAGGCCGGCGTCATCAGGTCCCGCACATTCGCCGCCGTGCCGGCCGCCAGGTTGGCATAGATCGCCTTGACTGACACCACCCCCACCACGTTGTCCCGGTTGTTCTCGTACACCGGGAAACTCGTATGACCGCTGATGACGATCTTGTGCCAGATCGCCTCGTGCGGGTCCGCCACGTTGATCCAAATGATCTTGGCGCGCGGCGTCATCAGCTCGCTCAACGGCAACCGATCCAACGCCAAAACCCGCTCGACCATCTGCGGTTCCGTCGCGTGAAACACCCCCTCGCGCAGCCCCTCCTCCATCAACACCTTCACTTCATCCTCGCTAACGCTGCTCGCAGGACGCTCCCGCAACCCCAACAAGCGCAGCACTTGATCGGTCGAAACCCCCAACAACTTCACCGCCGGCGAGGCCAGCCTCGCCAGCCACTTCACCGGTCGCGCCATGACCCGCGCGATCCCTTCCGGATTGGCCAGCGCTACCCGCTTGGGCACCAACTCCCCAATCACCAACGAGAAATACGTGATGACCACCACCACCACGCCCACCCCAATCGCCTTGCCGTACGGCGCCAGCAGCGGCACCGCCTGGAGCCCCTGGTCGATCTCCGACGCCAACGTCGCCCCGCCGTACGCCCCCGCCAACATCCCCACCAACGTAATCCCCACCTGCACCGTCGAGAGAAACCGGTTCGGCGCCTCCGCCAACTCGAGCGCCGCACGCGCCCCCGCATCGCCCTGCTCCGCCATGCGCCGGAGGCGCACCTTGCGCGACAGCACCACGGCAATCTCCGTCATGGCGAACATCCCGTTCGCCACCAGCAACAAAAATATGATGGTGATTTCTAGTGCCATGATCGCCACGCCGTACCCACCCAGTTCACCACGCCCATCGCCTAATCGCACTCCGTCGCGTCCGAGCCCGACCCGGTCCCGCCGCCTCGCCACCGCTCCCGGTAAAGCGCCTCGCCCACCGCGCGACTGACTTCCACCGTCTCGGGATACGGCGTGTCGGCTACGTCCAAAAAACCAATCTGGTAGTTCTCCTCATCGTACACGCGTCCAGTCGTCGGCTCGTCCTGCCACTGGAACCAGTGCGTCCCGACAAATTGCGGATGCCGCACCGCCCCCAAGACATAGTCGCGATAGGCCTGCGCCCGCGCCGCCTGATTCTCGACTGGCACCAGACCCGTGTGAAACATCCCTCGGTCCAGCGCCCCAAAATGGAACTCGCCAATGATCAGCGGCTTGTCGCCTCCAGGATACTCGAAGTCCGCGACACTCCGCCGGTAGAGATTGTAGCTGACCACGTCGCAATGTTTCGCCGCCGCCTGCGCCGCAACCGCATTGACCCATGCGAAGCGGCACCCTAAATAGAGCTGGTGCGGTGCCACCGCCCGAATGGCCTCCCCCACCGTCCGGAAATAGGTCTCTGCCGTCTTCGCATAGAAGCTCACCAAATCCGCGCGCGCCCGTTGCGGGTCCGGCGCTTGCCGAGACTCGATCAGGGCTTCCCAGCTCTCGTGACCCGTGCCCCAAGCGGCGTTGAGCTCCTCAACGTCGCCGTACTTCGCCTTGAGGTCCCCCACCAACTCGAGCTTCGCCGCCTGGTCCGGCGGCGACTTTAACGCCGCCAACGCGAGCGAGGTCTCGTCACCCCAAGACATCTCGTTATCGGAAAAGTAACCCAGGCACCACGGGTCGTTGGCGGTGCCGCCGGACTTGGCCTCCATCCCTTGGCGCAAGCCCGCGGCAAAGCTCGGATCGTACACGTCGGGGAACTTGCCCCAGTAACCTTCGCTCCCCTCGATGCGCCGGGCCCGGCCCGAGCTCACGTTGTCCGTGTAGGGCGTGCGCCGCAGCAAAAACACGGTCGCGTCCGACCAGTTGGCGATCGTGTTCAAACCCCAAGCCCGCAGCCGCCGATGCGCCGTATCCGCGTACCCGGCCGCCCAATCGGCGCCGTACTTGCGCTTGAGGTTAGCCGCCGCAAACCCATAGCACTCCGGGCTCTTCCCCGCGTAATGCCCCTTGAGCGCGTAACCCCGCGCCCGGAACTCCCGGTACTCGGGATCGTCCCCCGGGAAAGCCTCGAACCACGTGGCGCGTTCGGCAATCGGCGTCCGGTCCATCATCCGCACACAATCGATCCCGTGCGACCAAAACAGGTGACCGTCCGGATCGATCAGCCACCACTTGCCAGCCACCTTCTCGACCCGGAAATAGCCCGTGGCCTGCCGCTGTGGCACCCCTGCCCAGCCGCCGTATCCGCACCACTCCCCCGGGCCCCGATCGGCAGCCAGTGCCCGCGCCTCTTGCTCCCGGCGCCCAACCAGGTCGGCCACCGAATGTGCCTTGCCCGGCCAATCCTTGTGCCGGTACTGCCCAAAGGTGTCTATGAACGGGAAGAACGGCGTTGCATCCGTCACCCAAGCCGTCGGCGGGGTGTACAGGCCCGCTGCCCGAATCGAAGCGACCGCAAAGGCATGCGGTACCGCCGGCTGGCTCACGAACAACAGCACCTGAGTGATCCGGGCCGCATCCACCGCCCCAGCCACACCCGGCCCGTGTGGATAGCCACGCATCCCGAACAGTTGCCCGTCGAGCCGACTCTCCGCGCTCCGCTTCAGCGGGACCCGCAGCGTCCCCGACTGCCCAGAACTCAAGCTCAGTGAACCCGTCACGCAGTGGCGCGTCCCGTCGGCCCCAGGATTGTCCACCCGACAAAACACCGTCACCTGGCTTGCGCCCGGATTCTCGAGCGCCACCGCTACGTGGCCAAAGCCGCTCAAGTCCCACTCACCCGACGGCGCCGCGAGGGTAACACCCGGCCAAGGCCGTTCGGTCCCCGTGACGACCCGCAGCCTGCCGCCCTCGACAACCGCGCGCACGTCCGAGGTCTGCACGGCCGACACCGGCGCGCCGCGGGAGAAATCCAAGAGCACCCGCTCCGCCGCCTCGGCCGCACGGGCCCCTGCGCCCACCAGCACCAGCGACACCCACCACCCCAGCCAACTCGCGAAGAACTTCATCTTGATGCGCCAGCATTCCCGTTCTCACCGTCGAAGGAAAGCCGGAATCGCATGCGTGCCGAATCCCACCGTACAACGCTCTGCAGGCGTAGCGGGGTAGATGCGCGGAGGGCGCAGAACCTACTCATAGCGCAGGGCGTCAATCGGATCGAGGTTGGCCGCCTTGAGCGCTGGGAAGAAGCCGAACACGATGCCGATAACGGCGCTGACGGAGAAGGCCAGGACGACCGAGGCATTCGAGATGAGGGTGGGGAACCCGGCGAACTTGGTCAGCAGGGGCGCCAGCCAATAGCCGGCCGCGATGCCCAACGCCCCACCCACCACGCTCAGCAAAACCGCTTCGGTGAGGAATTGACGCAGGACATCCCGCGCGCGGGCACCCACGGCGAGTCGGGTCCCAATCTCGCGGGTGCGCTCGGTGACACTGACCAGCATGATGTTCATGATGCCGATGCCGCCCACCACCAGAGAGATGCCGGCGAAAGCGCCGATGAGGATCGTCATGATACGGTTGTTGGCATTGGCGAAGTCGCTCATCTCCTGTTGGCTGCGTATGGAGAAATCGTCTTCTTTATCCGGGGTGATCTGATGCAGTTGCCGCAGGAGCGTGGCGATTTGGTTGGTGACGTCGCCCATGACCTCGGCGCTCTCGGTCGCCAGGCTGAAGGCGCGGAACTTGGTATCGCCGGACAACCGCTTCATGGCGCTGGTGTAGGGCATCAGGATGACGTCGTCTTGGTCCTGGCCGAAGGCATTGGCGCCTTTGGCCGCCAGCCAACCCACCACCGTAAAGGGGGCGTTCTTGATCCGGATGATCTGGCCGACCGGATCGGCGCCTTCGCCAAACAAGGTGGCGGCGGTGGTTTTTCCGATCACGCAGACTTTGTTGGCCGTGCGAACGTCCACCTCGGTGAAGTTTTCTCCGGACTGAAATCGCCAGGAGCGAATCTCGGCGAAGTCAGCGCTGACGCCCCAGACTCCGACCGAGCTATTCTGGTTACCGGCGGCCACATGAACGGTGGTCCGCACTTCGGGGCTGACCCCCACCACACCGGAGACCTCGCGTCGAAGCGCCTCGTAATCGCGCTCGGTGAGGCTGGGCTGCATGCCGAAGCCGCCCCGGACACCGCCACGCGACATGTTGCCGGAGAAGACGATCAGCAGGTTATTGCCCATGCTGGCGATCTGCTTGTCGACTTCGGCCTTAGCGCCCGTGCCCATGCTCACACCCACGATGACCGCGGCAATGCCGACGATGATGCCGAGCATGGTCAGGAAGGAACGCAGGATGTTGCGGCGGATGGCGCGGAGGGCGGTCTTGAGGATGGCCAGCATACTCAATCGAGGTGAACGGATTTCTGTTCGGCCTCGAGCTTCGCCAGCGCCTCGGGCGCATGCAACCGGTGGCTGACCGGTTCGTCGGTCCGGATCAGCCCGTCGCGCATCACGACTTTACGTTTGGCGAAGCTGGCGATGTCCAACTCGTGCGTCACCATGACGACCGTGATGCCGCGGTCATTGAGCGCCTGGAAGACCCCCATCACCTCGATGCTCGTGCGACTGTCGAGGTTGCCGGTGGGTTCGTCCGCCAACAGCACTCGGGGCTCGTTGACCAACGCCCGGGCGATGGCCACGCGCTGTTGTTGGCCGCCTGACAACTGGTTCGGGTAATGATCGGCGCGGTCGGATAAGCCCACCAACTCGAGCGCAGCCAACGCCCGCCGCACCTGTTCGCGCACGGGCACCGCGGGCCGGCAATAGAGGATGGGCAACTCGACGTTTTCGAGCGCGGAGGTGCGGGCCAGCAGGTTAAAGCCCTGAAACACGAAGCCAAGCTTGCGATTCCGCAAGTCGGCCAATTCGTCGCGGTTCAAGGCGCCGACGTCCACACCATCCAGCAGGTACCGGCCGCTGGTAGGTCGGTCCAGGCAGCCGATCGTGTTCATCATGGTCGACTTGCCCGAACCGCTAGCCCCCATGACCGCCACAAATTCGCCCGCGTGAATCGCCAGGGACACACCCCGAACGGCGTGCACCTCGAGCGAGCCGTTGCGGTAGGTCCGACAATAGTCTTCGAGCTGGATGATCGCTGGCATGCGCTGGGCCCGACGGGCGCTTACCGCGGCCGGGGCGGCCCGCCGAACGGGTTGGCCAGAGGACTGCGCGCGCTCGCCGCCGCCGTCGTGTTGAACGCGGTGCCGCTGACCACCACGTCGCCGTCCTTCAACCCTTCGAGCACCTCGACACTCGTTGCGTCGGCAATGCCCAATCGCACCGGCACGGGCACGAGGACGCTTTGTTCGCCTCCCAGAGGCAGCATGGTCTTCTCGATCCGGTACACCGTGGCGGCTCTCGGTCCCTCGGTTTCAACGGGCCGGCGTTCGTCCCCGGCAAAACCGCCCCCGCCGCCTTCTCCGCCGCCCGAACCACCGCCCGGGCCGCCACCCGGACCGCCACCGGAAGCGAAGCGTGCGCGGACTTCTGCCATGATCTGTTCGTACTTGTGCTTTTGTTCGGGCGTAAGCGAAGCGGCGTAGGCCGCCCGCTCGTCCTCGGTGGGGCGACGCCTTTCGCCGCCGGTCTGCCAAGGCATGACCGGGAGGCCGGCGAACGGCCCGCTCTCGATGAGGGCCGCGGGGCCAGGCGCCGACGCGGCCGGGGCATTGGTGTCGCCCTGGACGGTGGCCCCGGCGGGCGGCCGGAAGCGCGCGGCGGCGTTTGGTATTTTGAGGACGTTCTTACGCTCAGCGGTGATGAAGCGGGCGTTAGCGGTCATACCGGGACGCAGTTTCAGGTCGCGGTTCTCGACGGCTACCACGGTGGTATAGGTGACGACGTTCTGGTTGGTGGTGGGGGCGTATCGCACCTGTTGCACCTTGCCCTGGAAGGAACGACTGGGAAACGCGTCGACGGTGAACTGCACGGTCTGTCCTTCCTCGAGTCCGCCCACATCGGCCTCGGAGACCGCGGCTTCGATCTGCATTTTGGCCAGGTCATTGGCGATCACGAACAGGGTGGGCGTGTTCATGCTGGCGGCGACCGTTTGGCCCACCTCGACTTTGCGCGAGATGACAACGCCGTCCATGGGGGCGTAGATGGTGGCGCGGCTCAGGTCGACGCGGGCCCGTTCCACGTTGGCGGAGCGCATCTTTACCAAGGCCTCCGCCTGGGCGAGGGAGGCATCCGTCTGGTCAAAGTCCGATTGGGAGATGAGTTTGTTGCCGAAGAGTTCCTTGGCGCGATTGAAGTTGAGCTCGGCCAACCGCAAGGAGGCCTTGGCGTTGGCCAAGTCCGCTTCGGCCTGGAGCAAGGCCCGTTCATAAGTTGCCGAGTCGATCTGCGCCACGATGTCCCCGACCCGAACGCGCGCGTTGAAGTCGACGGTGATGTTGGTGATGGTGCCGGAGATTTGGCTGCCCACTTCGACCATCCGCACCGGCGTGAGCGAGCCGTTGGCGGTCACCGACTGGACGATGTCGCCCCGAGTGACGGCAGCGGTCTTGAACTCGAGGGGTGGGGCCTTGGGCTGTCGCCAATACCGCAGCCCGACCCACGCCCCGGTTCCCAGCAACGCCAGGAGGAGCAACCACTTGCCACTGCCACCGACTCGTTTGCCTGCCATACTCCGCAAAGACTAAACCCTGATGACAGCCGCTGTCACGCTGCGGTTACGCCGCATCGGGGCCGTGCGGCGACGTTGCCGCCCGCACGATTCATCGATCCGGTTGGCTCGGCACCGCGATTTGGATCCATCCGTCCTCCGGCTCCGGCCCGGCAAGGATGCTGGACTCGTCGGGGCTCTCGATCCGGACGCGATGACGCTGGAGTTGCCCCTGCTCACGCCAGGCGTGCGGGATCTCGATCCGCGCGCGGGAGCGCGCCTGGTCGATCTCCATGTCGAGGTGCCGCCCGTCAAGTGCAGACCGCATCCTCAAGGTCGCCCGCACCATTGCCGACCTCGAGGCGTCCGACCGCATCGCCGCCGAGCACGTTTCCGAGGCCGTCCAACTCTGCACCCTCGACCGCCAGTTGTGGGGCTGAACACCGGCGAATGGAGAAGGGAGAAGGGAAAAGTGAAAGCGAGGAGCAGTACCCCAACGCCCCTCTGCCCCACCACTCCATCACTCCATCGCTCCATTACTCCGTTGGGGAGAGGGCAAATGTCCCATGCCGAGCGTCGATCCCAAAGGCCCCGACGAAGCGTTCACAACGAACAAGGCCGGCGATCGCGGTGAGCCGGAGCGACCATCAGCCCCCGAGCGGGCGATCTCAGTGCAACCTGCCAACCAGAGCGCCCTGCCTTTTGTCCTTCTGCCCTCAGTTCACACAACTGTCTACACAGTCCATCAGCTCTCCTGAGAACGCTGCCTCACCGTTGCAGGAGCAATCCTCCTCTAGAACCCAAATGGAGGCCGCGAAGCCGCCAACCCCGGGGAACGCCCAGTATTGCCAGCTCAGCGCAGTGGCGAATTCGGCCCCACCCGGAACTCCAGCAGGCGCAGGCGCATTCGATCGTGTTGCGGGTCAGCAGCGTAGCATGGTGCGCCAAGGCGATGCAGCCGATCTTCAAGTCCATCGAACCGATTCGCACACCCTGGCGACGGAACCCGGTGAACAGCTCGGCGGATTCGTCGTCCCAAGGCAAGACAATCCACTCCGCAAATGCTTCGACTTGCCGCTTGAGCTTGCCATAGGGGCTGACCTGGCGGTGCGGGTCGCGGTGGCGGTGGATCTCGGCCAGCCACCCTCGCATTTGCTCCTCCACCGTGATCACCGTCAGCGCCATGTCGGGCCTGGCGGGTTCGAGCCGGGCGCGGAAGCGGACACCGGCAACGGAGCCGCCTTCCCATTCCGAGAAGTGGTCTGTGTCAAGGACCAGCAAGCTCTTTGTCGTAGGTTTGCTGCCGCCTGTAGTCGCGACCGAGTTTTGCGGCCGCCTCGAAATCAGCGTCGCTCCGGAATATGCCAAACGTGCGCCAAGGGTCTTTCTTGCGGATGGGATGGACCGGCTGGCCGCCTAATTCAGCGACCTTCTTTTCCAGCTCTTCAACGCGCCGTTCAAGGGTCTGTGTCACGCCAATAGCATTGCATCCACGCCCCATGTATTTGCAGGTTTGGCAACCCACAAGGGCGGCTGAACCTGATTAAAGCCTTTTCGACGTTAGCCGCAGTGCGCCTGGCGTGGTGTGGCCATTCAAGGCGAAACGAGGCCAAAGGGGGTAGAATTCTCGCCTGCAAGTGCTTGCCCGGCCAGGGTGCAGTCCACCGCTGAGCGACCCCTTCGCTGACCAGCGCGTGAATGTGCGGGTGCCAATGGATCAGTTGCCCGAATGTCTGAAGGGCGCCCACCATGCCAGGCAGGGCGTCGGGCCGTCCGCTGGCGGCGCGGTAGACGGTGATCACCGTGCGTGCCGCCGCACGGCACAACTCTCCGAGCAGCCGGCGCTCGAACCGGAAGTAGATGCGCAGCCGCTTGGGAATCGTGAACACGAACTGCCGGTGGGGCACCTCGGCGCAGATGTGTTCGGCTACCCAACCGGCCTTCTCCAGCGCCCGCTTTTCGTGGCAGGAGGGGCAGAAACATCGAACCCGGCAGGAGTACGGCACGAAGAACTCCTCGCGGCACTTGGGGCAGCGGACCTGTCTGCCGTGCGGCACAGGCAGGCGCGGGCGAACCCCTGCTTGAGGTCGCCGCACTCGAGGAACTTCCGCACCACCGTCCCGATAATCGGGCGCCAGAAGCCATAGCGCTCCTGATAGCGCTCTTCGTACACCGCCTCGAACTCCGGGTAGAAGCGCTCGACCAGTTGATAAAACGGCGACTCTTGCGGGTGCCGGGGTCGATAGACGCCGCCGGCCTCCTTGGCCCCGCAGAACATACCTGACCTCCTTGCGGAGGCAGGTTACGCCCTTCAACGGAGTGGAGCAAGCTGGGCCAGGTGGGTAAGGGGCCTTACACCGCCCGCGCCATGTGGAGGCTGTATCGGGCCATTGACTGGACCCACGTGCACCACGAACAGACCTACGATCTTCTCTCCGAATGCAGCATTCCCTGGGATCGGAAGAGGGAATGGACCGACCGCGCGGTCCGCTACTATCTCGAAAAGAACGACGTCGCCCGGAGTGGTGCGCCGCTCGACGTCACCATGCGTCGGGCCGCCCCCATGATGAAGCCCTACTTTGTTTGGCGTGGGCACCGGTGGGGGCGATGAATCACCCGAATTCCGGGCCACACTCGGGTTCCAGAGGTCGTTTTGACCACGTCAGATGGCTGCAGCACCCACTCAAACCGTGTGCTCGAAATCCTTGATCTTCCTGACTCGAGAGCGCAAGAACTGGATGCGCCTGCGCAGTCACACGGTG
>VHCO01000099.1 GCA_016871715.1 Verrucomicrobiota bacterium
GTGCCGGGAGCGTGACGGGCAGCCACCGTTGGCGCGTGCTCACCAACAACCGCAATGAGGTGTTCGAGGGCCAAAACCGCGGCAACAACGTCGGCCTCTCGCTGGCCCCCCTCGAGCTCGAGTTGCCTGTCCTGGACCTGACCACCCCCCTGGCTGGCGAGCTGACCGGCACGGGCGACCTGTTCTGGTTCAAGTTCACCCCGGGCCGCAACCGGGACCTGCAGCTCCTGGTCGACCTGCAAGCTGCCGAAGGAATCACAGCGCTGTACCTCGGCCGCGGGTATGCCCCGACCCCGTGGCAATACGACGTGGCGCAACAGGAAGGCAACGCACCTGACGTGAGCGCCTTTGTCTCGAGCTTGACCGACGAGACGTGGTACGGGCTGGTCGAGGCGCGGTCGTTGCCAGGGGGCGCCGCCAGCATCGCGCTCTCGGCGGTCGAGCGTGCCTTCGTCTTGACCTCGGTCTCTCCTGAGTTCGTGGGTAACCACGGTCAGGTGACCTTCGTTTTCAAGGGCGCTCAATTGGCCGAAGACATGCAGTACGAACTGGTCGATGCGCTGGGCAATGTGCAGGTGGCGGAGTCGGTCTTCTTCGTGAATTCGTCGGTTGCCTATCCGACGTTCCGGTTGGTCAACGCCACTCTGGGCCGGTACACCGCGCGCGTCAACGC
Organism: Verrucomicrobiota bacterium; assembly: GCA_016871715.1. GTDB lineage: Bacteria > Verrucomicrobiota > Verrucomicrobiia > Limisphaerales > J093 > VHCO01. The sequence continues at coordinate 674 of VHCO01000099.1, forward strand.
CCACGGCCAGATCCGGCAAGTGGAACGAGCCGTTATGGTGCAGCAAACGCGAGCGGCCAACGTGCAGTTCGAGATCGCGATGCCAGCCGCCGTTCGGGCGGGCGTGTGGCGCGAGGCCCAGATTCGTTTTTGGAACGAGGGCAACGTGGATGCCATGGCGCCGTTGCGAGCGGTGGTGTGCGAAGGTGGCGAGGTAGCGATTCGCGATCCCTTCTCGCGCAACGTCGCATGGTACACTCAACAGGCCACCGAGGTCATCTACATCGCCGCCCGCACGAGACCCGCCCGAGCGGTTGCACGGCACCAGACCGCCGAGCCTACTCGCAACAGCATGCTGATGCTCTTCCTGGCCCAGGATGGCCCGGCCGGGATCCTGCGCCAAGGTGGCTGGTATATCGTGCCGGTCTCCTTTCGGGCGGATTCGTCCAAACCACAAGTCCGTCTCGGAATCGGAGCGCCAAACGAGACCGACGAGATCGACTGGGCCCAGGACAAGAACGTGATGAAACCCGACTACATCGACCCGGAAGCTTGGGAGGCCATCTTCGCCAACTTCACCCAACGCGTCGGCCGGACCTTCGGCGAGTACAACCGCGCCCTGGCCGACGTGGTGAGTTACGCGAGCCTCTTCTGGCGCCCCAACCCTCAGAGTCAGGCAGGGCGGCTGCGAGCCCCTATCGCAACGCCGAACGAGACCGTAGGCTCTGGCACTGCCTGGAACACGCTGACCGCCGATGATTATCGGCCCGGACGCTGGCTGACGCACCTGCTCAACTTGAGCGGTCTCCACACCATCAGCGGGCGCTATGCGGTCGGGACCTTCGGACGCGGACGCCATGCCCCCTGGGAAATCCGCCTCGAGGTTCAGCCCGGCAAGGTCACCGTCTGGTACGACTACCGACCGGTCCGCGTGTTCGAGGGTGAAGTCCAGGCGCCCCTGAGCGAGTACGAGGGTTTACCTGGGGATTTCGGCCGGTTGGTGGAGGTAGGCGCCCAGGTCGGTCTGCGCGAAACGGACGGCTCGCTCATGGTGTTTGAACTCGAAGCCGGGAGCCAAGCAGGACGGCTGGCCTACGTCGAGGAACTCGACGGCGACCGCGACACCTTTGTGTATGATCCGGCTGGGCGGTTGATTCGGATAGAGAACACCAACGGTGACGCGTTCGAGATCGACTACAATGCCGCGGGTCGGATCGAGCGCGTCACCGACCCCGTCGGCCGCGAGACCGCTTACACCTACGACGCTGCCGGCGAGCACTTGCTCGAGATGGCCGCGCCCGAGGGACCGACGCGCTTCACCTATGTCACCGGGCAGGGCCCAACCCGCGAACACGCCCTGGCCTCGATCGCGACCGCGCGGGGCATGGGCCTGAAGTTCGAATACGATGACCAGGGGCGGTTGGTCCGGCAGACCCTCGACGACGGTTCCGAGCCGACCCGCTGGCAGTACGGACCCGGCGGGCGCGTCACGATGACCGACGCCGTGGGCAACGCCATCGTCACGGACATGGATCATCAGAGCCGGCTGCGGCAGCTCGTCGACGGACTTGGCCAGGTTGTTCGCTCTGATTACCACAAAAGCGGGCTGCTGTCGCAGGCAACTGGGCCGGATGGCACGCGGAGCCATTACGCCTACGACGACCACGGCCGGCTCACGGAGTGGGTCAACCCTCTCGGTCTCCCCTCCCGCCTGGACTATGCGGAGCCTTCCTTCGATCGACCGGTTCGATTGGAGAATGCCCGAGGCAATACCACCCGGTTCGCGTATGACGGCGGCGGCCGTCTCCTCGAACGCCAGTACCCGGATGGAGCAAGGGTCACGTATGCTTACGATGCCCGGGGCCATCTCAGCCAGCGTGTGGACGCTCGCGGCCTCGAGACCGCCGATGCCCACGATGTCAAGGGCCTCCTGACCGAGACTCTCACCGCAGTCGGGAAGCGAACCGAGTACCGGTACGAGGCGCGCCGCAACCTCATCGAGATCATCGAACCTGGGCGCACCACGAGATTCGCTTACGACGCGGCCGATCGCCTGACGCGAGTCGAGTATCCCGGAGGTCGGCTTCTCGCCTTCGAGTACGACGCCTTCGGCCGGCGCATCCGGATGACCGACCAGGACGGATTCACCTTGCAGTACGCGTACGACGCCGCGGGGCGCCTGGAGCGGCTCTCCGACGGCCAGGGCCGGTTGCTAGTGCGCTACGCGCGGGACGCGGCGGGAAGGTCAGTGCGCAAGGAGTTGGGCAACGGCGGCTACACCACCTACGCCTACGACGCCGCCCACCAACTCACTCGCCTGGCGAACTACTCGCCCGCCGGCGTCCTCATCAGCCATTTCGATTATGCCTACGGGCCCAACGGGTATCCGGTCACGATGACGACCCACGCGGGTGTGTGGCACTATGGGTATGACGCCGCCGGTCAACTGACCGAGATTACGCCGCCAGTTGGCGACACGGTCTACTACTCATACGACGCCGCCGGAAACCGCTACCCGATGGCCAAAGTGGGCGGGTCAACCTACTACGCCTCAGGCCTGGCCAACCCGCGAGATCAGTTCACCACCTCGTATCTCGAGGTCTTCGGCGACCCGCTGACGATGAGCTACGACGCTCAAGGGAACCTGATCGAGCACAAGGGAGCAGGGGGCGAGGCTCGGAGCTATACCTACGACGAGCTGAACCGCTTGACCGGCGTGAGCGCGCCGCAGCAAGCCTGGTCCTACGAATACGACGCCTTGGGCCAGCGCATAGCCAACGTCAGCGGCGGCCAACGGCGCGAGTTCCTCATGGACCCGACGGGGTTGGGCGACGTGGTGGCAGTGTACGACCAGAGCGGACAGCTCGTGCGGCGGTACATCCACGGCTTGGGCTTGGTGTGCGCGATCGAGCCAGGCGGCAACACCCTCTGGTACCAGTTCGATGCGCTGGGAAGCACCAGTGAACTGACGGACGCCGCTGGCAACGTCCTTAACCAGTACGCCTATTGGCCATTCGGCGAGAGCTTCAGTGCGAGCGAGACGGTCGAAAACCCGTTCCAGTACATCGGCGGGCTGGGCGTCATGCGCGAGCCGCATGGTTTGCATTACATGCGCGCGCGGTATTACGACTCGACCCTCGGGCGATTCACTCAGCCGGATCCGATTGAGCAAGCGCTGGGTGTCAGTCTTTATGCCTATGTGGAGAACAGTCCCGTAGCGTTCGTGGATCTGTCCGGTGAAGACCGCAGTCGGGGTGGCATGATAGAGCAGGCCAAGGTTCTCCAACGTAAGGGGCGCTTCGAATTGACCCAGGACTACTTGCGTAAGGAAAAGGAACGTCGGGCACGCCTCACCCCACGCGAGCGCATGATCGAGGATCGCAAGCGAGAACTTCGGGAACTGCATCGTGAAATCGCGGTGCTGGACTTCACCGAATTGGTCCTGATCGGCGTGGACAAGGGCGCGGGGTACGTGCCGTTCTACGGCAATATCTACGCACTACAGTCAGCGGCTGTTCAGGCAATCCGCGGGGAATGGCAGGACGCGCTGTGGCGGTTGCCCGGTGCGATCCCGTTACTCGGTTATGTCACGAAGGGTGGCAAAGTAGTCAAAGTCATAGGCGAGGTCGGGAAGTTCGCCGGCGACAAGAAACTGGACTACGCCTATGCCGTGAGTTGCGACACCTGGGACTACGCGATCAAGCCCGCCCTGGGCTCCGATCCGCCTGAGGCTGAATCCCACAGCCAAGTGGTCGGCTCCGTGGACCCCAACGCGATCGAGGGCCCGGCGGGCTATGGTCCCGAGCGTTGGGTTAAGGGTGCACTGGTGTTGCCATACACGATCTACTTCGAGAACGTGCGGACGGCGACCGCGCCGGCGCAGGTGGTGGTGATCACCAATCAACTGAGCGACAAGCTGGACTGGACCACGTTCGAGCTGGGCACGTTCGGGTTCGGCGGAATGACCTTCGAGACCCATCCGGGCCTGAGTTCGTTTGCGGCGCTGTTGCCGCTGAGCCAGACGCTGGGCGTCGATGTCCAGGTCAGGACCGAACTCGACCCGGCGAGGGGTGTGGCGACCTGGCGGTTCGAGTCGGTGGATCCCGCGACGGGCGTGTTGCCGGAGGATCCCTTTGCTGGGTTCCTGCCGCCGAACGTCAATCGACCCGAGGGCGAAGGATACGTGAGCTATTACATCCGTGCGAAGACCGGTGCGGTCACGGGCGACCGGATCGATGCGCAAGCCGAAATCGTCTTCGACATCAACGCGCCCCTGGCCACCGATCCCATCTTCCACACGGTGGACCGCGTTTTGCCCGCCAGCCAGGTGGCGCCGTTGCCGACCGCTGTGCCCCCGACGTTCCGCGTCACCTGGAGCGGCCAGGACAACGTGGGGCTTGCAGCTTACGATGTGTTCGTGTCGCGGAACGGTGGTCCGTACGAGCGCTGGCTGGCCAGCACCACGGCCACGAGCGCGCTGTACACGGGCGAGGTGGGCTCGCAATACGCGTTCTACAGCGTCGCTACCGATGCGGTGGGCCATCGCGAGGCGGCGCCTCCGGCCGCGGACGCCTGGACGCAGGTGGTGGCCGGCGTGCCTTGGATCATCGAGATCGGCATGGACCCCGGTGAATTCCTCCTCACCCTGGGCAACCTGATCGAGGGCCAAGGCTATGCCGTCGAGCGTTCGGCGACGCTCCAAGCCGCTGACTGGGTCGTTGCCCGGGAATGGGTGGCGACCGCGGTGACGATGCCGGTCGCTCTGCCCTTGGATCCCGAGTGGCCCCAGATGTTCTTCCGGGTGCGCCGCGCCGCGCCGTAGGCGCGACTCGCGTACCGTTGCACGAGGGCCTTCGGTCAAGTTGTGCGACCCGCTGGAGGGGCGAGTTCCACGAGCCCTCGACCGAAGTCCAGTCCGCGATGCATCCCAAATCCGATGCCCAAACCCGAAGGGGCCCCAAGGCGTCGCAGAGCTCCGCCCTCCAGATTGCTGACGCTGGACGCTGGAGGGGCGAGTTCCACGAGCCCTCGACCGAAGTCCAGTCCGCGATGCATCCCAAATCCGATGCCCAAACCCGGAGGGGCCCCAAGGCGTCGCAGAGCTCCGCCCTCCAGATTGCTGACGCTGGACGCTGGAGGGGCGAGTTCCACGAGCCCTCGACCGAAGTCCAGTCCGCGATCCCAAATCCGATGCCCAAACCCGAAGGGGCCCCAAGGCGTCGCAGAGCTCCGCCCTCCACAACGACACGCTGGCCCCTCCAAATCCTAAATCGGAAATCCTAAATCCTAAATCCCTCGAGCCCGTCCTCACCGGCTCCGGAGGGCTGCGTGGCCCAGGACTTCGTGTTCGAGCCAAGCCAGGTAGGTTGGCAACCAGGCGTCGAGCTCGGCGGGCACGTCGGTTTGGTAATCGGCGTCCCAGCGGAAGTTGCCGGTTTGGCGGGCGTGCACCGCGCGGGCGGCCTCCTCGGGCGAGTCGTAGGTGCCCAGCACGTCTTCCTCGAGCCAAAGGCACCATTTCGCTCGGCAACACAGATCCGGTTTGATGGTGAAGGTGCCGTAGGGTGACAGGCAGGTGTACATGGTCGTTCGGGTCGTCCAGGTTCAGGTCGGGCCATCCCAGCCCAACCGCCGTCAACATCCGCAGCCGCCGCCAGGTCCGCACCCCTGCACTGACCGCGACCGACTGCAGGACTGTAAGGAGCAGGGGGTGTGCCGCCCGGGACAGGTTCGCGGGCCTGAGAAACGGCTGGGCCAACGCCGGAGCCTCGGGAAGCCCTAGCCGCACGGACGCGGCCGGCTCTCGAGGAGGGGCTATGGCGCCCCTTGGTCGCCGACCGCGCCCGTGGTGATATGCTAGGCGGGAGCTTGCCGTAATCGCCCGCCGAGTATGCATCGGCGGGTGGGCGAAAAACTTGAGCGCCGGGCCAGTCGCCGGCGGCGCGAGCCGCGAAAGCCCTCGGGCGCGATCAAACTCAGAGGCCCACGGCTTGGAAGCGGGCCGTCACTTCCTTGAAATGGAACTCGAGCGAACAAAGCTGCTCGAGCTCGCCCGCCTGGAAATGCTTGGCCACGTCGGGATCGGCCTGGAGTTGTTTGAGGAAATCGGCGTCGTCGCGTCCGGCGTGTTTGGTGGCCCAGGTCTGCATCGCATTGCGCTGGACCAATTCGTAGGCCTGCTCGCGCGTGAGACCCTTGCGAATGAGGGCCAGCAGCACCGTCTGCGAATTCCACATGCCCAGGCTCAAGCCCAGGTTCTTCTTCATGTTCTCGGGATAAACGTTGAGCCCCTCGACCAAACGCGTCAGCAGACCGAACATGTAATCGAGCAGCGTGCACGAATCCGGGAAGATGACCCGCTCGACCGAACTATGGCTGATGTCGCGTTCGTGCCAGAGGGCGACGTTCTCGAGGGCGGCCAGGGCGTTGCCCCGCAGCACGCGCGCCAGACCGGTCAACCGTTCCCATGTGATCGGGTTGCGCTTGTGCGGCATGGCGCTGCTGCCTTTCTGGCCCTTGGTAAAGGGTTCCTCGGTCTCGAGCACCTCGGTGCGTTGGAGGTGGCGGAACTCGACCGCCCAGCGCTCGATGCTGGCGCCCACCAGGGCCAAGGTCGTTTGGAACTCGGCGTGGATATCGCGCTGAACCACCTGCGTCGCGATCGGCGTCGGGCGCAACCCGAGCTGGCGACACACGTGCTCCTCGACCCGCGGCGACAAGTGCGCGCTGGTCCCGACGGCCCCCGACAGCTTGCCCACCGCCGCGCTCTCCCGGGCGGCCTCGAGCCGGCGCTGGGCGCGCCCGAACTCGTCGTACATCAGCGCCAGCTTAAGCCCGAACGTGGTGGGCTCGGCGTGGATCCCGTGGCTGCGGCCGATGCAGGGCGTGAGCTTGTGTTCATGGGCGCGCCGGGCGATGGCAGCGCGCAGTTGGGTCACGTCGGCCAGGAGGATGTCGGCCGATTGCACCATCTGAACCGCATAGGCCGTGTCGCCCACATCGCTGCTGGTCAGCCCGAAGTGGAACCAGCGGCTGGCGGGGTCGTTGATCTTCTCCGCCACGGCCGTGGTGAAGGCGATCACGTCGTGGTTGAGCGTCTTCTCGAGTTCGCGTTGGCGCTCGACCAGTTCCGCGGCGTGCTCGAGCCAATAACTGGCTCCGGCCCGGATCTTCGCCAAGTCGGCCTCGGGCAAAATCCCCTCGGCCACCAGGGCTTCACCGGCGAGCAACTCGATCCGCAGCCAGATCTTGAGTTTGTTCTCGTCGGTCCAGATCGCCCGCATCGGCGGGCGCGAGTAGCGCGTGATCATGTTGGGGAGGCTAGCCGGGGCTGGAGCGCGCGTCCAGGCGCGAGCTGCGGTGCGGGACGGGGGCCAGGGCGGTTATCGGAGCTCCTGGAGATCGAGGTGACGCTTGCGGGAGAAGCACTTCGCGAATCTGTAGGAGTTAATATGACCGAGTCTTAGCAGTTGACACCTGTGCGCTAGTGAACTCAATCTGCCAGAGTTGTAGTAGTTGACACCGGTCCAGTTCAACTCTAGAGCAGCCCCGGCTATGGCTGGCCGGCTGGGTGGGAGGGCGGGCTACTTACGGGTCATCTTCGACCGAGCCATCTCGAGGATCTTACGCTCGCGCTCGGTCAGGCTCTGGATGCCGTGGGCGGAGATCTTATCCAGGATAGGATCGACTTCTCGGCTGATGAACTCAGCGGGTGGGACTTCTTCCGGCGGTCGGGCAGCCCGACGTTGCCAGGCGCGGCCCTTGGGCGCCGGGGCATTGACCAGCTCAGCTCGGCGTACGGGCACCAGGAAGCGGGGCCAACGAAACGGCCGATGCTCGCGCAGGACGAAGTAGCGCACATAGGCGATGGCGGCCAGCATGCCCCCCAGGTGCGCCCCATGGGCGATACCGCTGCCCCGATCCAACAAACCGAGCACGGCGATCACCGTCTCGACCAACAGCAGATACTTGGCGCGCATCGTGACCGGGATGATGAAGGCGATGAGCGTCGTGATGGGCGACTCGCGGTTCATCACCGCAAAGGCCGCGATGAGCCCAAACACGCCTGCCGACGCGCCCACCACGCCCCGGTCGCCAAAGTGCAGCGGAAATACCCAGCTTAACCCCGCCTGGAGCAGTCCACCCGCCATACCGCACCCCAGATAGAGCTTCAGGAACGAATTCCGACCCAGGGCGTCCTCGACCGTCCGGCCGAACATGTAGAGCATGGCGCAGTTGATCAGCAAATGCAGGAAACCGCCGTGGAGGAATTGGAAGGTCAGTAATTGCCAGATGAAGCCGTGCGCCAAATCGCTCGGGCGCAACGCCAAGTAACTGAGCAGCCGGCCCAGCGGCCGCAGGGTGGGCTGCTCACCCAAGAGCTGGGAAAAAAAGCAGCCCGTATTGACGACGATCAGAATCATCGTCAGCGACCAGCGGGTCCGATACGTCGGCTCCCGCATGTAGGACCGGTCATACAGCATCCTGCCGCAAACTAGAGGGCGCGCCCCGGTTTTTCAACGGCCAAATTCGACCTCCGACCTGCCCCGGACGTAGGCCAGCATTCTCCATTCTCCACGGGCGGTACCGGGTTCGATGCTGCGGTCCCTTCGATTCCTTGGGAATGGAAGAACATGCTGTAGATTGGTCACGTTTGTGGCACGGGCACCTTGCCCGTGGTCGCCTTGGGCTGGACCCCCAAGCCACGGCCTAAGGCCAAGCCTTGCTAGAGATTCATGGAAACCGAGCGAAATCCGTTGGTGGAAGATGCGGGCCGATTCCGTGCTTGGCCTCGGGCCTGCCCCCTGGCACTCTCCCAACGCACAGAACGCACAAGACCACAGCATTCGATGGACCCTGTGAACCGACTCGCCACCATGACCCACTCAAACCCACTCATAAACACTCCGGCCCAACAACCTCGACTCAGCCGCCGTACCTTCTTGCGCCAAGCCGGTTCTCTCGCCCTAACCGCGGGCGCGGCCGCGGCCGCGCCCGCATGGGGCGTGTTCGCCGCAGACGACCCTACCATTCGCCTGGCCCTCATCGGTTGCGGCGGACGCGGTTCCGGCGCCGTAGCGGATGCCTTGTCGGTGGCCAACCAAGGCCCAGTCAAGCTCTATGCCATGGCCGATCTCGATGAGAGGAAGATGATTGGCGCGCTGGCCTCCCTGCGCGACAAGTTCCCGGACCAAGTCGAAGTGACCGCCGACCGCCGGTTCGTCGGCTTCGGCTCCCACCGGCAGGCCATTGATTGCCTGCGGCCGGGCGACGTCGCCCTGTGCACCACCCGTTCCTACATTCGGCCGCTCCACGTCGAGTACGCCGTCAGCAAAGGCATCAACGTGTTCATGGAAAAGCCGTTCGCCTCGGACCCCGGCGGCCTGCATCGGCTCCTGCGTGTGAGCGAGGTCGCCGAGCGGAGAAATGTGAAAGTGGCCGCGGGCTTGCAGTGTCGCCACTCGCCCGCCCGACAAGCGCTCATCGACCGGATCCGCGAGGGCACCCTGGGCGACATTACCCTCATTCGGGCCAACCGCTTGGCCGGGGCGCGCTGGCTGGACAACCAAGGAGCCGCCGCAAACGATCTGATGAGCCAATTGCAGTTCGGCAAGATCCACCTGCTGTGGGTCGGGTCCGGCCACATGGCGGATAACCTCATCCACCAGATCGACGAGTGCTGCTGGATCAAGGACGCCTGGCCCGTGGCCGCTCACGGCATGGGCGGGCGCTCCCCGGACAGCACCGACTTGGGCCAAAACCTCGACGTCTACTCGATGGAGTACACCTTCGCCGACGGCACCAAGGCCTTCTGCGGCTTCCGCCGGATCAACCGCGGCCAGACCGAGTTCGCCACCTGGATCCACGGCACCAAGTCCGCCGCCCAATTCTCCGGTCAAACTCACGCTGCCACCGTGCACCAGTTCAAGGACCAACGCATCGGCCGCCCCCACATCGCCTGGACGCCCGCCCCGGACACCAAGAGCCCGTGGCGCTACGAGTGGGACGTGTTGATCGAAAGCATCCGCAAAGACCGCCGCCACAATGAAATCAAGCGATCGGTCTACTCCGACCTCACCACCCTCATGGGACGGGCAGCCGCCCATTACAATCGCACCGTCACCTGGGACGAGGTCATGGAATCGCGGTCCCAGTTCTGCGAGAACCTCGATACCCTCAACTACGACAGCACGGTGCCGGTCAAAGCGAACGAGCGCGGTCAATTCCCCTGGCCCATCGCGGGGAAGTGGACCGAGCTGTAAGGCGCAACCCGGTAGGGCGAGGCTGCCGAGCCGCTGAACCGCGCAGCGTGAAAACGATCCAGGGCGCTGGCGTCAGAATGCAATTAGGGCTGGGCCAAGCGACGCAGAATCTCCGCCCGGTGCTGCCTATACAGCGGGTCCCCAGGCTGGAGTTCGACGGCGAGCTCAATGTGCCGGCGAGCTCCCTCCACATCACCGCGGTTTAGCAAAATCCCGGCCAACAGATCATGGGCTTGGGCCGAGTTGGGCCAATGCGCTAGTCCTTGCCGCAACCATTGCTCGGCGGCTTCGGCCTCGCCCACGTGATAGCGCATCTCCGCCAGGTGGGCGTATACCTCGGCCGGCGCCGGCGGGCCTTGCCCCAACAGCGGCTCGTAAATCCGCGCCGCCTCCTCCCAACGCATCGCCAGATAGAGCTTGGCCGCCAAGCGCAACCTAAACGTTCGTGGTCCCCCCTCCGCCTGCTGGGCCAATTGGGCCAGATCGTCAATCTCCTTCTCCAACTCGGCCTCGCAACTGCGGACTTGAGGATCGGCTGGACTCAGCGCCAGCGCCCGGTCCAGCTCCTGACGGCGCACCTTGGGCAGCTCGGCTAACTGCGCCACCTGCGCCCGAAACAGATGCGTGGTCGAGTCATACCGCCGCCCCAGTTCCGCCCGATCCTTGGCCTCGTCCACGAAGTTCGTCACATAGGGCAGCACCGGCGCCCGATGCGCCGTGAGCATGGCCAGGGTCTGCCGCAGCCGGAGCGTCCAGGGAATCCGCAGCGCGCAACTAAACTCTAGCCGCGGCCGATCATCGGTGTTGACCGGATCCGCTGCAACCAACCGGGCGATCGCTTCACCGTCGGTCATGTGGCAATCCAAGAAGTCATACACATCGGCAAGGGCGACCGCGGCCAGCTCCGCCGCAATCTCCGGGCGCCGCAGCAAACCCGCCACCCGCGCCAAGTCGATGCGCAGCGGCGTCAGGCTGCCCAGGATCAGCCCCTGTTTGTTCAGAGTGTTGCTGGCCACCCACACGGAGGTGTGGGGAAACACGCTCTGGAAACTCTTCAGGATCATCCGCAGTTCCCGCGGCCGCAAATCCAGCGGCACCCAGCAGGAGAGCATCCCCCCCTCAGCCAGCCGGGCGCGGCATTGTCGGAAATGATCCACGGTGTAAAGCGCCGCGCTGCCGCTCGACCCCGGAAAGATCGAGTCGTTCATGATCAAGTCATACGGCCGCTCCGTCAGCCGCACGTAGTTCTTCCCGTCCATGATCAGCCGGCGAACGCGCGGATCGCGATAGGCGCCTTGGTTGATCGCCTCGAAATGCGGCCCGGCCCGGAAAACCGCCGGGCAAATCTCGACCACCGAATAGTCCTCGACCCCAAACTCCAGCCCCACACGAGTGGTCTCGCCGCTGCCAAAGCCGATCTGCAGCACCCGACGCGGCTGCGGATGCAACACCAGCGGAATGTAGCCCTGCAGCTTCTGCGTCGTCCGCAGCATCAGATCCAGACCGGCCACGTCCACACCGTCCACCGCCATGATCCGATCTTGGTTGGGCAACTCGTGCACGGTGACCGTCCCCGTCGAGTGTTCCTCCAGAAACACGATGCGGCTGGGGCTGTGGAACAGGTTGATCGTGCGATGGAAGATTTCCGCCGGCGTCCCATAGAGCGCAGCCGCTACCAATCCCAAGGCCGGAACGGTCAACGCCAGCCGTCGGCCCAGTCGCGCCGTGACGGCCTGGCCAACCAGCACCACGCCAATCAACAGGTTCAAACCGACCACCAGCAGCAGGCTGTACTGCGTGCCCCACAGGGGGATCAGCACAAATCCCGCCAACCACGATCCCACCACGCAACCCAGCGTATTGGCCGCATACACCTGCCCCACGCGCCGGCCTACGGCAATCTCCCCGCGCAATACCCCGGCTGTGACCACCGGGAAAACCGCCCCCATCAACACCGTCGGCAACAGTAACACCACAAAGTTGTCTGCCAGATACGTCACCACCAACTGACCCAGCCCTCCCCAGCGCACCTGGCTGGCAATCTTCGCATCCACCACGCCTAGATGGGCAAGCAACGGCGCCGAGGCCAGCGCCGCCAGCCCCACCAGGATCTCTAACACCCCAAACCACAACAACGGCCGCCGTAGCCGCGGCACCAGCCAACGCGCAGCAATCAGGCTCCCCAAAGCGATCCCGGTCAAAAACGCCGTCAGCATCGTCGCAAACGCGTAGACGGTCGTGGTCAACAGAAACAACAAGATCCGCGTCCAAATCACCTGATACGCCAGCGAACAGAAACCTGCCACGCCAAACGCCGCCAGCACCAAATAGAATGAGGTCGCCGGCCCGGCCCGCACCGGCTCAAGCGGCATGGACTGGCCTGGCGACGGTGCCTTCTCGACCCTGGTGGTCGCCTTAGCCCCCGCGCGGCGGCTCAACACCATGGCCAACCCCCCAATCCCGCACGCCGCCCCGCCCGCCGCGCCCAGCGTTCCGCGTACCCCGAGCCATTCCAGCAGGAAAAAGCCCGCCAGAAAACAACCCAGCACCCCTCCAAAGGTGTTCAGGGCATAAAGGTATCCCACCTCTTGACCCGGTTCCCGGTGCCTGAGCCCCAAATGCCGCGCGAGCACGGGCAAGGTGCCGCCCATGAGAAAGGTCGGCGGCAGCAACAACAAGAGCGACAGCCCGAATCGCACCCCGTTCAGCGCCCAGGGCCCAGGCTCGGCCATCCGGTAAAACCAACTGTAACACGCCCCGGCGCCGTCCATCAGCCACGGGAACAGCCAGGCGTACAGCCCCACCCCCACTTCCAAACCGCCATACCAGAACAGCGGCCGCTCGCTCCCGTCCACCCGGCGCCCCACCCACGCGCTCCCAAGCGCCAACCCCAACATGAACGCCGTCAGGACCGTGCTGGCCGCCAACACCGTGTTCCCGAACACTGTCCCCAACATCCGGGCCCAAACCACCTCGAGCACCAGGCTGGCCGCCCCCGACCCAACGAAAAGCCCCAACACCAACAGCCGCGCGCCGCCACGAACCGACGCCAAGCCGTCTGCCCGGATTTTAACCGGTCCTGCCATGCGTGATCTGTCGGGTCAGGGTCAGCATGTCGCCTCGGTCTCTTCCCCGTCGATGCTCGAGGCATGACCCCGTGTTAGGCTGCACCGCCCGTCACGAAGCTGAGCAAGAGGCGGAGGGCCACCATGAGCACCCAACCGATCAACACCGTGCCGATGGCCTTGCCGGTAGTGAAGTCAAGCGCTTGGCGCACGGCAACCACTCCGCAGACCAGCATCCAAACGCTGCCCGCAAACCCGAGCAACGGGCCCAAAATGGGGATGAAAGCCAGGGCCTTGATCACCCCGATCGACTGGGCAAAGCCCAAAACCCGCAGCATCTCGCCCAGATTTGCCATGCCCCCAAAGAGCTTCGTGCCCACCCAGAGCGTGATCGCCGCCCAAACCAGCCAACCGATGAAGGCCCCCGCAATGCCGGCGATGATCCCGGCGCCCCCTTGACCCATCCCGCCGAGGGCACTCGCGGCCGCCACGATGGCCACCACACCGGCCGCCTCCCCGGTGCCGGTCGTGTCGCGCTCGATCTCTTCGTACACGGGGACCTTCAAGGCCGCCGCCCCGATCATTCGCTGGGTGAAGGATGCCATCTTGTCTGTTGGAAAGAGGTGGTTGGGGTTGTCGGAGTACCGTTGTGCGTGCGGGAAACACCCTGAGCCCCTGCAGTTCAGGAAGCAAGCCCGATTGCTAACCCCGATCCTCAGCTCAGGAACAAGCCGACCGCCAAAGGCAGGCTGGCCAACGTCAATCGGGAGGACTAGACGGTGTCTGACCACCGCGCGTCCGCAACCGTTGCGCCCACGGGGTGGCTATGGTGCGCGCGCATTGTCGTCAAGTACTATAACACTGTCTTTTAGCACTCGATCATGTTGGTGTTGAGGCGACCTCGGAGCCAGCTCGTTCAGGTCGGGGCCGGGGCAGGTACAGGGTGGAGGTGGAGGGTGCAGGGGGCAGGGCTCACGCTGGCAGTCGCGGCCTCGGGGGATTGGTCCGTTATCGTACCGATGGCGCCCCATGAACCGCCAGGTAGAGGCAGGGCCGAAGCGCCGGGTCGGCCGCTCGGGCTCGGTGACCTGCTTCGTTCGGCGCGCTCAGCGGTCTCGCCCTGCTACCGTTCGGGCGCCGAGCTACCGATCCATAAGAAATGTTGCCAGCTTTATAGAGGTTGACACGCGTGAAAATGAACGAACACGGTCAGTTCCCTTGGCCCATTGCGGGGAAATGGACTGAGCTGCAAGGCGCGAGGCGCGAGGTTCCTGCTGAGCAGGGCGAGGCTGCCGAGCCGCTGAGACCTCTGCCAACGAAGCCCCGTGCCCGGCTCCGCTGGAGCGTCGCCCTACCCTACCGCTACCGAGGCAGAGTAGGCTGAGGATGTGGCCTGTAGGGCAAGGCTGCTGCCGCGCCGCTGAACCGCGCAGTGTGAAAGCGCCCCTGGGCGACGGTGTCAAAGTGGTATTTGAATACCCTCAACCCCTCGACCCGCAGCAACGCCGCCCTGTTGAAGCCACTCATGGACAGGTGCTTGCTGACGTTGATGGTGCCCGTTGGTCTGGGTTGGGAGTCGCCCGCCGCGAGGCTGAAAACCCGATACCGGACGGATTGGGGGAGCTGGGGCCGGCTCCATAGGCGCGTCGCACTACCGAGGTCGGGGCGGGAAGCGCGACGAAAGCGGTGCCGATCTCGACGCACAGTCGTCCCCTCTACCCCTACCCTACCCCTACCCCCGCCGCGATCAAGTCAGCGATCTGCCGTTGGGGGTGAGGTCGCCCGCCTCCTTTCCGCGGCTAGCAAGGCCGCGCCGATCGCACCCGTCAACAACGGCTCAGGCGCGACCCGCACCGGCTGAGCGAGGGCCTGTTCGAGTGCGCTAGCCATGCCCGGCACCAAGGCTACACCGCCTGTGAACAGGATCGGCGCCATGAGCTTTCGGCCCGCCAAGGCCGCCACGCGCGCCGCAATCGCCGCCTGGACCCCCGCGGCGATGTCCGCCGGCGCCTGCCCGTCCGCTAACAACCCAATAATCTCCGTCTCGGCAAACACAACACACATGCTGCTGATTAACGCCGGCGTTCGGCTGGCGCGGCTCAACTCCCCGAAGGCAGCTAAGGCTATGCCCAAACGACCGGCCACGACCTCGAGGAAGCGGCCGCTACCAGCGGCGCAGCGGTCGTTCATCGAGAAATCCCGCACCCGCCCGCCGGTCTCGATGAGGATGACTTTGCTGTCCTGACCTCCGATCTCGACGATGGCGCGCGCGTCCGGGGCGCCGTGGTAGACCCCGCGGGCATGACACGTGATCTCGGTGATGGCGGTGTCGGCGAAGGCGATCGCGTTGCGCCCGTAACCGGTGGCTACACATGCGCCCACCGCGGCCCGCTCGAGTTGCGCCTGCGCCAGACACCGCTCGAACAGCGCCTCGGCCAACCGCTGCTGTTCGACGCCCTGATCGACGATGCCGGAGGCCACCAGGCACGCCTGTTCGGTGTCGAACAGCACCACCTTGATCGAGCGGGATCCGGCGTCAATGCCAGCGCTTATCATGTCGATCTCCGGGCTCGGGCGGCTTCCAGGAGCGCCTGCAACCGCGAATCGAGCGTGGGCAGCATGGCATCACACACCGGCGGGATTTCAAGGTCGATTGTCGGCAGGCCGACCTTCGCCCGAACTTCCTCGCGAATGATGGCGCCTTCGCGCGCGCAATGACTCGCTCCCGGGATCCGCGCCACCACCAACGCTTCGGCGCCCCAGGCGCGGCACTCGGCCACAATCCGCTCCGCCCGGTCGGCCGTCGGGCCGACCATCGGATCGGCCAGCGCGGTTCGGGCCAGAGCCTCGAGCGGCGGCAGGGTTTCAGGAATCAGATCCAAGGCGTGTGTGAACATGTAATCCGAGCCGCAGACTCGCCCGCCCCATTCCTCGAGCCGGTTCAAGACCCGCAAATCCGCCACTGGATTCACCCAATACACTCGCACCGCATTCGCGGCGAGCACCGCGTGCCCTTGTGCGCAGCGGGTTTGGACCTCCACCAGCAACTCTGCCAAAACCGCCACCGTCTCGTCACGATCCGAGCAGAAGTGCAGGGTGAGCATCTCGGCCACCAACAACTCGAGAGCCGGCAGCGGCGCGCTCGGCGCACCATGGGCCGCCTCACGCAGCGCCCCGAGCAACCGGCGTACCCGGTTGGCTTCCCGGATGCCGTCACGGAGCTGTTCGTCGGTGAGCGGTTGCCCGACCAGGCCGCTGAGACCCGCGCGCACCCGTTCGAGTTCGTCGCGCACCCACTGCACCTGAACGGCGGGAGCCAGACCGCCGCCCGGCAAGGTGCAGGCCGGCTCGCCCGGATCGGGCGAGCGGCGCCGCGGCATCTCCCACCAACAAATGGGATGTCCCAGCCGCTCGAGGCGTTGGGCGATCGCGGTGAAGTCGTCGCACACCGCACCTGTGCTGCACACCAACCAGTCCGGCTGTGGAAAATGCGCCTCCGTCTCGAAGGCGGGCAGCAGGGCGCGCACGGGACAGAAGGAGCCATCGATTCCCTGGAGGTCAGCTTGCTGAAGCAGCCCGTCGCTGCATTCCATCAGGCAGGGTGTCCACCAGGCGCCGTCGGGGTAGAAGGCGCGCACCCGCGGCAGGGCATAGGCCATGACGGGCACCGTGCCGAGGTCTTTCATGGTACCCACGATTTTCTCGCCGCGGGTCCGGGCCTGGCGCAACCGTTCGTTCTCGGTCAGGAGGAAGTTCCAAAGACGCAGCGCAGCGGCGGAGTTGTCGAACTCGAGGTGGCGCAACCGCAAGTCGCCTCGCTCGAACACATGCCGTCCGAGCGGGCCGCCATACTCCGGTTCGGACAAACCGGCCTGGCGCAGGGCGGCGTAGCGCTGGTCCCAAGCGTCCAAGCCCAGCTTGCGCGGCGCGTCTCCGAGCGACTCGCTCATCGTGGCTCCTCCGACGCCTCAGTCGCTGGGTGGGCCTCTGGCTTGTCCGCGGTCGCAGCGACTGCGGGGTTGCTTGCAGCCGACTTGAGCAACTCGAGAAATGCCTCGAGTCGGCCCAGTGAACGTGGCGAGTCGCCCGCACCTTCGCCGGCCTCGAGCACGAGCACCGGCAGCCGAAACGCCTCTCGCAAGCTCTGCGCTTCGGCGCGCCACAGGTCGCACCCGACGAAGTGCCAAAGCACGAGCCCGCGAATGCGCCATGCGGCAACTTGCTGTCCGAGCCACGCATAGAGCCGGGTGTTCGGTCGCTGGAAGACATCGACGGAGTGCCCGAGATAGCCATGGACCAGGGCCGCGACCGGATCTGTGCGCGCCTGATCGAGCCGGAATTGCGGCAGCAGGCTGCGCTCGCCGGTCTCGGTCGCGTTGAGCGCCACCCGACCGCCGGCCCGTTCGAGGGCCTCGATCAAGCCCCAGTGCGCCATCGGCAGCGGGCCCCCCACCAACGCCAACGGCACCGCCTCGGCCGGCAGCGGACCCGACGGCTCGATCACCGCCTCCGAACCATCCCAGTGGAACCGGGCCACGGCTGCGGCATACGCATGCGCGCGGCAACGAGGTGCGCCGGCGAGCAAGCGGCGTCGCTTGCCATTGGAGTCAGCCAACCGTCGCACCAGATCCTCGGCCTGGGGCGCCCGTCCGCCTAGCGCCTCGAGGAACCGCCCCAACCGCTCGAGTTCAGCGCGAAACATTTGCCCTGCGGTGGGCGTTTGCCATGTGGCGGGGACATTGAACAAAAAACTGCGGGACGGCGCCCGGCGGGTTGCGATGTCGAAGGCGCGGCGCATCTGATCGCACGTCGACGCGAAGACCGCCGCGCTCTCGGC
Source organism: Verrucomicrobiota bacterium (assembly GCA_016871715.1). Lineage (GTDB taxonomy): Bacteria > Verrucomicrobiota > Verrucomicrobiia > Limisphaerales > J093 > VHCO01. The sequence goes on from VHCO01000099.1 coordinate 18,817, forward strand.
GTGGCGCTCGAGCCAGCCGACCACCGCCTCGGCATACGCGCAGACGCCGGCCCCTGGCCGCGCCGCCGCGAGGTCAAGGTCAGGCGCGAACCCCAACGCCCGGGCCTCGAGCCCATGCGCCCGAATCCACTCAGCGGGAATCCACGGGCTACTGAAGAAGATCTGCATGCTCAGGCATCTTCACCAAGGCGAACTTTACGAGCGCTTTTCCGCAACGATCTGGCCTTGGATGATCTTACCCGCCTCGGCCAAGCCGAGCAGGAAATGCATCTCGCCCACCAACCGTTGGGCCAACGCCGTGTCGAAGCCGATGATCTTCAGGGCGTCATAGGTCAGTTGCTTCTCGATCAGATCCAGGTAAAGCCGCGCGTGGCAGGGAAACCGCCCGGTATCCTGCGCCACGATCGCGGTGCATCCCTGCTCGGTCAGCAGCGCGTTGTACTCGGCCAGTGTCAAGATCGACGGGAACTTCATGAACGCTAAGTAACGCGACGCCTCGTCCGCCGAAAGCTCGACCGACCCTTCCATCCAGTCCGTGAACGCGATGCGTCCAGCAGGTTTGAGCAAGCGCGTCGCCTCAGCGATCAGCCGGCGCTTGTCGGCCACATAGCACCAGGCATCTTCGCCCCAGACGAAATCGAATTGGCCACTGGGCAATCCGCTCGCGCAGACGTCGGCCTCGACAAACTCGAGGCGATCGACCAAGCCTTCTTCCGCACACCGGCGTCGGCCCAACTCGAGCATCGGGCCGGTGGCATCCACGCCGGTCATCCGCGCCACGTGCCGAAACCGGACCAGAAACCTCATGCCCGCACCGCTGGCGCAGCAGAAATCCACACCCGCCTGGCCCGGTCCGATCCCGGCGCGCTCGGCCAGGTCCTGCGACGATGCCAACCCGCCCATGTGGACTTGTTCGCCCATCAACAATTCCCAGAGCCGGCCTTCCGGGCCGGAGTAGACCGCTTGCACATCGGACAGGTGGATTTGAGCGGCGGATTTCATGGTTGGAACGGGTTGGGGTTTGAATCGGCCGCCTGGCGCGACACGTTTGACGGTCGCACCCGGCTCAGGGGCTCGACGCTCGCGTTGCTGGCGCCGACTCGGGCGCGCGCATCGCCGCCGCCGGCCCACCGCTGCCTGCCATGGCCCGGTCGCCACGGCTCGCGCGCACGGTCTCGAAGAGGGCCTCGATCCGCACGACGATCCGGGCGGAATCCGAGGGGGAGTAGTCGGTCTCGACACGCAGATAAGGCAAGCCAAGCTCTTGGCGCACGACGCGCTCGACCTGGAACGACTCGATCGCATAGGTCAGGCAGGCCTGCCAAATCAGTTCGATGACGCATTCGGCGCGGTAGGCGCGCGCCAACTCCCGCAGCAGTTCGAGCCGGCGCCTGTTGGGCGTCTTGACCGAGCACGGCAGGTGGTAGTACTTCTCCGCCAGGGCCCGGATCGGATCGGGCGCATTCGGCGAGACATCTTCGAGGATGGGCTTGAGCCCGGTGCAGTTCTCCTGGCAAACCACCAAGCCGCCTTGGCCCTCGATCAAGTCGAGAACCCGCTCGGCCCCGTGCACGATTGGGACACCCGTCAATAGGACCCGCACACGACCGTTCTCCCCGGGCGACCGCCTCGTACGGAAGTGCTCGAGCGCGGCGGTGTATTGTTCGAGGTCGGCGGGGATCGCGGAGACGATGCTCTTGAGGTCGAGCAATTGGCGGCCAGTGAGCGGTGGATGATCCGCTTGCATGAGCTCAGCCAACCCCCGCCGCAGGGCCCGCTCCCGATTCATCAGGTCAATGGCCGATCGGAGGCGCTCGCGGGTGATGTCGACCTGGAACCGTCGCTCGAGGAACTCCTTGAGCTTCCGCATCTCGCGCACCCATTGCTCGAGCGCGTCGGGGTCATCTTCCTTTTGCGGCAGTTCCATCAGGTAGGTGGGACGCCGCTCCGCCATCAGCTCGAACATCTTCTTCTTGCCGTCACACGTCGTCTCCGCCAAGACCAGGTCGGCCAGTTCGAGGAACGGATTGGACTTCTCGACCAAGTATCCGTAAGTGGACTTGATCAACGGGCAAAGATTGGTGGGCAAGTACGCCTCGGCGGCCGGTATCGTGTCCGCGTCACCGCCGCAGAGACACACCGGCACACCGCCGGCAGCCAGAATCAGCTCGCGCGGGGCGTACTCGCACATGATCCCGACGATCGGCCGGCCAGCCGCCTTCGCCGCCTGGGCGAACTCCTTGCAGTGGGGAATCATTCGGCTGAACCAGGCCAGTGGCTCGAGGCCGGTCTCCTGGCGGCTCGAGCTGGAACCGCAACACCCGCCCGGGGCGGCTGGCTCGGCGGCGATCTCGGAACGGTCAGCGTTCGAATTCACAGGTCACAGGTCACACGCACCGCCGGCCCTCTAACAGGGCTGGCGGTAGCCAGCATAGGCCAAATGCGGCGGGTTGTCGATGCGGCCGCTGGCCTCACGCGGTGGGGTCGAGGCGGTTGAAGCGGACCCGCTGCGGTTGACCTTGCCAGGGCTCGATGGGAGCCGGCATAGTGCGGCGCGTGGCACGCGAGCCGCGGTCCGGCCGCGCGCCGATTCGCCCGGCTTGGTCGCACCAGCTCGGCAGCACCGTCTCGAACATGTCCCGCGAGCAGATCCTCAAATTGACGTCGCTGGCCTCCTGCGCGGGCTGAGCCTCGAAGCTCGGCCAGAAGGCCCTGTCGCAGGTCCTGCGACGGCTCCCGCACGTACGCGACCCACGATTGCTCGTCGGCGCCGGCACGGCCGACGACGCGGGGGTGTATCGTCTGGACGCACGCCGGGCGTTGGTGCAGACGGTGGATTTCTTCACGCCGATCGTCGATGACCCATACTTGTACGGGCAGATTGCGGCGGCCAACTCGCTTTCGGATGTCTTCGCCATGGGCGGGCGGCCGCTCACCGCCCTCAACATCATGGGTGTGCCCGACGACAAGGTCTCGCCGGCCATCGTCAACGCCATCCTCCGCGGTGGAGCGGCCAAGGCCAAGGAGGCCGGTTGCCTCCTGGTTGGGGGACATACGGTCAAGAACCCGGAGCCGCTCTACGGGTTGTCGGTGACGGGCCTGGTCGACCCACGCCGGCTGATCACCAATGCGGCGGCGCGCCCCGGCGACCTGCTGGTGCTGACCAAGCCGCTGGGCACCGGCATCGTGACGACCGGCATCAAGCGCGGGATATGTTCGGCTGCACTGGCGCGCCGGGCCACCCGCGCGATGTGCCACCTCAACACCGTCGGCGCCGACCTCGCCGAGCGTCGATGGGTGCGCGCCGGCACGGACATCACCGGCTTCGGGCTCCTGGGCCACTTGGGCAACATCTGCCGCGCCAGTCGCCTGGGCGCAGAACTGCAGGCCAGCCGCGTGCCCGCCCTCGACATCGAGGTCTGGGAGTTGATCGCCCAAGAGTGTGTGCCGGGGGGGACCCGACAGAACCTCAAGGCGGCCGCTGACCTGACGGAATTTGCCGCCGACGTCACGGACGCGCAAAGGTACTTGCTCGCCGACGCCCAGACCAGCGGCGGGTTGCTGCTGTGTGTGCCCCGGCGCCAACTCGAGGTCGTCCTCGAATGGTTGGTGGCGCAACGGAGTCTTTGCGTGGCCGTCATTGGCCGCCTGGTGCGCTCGGCCAGGCCACGGATCCACGTCGGCAGGTAGTCCCCTCGATCCTGACCATCCTACCCGTAAACTGTCGTCTATCCCAAGCTCTCGTCCTTTTTTCACCTTATGCCGGCTGACAACCAGGAACCTAAAGAACGCAAATCGCTCGACGAACGACACCGCATGTCGGAGCTCGAACGGCTCCGCCACTCCTGCGCCCATGTCATGGCCACCGCCATCGCCCGGTTGTGGCCCGACGCCCAATTCGCCGCCGGGCCGCCTGTGGACACCGGTTTCTATTACGATGTCGAGCTCGAGCATCGAATCGCCCCGGAGGATTTCGCGGCGATCGAGGCCGAGATGAAGAAGGAGATCAAGGCCAACCACCCCTTCGAGCGCCTGACCGTCACGCGCGCCCAAGCCGTCGCTGACGCCCAACGCGGTCGCCTGGGTGCGCTGGCCGATCGGCCGGTATCGAGCAAATTCAAGCTGGGCAACCTCGAGGACATACCCGAAGGCGAGGAGATCACGTATTATCGGAGCGGCGATTTCGTCGATTTGTGCGCCGGGCCGCATGTGCTGCGCACGGGCAACATTGGGGCGTTCAAGCTCACCAGCGTGGCCAGCGCCTATTACAAGGGCGACGAGCGCAACCCACAGCTCCAACGCATCTACGGCACCGCGTTTAAGAACAAGACCCAGCTCGAGGAATGGCTCAAGCTGCAGGAGGAAGCCAGACAACGCGATCACCGCAAGATCGGCGCCGAGATGGGCCTCTATGTCATCGACACCGAGTTCACCGGTCCTGGCATGCCCCTCTGGTTGCCCAAAGGCGCGGTCATCGTCGAGGAACTCGAGAAGCTAGCCAAGGAAACCGAGTTCGCCGCCGGTTACGTGCGCGTCAAGACCCCGCACCTTGCCAAAGAGAAGATGTACCGGACCAGCGGTCACCTGCCCTACTACGCGGAGAGCATGTTTCCACCGATGGTCCTGGCGGAGGAAGGGGGCGGGCGAGTTGGGGAGGCAGCGCAAGCGCCGGTGACGCGCTCAGCCACCGAGGGAGAACCGCCCGTCGAGCGCGCGGATTCAACCTCCGGCCTGAGGACTGAGCCCACCCGCTACTACCTCAAGGCCATGAACTGCCCGCATCATCACCGGATCTTTGCGGCCGAACCGCGCAGTTACCGCGATCTGCCGTTGCGCCTGGCCGAGTACGGGTGCTGCTACCGCTACGAACAATCGGGCGAGTTGCTCGGCCTGATGCGCGTGCGCTCCTTGAACATGAACGACGCGCACATCTATTGCACCGAGGACCAGTTCGCCGCCGAGTTCAACGCGGTCAACCAGATGTACCTCCAGTACTTTAAGATCTTCGGCATCGAGAAGTACGTCATGCGCTTTAGCACCCACGGCCAAGCCGGCTTGGGCAAGAAGTACGTCGACGAACCCGAGCTGTGGCTCAAGACCGAGGCCATGGTCCGCCGCGTCCTCGATCAGAGCGGCATCAACTTTGTCGAGGTGCCCGACGAAGCCGCCTTCTACGGGCCCAAGATCGACGTCCAAGTCTGGAGCGTCATCGGCCGCGAGTTCACCCTGGCCACCAATCAAGTCGACTTCGCTGTGCCGGCCAAGTTCGGTTTGGTCTATCGCGACCGGGACAACACCGACAAAACCCCGCTGTGCATCCACCGCGCGCCGTTGGGGACGCACGAACGGTTCATCGGTTTTCTCATCGAGCATTATGCCGGCAATTTCCCGCTCTGGCTGGCGCCCGATCAGGTGCGGGTCCTGCCCGTGACGGAGGCCCAACTCGACTACGCCCGGGGGATCGTCAACGAACTGCGCGGCGAACAGGTGCGCGCGGAGCTCGAGTTCAGCAGCGACAAGCTCATGGGCCGAATCCAACGAGCCGAGCAGGCCCGCGTGCACCATATCCTGGTGGTCGGCCAACGCGAGCAGGACGCCCAGTCGGTCGCCGTCCGCATCCACGGCCGAGGCCAACAAGGGGTCCAGCCTCGGGCGGAGGTGGTCGCGGACATCTTGGCGGCCATCCGGCAGCGGCGCGCTTGACCCGCAACACCCGCTTCCGGTTCAATCCCACCTCCATGAACCGCATCCTGGTCCTCTACGACTCGAAAACCGGTAACACGGCGAAGATGGCGAGATTGGTGGCCGAAGGCGCCGCGGCCATTTCCGACACGGAAGTGCGCCTGCGGTCGGTGGCCGAGGCGAAGCCGGAAGACGTGGCCTGGTGCGACGGTTTGGCCGTGGGCAGCCCCACCAACATGGGCGTGTTGTCGTGGAGGATGAAGCAGTTCTGGGACGACCCGATGCTCGAGCAGTGGATGAAGGTCGACGGCAAGATCGCCTGCGCCTTCAGCTCCGCGGGGGCCTGGGGCGGCGGCATGGAACTCGCCTGCCAATCGATCCTCACCATCCTGATCAACTTCGGCTTCCTGGTGTTCGGGCTGACCGACTACGCCGGCAAGCTCACCACCGCCCACTACGGCGCCGTGACCGCGCGCGAGCCGCGCGAGCCCGATGCGCAAGCGGCTTGCCGGCTGTTGGGCAAGCGCCTCGCCGAGTGGACCGCGGTGTACATGCACGGCCGGAGCGACGAACATCCGGCCCGCAAAACGGCCGAGCGTAAGGGCCCGGGTTAACCACCGCCGGCTGGTGGAAGCACCGCGCGCACCGCGCGATCGCACCGCGCGGCGGTGCGTTTTTCTTTTGACAGCCTGCCCGATTGGCAGTGGCATGGCGGCCAATCGAATGCCAACTATGAATCCACTCATCAAATCCCTCGCCTTGGCTGCGGTCGCTGCTGCGACCGGGCTTCCGGTCGTTGCCGCCGAGACGCAAGAATCGCGCTGTTACGAGATGCGCACTTACCATGCGGCTCCGGGGAAGTTCAACGACCTGCACGCCCGATTCCGCAACCACACCGTCAAGCTGTTCGAGAAGCACGGAATGGTGAACCTCGGCTACTGGGTGCCGATGGACGAGAAGGACGGCGCAGCGGACACGCTCATCTACGTGTTGGCCTACCCCAGCCGCGAGGCGCGCGAGAAATCGTGGAAAGGCTTTATGTCCGATCCGGACTGGCAAGCGGCGTACAAAGCCTCCGAGGTCAACGGTCGGCTCGTGGCGAAAATCGAAACTCAGTTCCTCCAGGCCACCGATTACTCGCCGCCTATCAAGCCGGTTGTGACCGGCGAACCGCGCGTCTTCGAGTTGCGCACCTACACAGCCTCGCCGGGCAACCTGGGCCATCTGAACGCCCGGTTCCGCGACCACACCGTCAAGTTGTTCGAGAAACACGGTATCGCCAATGTCGCCTACTGGACCCCGGCGCCCAAGGAGTCGGGCGCGGACGATACGCTCGTCTACATCCTCAGTCACAAAAGCCGCGAGGCGGCGGCCGCTTCCTTTGGGACGTTCAGGACCGACCCGGCCTGGCTGGCGGCGCGCAAGCAATCCGAGGAGAAGGCCGGCGGCTCGCTCACGACCCAAGGCGGCGTGAAATCCGTCTTCATGACGGCCACCGACTACTCGCCCCTGCGCTAGTCAGGCGCGGACGGGTCTTCGGTCCCAGCATCCGGAGGCCAGCCCGCAGGAGATCGAGCGGTTGCTTCGTGAGCGCCGGCGGCTGGCGCGCAAACTCGCCGGAGGCGATCACTTCTTGGCTTGGCGGTCCTGCGAACCAGCTTGGACCCGGCGGTAAGCGCTTGCGGCAAGAAGGAGCCACGTCCGCATGATCGCTTTACGGACGCTGAAGCAAGGCCGCGCCCCATATGCCGTGGGGCGCCCGCATGACCTGTTCGCTCAAGCGCGTGCTTCGGCTGGAACGCGTGAGATTGCCGGAACATGATTCCGGCCAAGGGCGCGGGTTCACTGGAGACGCACCCGGTA
>VHCO01000100.1 GCA_016871715.1 Verrucomicrobiota bacterium
AGCGGTCGTTGTACAGCGTTGGGGGCAATCCAATTTCCGTGGTGGCAAGCGATTTGGACGGGGACGGCCGGGTCGAGTTGGTGACGGCCAACTATCACGGGAACAACGCGACGGTGCTGCGGTTGAAGGGGGCGCAGTTGTTGGTCGAGGACCCGGCCGGGAGCGGGATTCGGACTGGGGCGGGTCGTGGGAATCTGTCCAGCACGGAGGATGTGGATTACTGGAGTTTCACGGGGCGAGCTGGGGATCGGTTGGTGGTGGGGAGCGAGACGGCTGGGCATGTGGCGAACAGCGGTTTGTATTGGCGGATCGAGCGCGGGGATGGGGGTGTGCTTCGGGATTTCCATCCTGGGAACAACGGGACCGGGCAGTCAGCGCCGCTGGTGTTGCCGGCGAGCGGCAGTTACCTGGTGCGGGTGAGCAGTTGGCATCAGTACAGCGGGGAGTATCGGTTGCGGGTGACGTTGGCGCCGGCGCCGTGGCAACTCGAGGCGGAAGACAACAACACGGTCGCGCAGGCGAACTTGGCGTTGTTCGCGCGCGTGGGCGCCAATCAACAGGCGCGGATCTTGGGTTACGTCAGGTACGGCGACCCGGGCGATGTGCTCTCGTGGTCTTACGCACCGCTTGGGCGGACGGAGCCCGTGTTGGTCTTGCCGGGGAACAGCCAGCTACGGCTCTCGGTAGCCAAGCCTGCTTCGAGCGGACTGGATCCGCTCCTCGAGTTGCTGGACGGTGGGGGCACGGTGGTGGCGTCCGCGCCGGCTGGGACGACGAACCTAACGCACAGCGTGGGGGCTGGGGCGGGCGGCCGGTTCTATGCTCGCATGCGTGGCGGGAGCGGGACGGAGGGGCTGTTTGCTCAGTACCTACTGTCATTGGAGGGGACGATTCCCGAGGACACGACGCCGCCGCAGGTTCTTTCGGACACGCTGCCGGCAGAGAGCAGCACCAGTGCTGAGGTGATCGACCGCTTCACGTTACGATTTAGCGAGGAGTTGGCTCCGGCCACCGTCAACGACCCCGCCAGTTACGAACTGCGACACGCAGGATTGGACGGCGTGTTCAGCAATGGCGACGATGCGCTGTACACGGTAACCGCCACGCCCGCGTACGCGAACGGCACCAACGCGACCTTCGCGATCAGCGATGGCCCGTTGCAGCCCGGCCGGTACCGGTTGACGGTGCGGACGACGCTGCAGGATTTGAATTTGAACGCCTTGCCTGCCCCTTACCTGCGGGGCTTTACGGTCACCAACGTGACGGGTTGGGCGATCGAGAACCGGCGCAACGACACCGCGGGCGGAGCGACGTCGCTGAGTCTGACACCGAGCAACACGCCGGACGGGTCGCTGGTGGCTGTGGCCAGTTACGGGGTGGGGAACAATCCGTTCTACCTCCTGGCGGGCCGGTTCGACGGGGATGCGTTGGCGGATGTCGCAGTGGCCAACCTTAGCAGCGGCAATGTGAGCGTGCTGCTGGGCAAGGGCGATGGCAGTTTTCGGGGGGCGACCAACTACCCGGCCGGTAACGGTCCGATCGCGCTGGCGACGGGCGATGTGAACGGCGATGCCTTAGCCGATTTGCTGGTGGCGAATCACAACGGGCACAACGTGAGCGTGTTGTTGGGGCGCGGGGACGGCAGTTTTGGCAGTCCGACCAACTACAGCACGGGCAACAACCCGCGTTCGGTGGCGTTGGGGGACTTGAACGGGGATGGGCGGCTGGATTTCGTGACGGCGAACGAAGGGGCTGGTGGGATTACGATTCGGTTAGGGAACGGCGACGGGACCTTCGGGGATGGGACGAACGTGGCGACGGGTGGTAGGGCGTTTGGGGTGGGGTTGGGGCATTTGAACGGGGACGGTTACTTGGACGCGGTGGTGGCGAACTATGGGCCGAACACGGTGAGTGTGCTGTTGGGGAATGGGGACGGGACATTTGCGGCACCGGTCAGCTACGGGGTGGGGAACAACCCGCGTTCGGTGGCGTTGGGGGATTACACTGGGGACGGCGTGTTGGATGTGGCGGTGCTCGACGCGGGAAGCAACACGGTGAGTTTGTTGGGTGGGAACGGCGACGGGACTTTGCGGGAGGGGGTGGCGTATGGGGCGGGGAGTTCGGATCCGTACCAGGTGTTGGCTGGGGACTGGAACGGGGACGGTCGACTGGACGTGGCGGTGGCCAGTTACGGCAACAGCCGCGTGTGTGTGTTGCTGAACAACGGGGCGGGCGGGTTCGAGGAGCGGTCGTTGTACAGCGTTGGGGGCAATCCAATTTCCGTGGTGGCAAGCGATTTGGACGGGGACGGCCGGGTCGAGTTGGTGACGGCCAACTATCACGGGAACAACGCGACGGTGCTGCGGTTGAACCGGACGCAGTTGTTGGTCGAGGACCCGGCCGGGAGCGGGATTCGGACTGGGGCGGGTCGTGGGAATCTGTCCAGCACGGAGGATGTGGATTACTGGAGTTTCACGGGGCGGGCTGGGGATCGGTTGGTGGTGGGGAGCGAGACGGCTGGGCATGTGGCGAACAGCGGATTGTATTGGCGGGTGGAGCGTGGGGATGGGGGTGTAATCCGGGATTTCTATCCTGGGAACAACGGGACCGGGCAGTCGGCACCGCTGGTGTTGCCGGTGAGCGGGAGTTACCTGGTGCGGGTGAGCAATTGGCATCAGTACCGTGGGGAGTATCGGTTACGGGTGACGTTGGCGCCGGCGCCGTGGCAACTCGAGGCGGAGGACAACAACACGGTTGGGCAGGCCAACGCGGCCAGCTTCGCCCGGGAAGGCCCCAGTCAACAGGCCCGGATGCTGGGGTATATCCGCTACGGCGATCCCGCGGATGTGTTTGGGCTGGGCAATCTGTCCGTGGGGGCGGAGGTGCGGCTGGGATACCGGAAGCCGGTCAGCAGTGGCTTGAGCGGCGTGTTGAGTGTGTTGGACAGCGCTGGCAACGTGGTGGCCAGTGCGCCGGCGGGCTCGACGAACTTAACCCACACCATTCCCGCCGGCGGCGCCGGCGCCTACTACGCCAGGATGCAAGCCGGTCCGCCGGGTTACGCGGGCGCGGTCGACAGCGCGGTTTATGTGGATGGGGGTGACGATTATGTGGACGTGGGTGCCTGGAGCGCGGGGACGCAATGGACCCTCGAGGCTTGGGTGCGCCCGGTGAGTGTGCCGGGGGGGCGCCGGACGATTGTTGGCGGCTATGCCGAGTGCCTCGATTGGGGGATCACGTTGCAGGAGGGGAGATTCGGCCTCAGCATTAGGCCGCCCGGCGGGTGCAGCCAGACGATTAGCGGTCCGACCCCGGCCAGCGCGGGCGACTGGTACCATGTGGTGGGAACATGCGACGGCCTGACGGCGCGGTTGTACGTCAACGGCCAGTTCGCCGTCTCCGGTCCGGTCCAAAGCCAGTACACTGGGACCGCCGCCGGGGTCCGCATCGGGAGCGAGGTTTGCTGCGGCGGCAACAGCTTTCCGGGCTACATCGACGAGGTAGCTATTTGGAATCGGGCGTTGACCGGGGCCGAAGTGCTCGCGCGGTTGGCGGGGCCGTTGGCCGGCAACGAAATCGGGCTGTTGGGGTATTGGCGCTTCAACGAGGCCCAGGGCGAGACGGTTGCGGATGCCAGTGGCCAAGGTCGGACGGGTACGCTGCGCAATGGGGCGGGTTGGGTGTCTCTGGCCCCCGCCGCGGCCGGGGAGCCCGGGTTGATGACGCAGTACCTGCTGAGCCTGACGTTGAGCGATTTGGCTGCGCCCACCATTTTGGCGGACACCCTCCCGGTCGAGGGCGGCACCGTGTTCGAGTTGTTCGACCGGTTCACCCTGACCTTCTCCGAGGACATGGAGCCGGTGGCAATCAACGCGCCGGCAAGCTATGAGTTGCGCTCGAGCGGGTTGGACGGCCAACTGGATACCGCAGACGATCTCCTCTGGCCGGTGACGACCGGCCCAGCCTACAGCGCCGGCTTGACCGCCAGTTATGCCGTCGCCAGTGGCGCATTGCCGCCGGGCAGCTACCGGTTCCGTGCGCTGACCACGCTCGAAGACCGTGCGGGCAACCGCTTGGCGGCGGCTTGGACGCGGCAGTTCAACGTGGCGCAAGTGGCGGGCTTCAACACGGAGCTCGAGCCGAACAACACGCGGGAGACGGCCACGCCGTTGCTGATGAGCAGCACGCAGCCGGACTTGATTTCGGGGGCGGGCCGGGCCTATTTGCGGGACGGTAGCGATCTCGACTTCTGGAGCTTCGAAGCGCAAGCCGGGGACGCGATGGTGTTGGCGGCCGAAGCACCGGGAAACCCGGGTAGTAGCGGTCTGCAGTACCTGCTTTACGGCCCCACCGGTGGGCAACTGCTGAGCGCCACCGCCGCCAACAACGGTCTGCTCCAGACCTCGCCCTTGGCGCTCACCAATAGCGGCCTCTACACGGTCCGCGTGAGCGTCTGGCATGGTTATTACCAGGAGTATCGACTGCGCGTGTCGCTGTTTCGGAATGGGTTGCCGGTGGAACTTGAGCCCAACGACGGGTTGGCCAGCGCGACCATGCTGACGTACACGGCCAGTGGCAACACGCGCACGGCCGCGATCGCGGGCTACACGCAGCAGGCCAGCGATTTGGACTACTACAATCTGGGCGTGATCGAGGCGGGTAAGACCGTCTTTCTGCGCACTCGACTCCCGGCGAGCAGCCCGTTGGCGCCGGTCGTCAGCCTCTACAACGCGGCCAACGTTTACATGGCGGAGGCGGGCAACGGTCGGCCCTCGGACGGCGTTGCCGAGGTCCGCATCGAACAGACCGGCGTTTATTATGCCCTGGTGCGCGCCGGGGCGGGGTCGGCCGGGCTCATGAGCGAGTACCTGCTGGACGTGCCGGTGTTGCCGACGGCCGATGTGGTGATTCCGAACTTGCAGGTGACCCAACTGACGGTGCCCGTCACGACCGGGTTGCGGAGCGGTCAGCCGTTCACGTTCGCCTTCACGGTGGCCAATGTCGGTTCGTTGGCCACGCAGGTGGGTTTGTGGTTTGACCGCGCGGTCCTGTCGGCCGATGCGGTCATGGACGCGAACGACTGGCTGCTGGGGCTCTACCAGCGCACGGGGGCGTTGACCCCGGGCCAGAGCTATCGCCTGACCAACACGGTCAATCTACCGGACGCCGTCAGCGGACCTTTCTATCTGATCGTGAAGGCGGACTACACCGACACGGTGAACGAATTCCTGTTGGAAGGCGACAACGAGACCGCCACGGAAAACCCGTTCACGATCGCGCTCGCCGACTATCCGGACCTCAAGATCGAGGACCTCCAGCTCACGGGTCCGGACGCCAGCCAGACCTACCGGCTCAGTTGGACGACCTTCAACCGCGGCACCGCGGCTGCTCCGGCCGGATTCAAAGAGCGCGTGCGCGTGCGCAACCAGACCAGCGGCGCCACCCCCTTTGACCAGACCTACACCGTGGCCACCGCGCTGGCCCCGAATGAAAGCATCACGCGCCAAGTGGACTTCACGACCGCCGCGCCCGGCACCTATGGCGTCGAGGTGACGACCGATTCAGACCGGGAGATCTTCGAGTACGACGGGGTGAGCGTGGCGAGCGCGGAGGCGAACACGGCGACCACGACGTTCAGCATCACGCAATTCTACACCTTGACGTTGAACGCCGCGCCGCCCGGCGCGGGCACGTTGACCGGGGCAGGCAGTTACCCGGCCGGAACCAGCGTGACCGTGACCGCCACGCCCATCGTGTCTGAGGCGCCCTATGTCTTCGAGAACTGGGTCGAGGGTGGCGTGGTGCGCAGTGCCAACCCGAGCTACACCTTCACCTTGAATCGGGCCACAACCCTGACGGCGGTCTTCGGGCTGCCCGGCTTCGAGATCAGCGTCTCGAACAGTCCGCCGGCGGCCGGGACGGTGCTGGGTGGGGGTGTGTATGCGTGGGGGAGCACGAACGTGCTGACGGCACAACCGGCCTTTGGCTACAAGTTCAGCCATTGGACCGAAGAGGGGGCCACCGTGGGGACCAACCCGACGCTGACAACGGTGGTCTCGCGCAACCGGTCGTTTGTGGCCCATTATGCCGAGGCGCATTTGTTCCACGTGGTCACTACGGCCACGCTGCCGGCCGGTTTGGCGACGGTGAGCGGCGCGGGCACGTACAACAACGGGCAAAGCACGACGATTGCCGCGCCGGCCGCGGTGACGAATGCCCCGCCCAATTACTATGCCTTTAAACAGTTCACTCTCAACGGAGCGTTCCTCGGGACCAACGCCTCCTTCCTAAAGACCTTCGCCACCACCGATGCCACCAACCTGCACTATGTCGCCGCCTACGAGTTGGTGGATCGCACCCCGCCCACGCTCGGGACCATCACGGTCACGCCCGGTGTGGCCAGCGCCACCCTCACTTGGACCACCGACGAGCCGACGACCGCGCGGGTGGTTTACGGTCTGACGCCGGCCTACGGCGCCACCAATAGCGTTGGCTTGCTCCGCACCCAGCACAGCTTCTTGCTCACCGGCCTTGCCCCCGCCACGCTCCACCACTTCCGCGTGCGCGTGACCGATGGCGCGGGCAACGAGGCCGCCTCGGAAGACCGTACCTTCACCACGCTGGCGGCGCCCGATTTGGTGGCCGGCGCTCTGGCGGTGCCGGCTTCAGCCCAGGCAGGCACCTTGATCCCGTTGACCTTCGTCCTCACCAATATCGGCCTGGGCCCGGCCCTGGGGCCGTGGCAGAATGCCGTGCTGCTCTCCCCTAACGCGGACGGCTCGGGTGCGCAGTCCCTGGGGGCCGTCGCCTTCAACCCAGGCGCCGCTGGGTTGGCGCCCGGGGCGACGCTAACCGTGACGCAGCAGGTGATCGTCCCGGCGGTGGGCACAGGTGCGCGCTACTTTGGCATCTTGCTCGACAGCGGCAATCAGGTCTTCGAACTCGATGAGGCCAACAACACGGCTTTTGCCAGCGCGCCGTTGAACATTGTGGCGACGGACTTGCGCGTGGCGCGGGTGACTGCTCCTGCCAATGCGGCCTTTGGCCAGACTATCGCGGTGACCTTTGTCGTGACCAACGCCGGCACTGCGGCGGCCGCGGTTCCCTGGGTCGACCGCCTTTATCTATCCAGCTCGAGCGGGGTGTTGGGGACCTTGTTGGCCACGGCCGATGCCCCGCAGGTGCCGTTGCCGCCCGGGGCCAGCTCGACCAACACCATTTCTGTCACCCTGCCGATCGGCGGCGGTCTGGTCCCCGGCTCCTTCCACCTGGTGCTCGCGGCGGACCATGGCCAGGCCGTAGCGGAGTCCGACGAGACCAACAACCTGGGCTCGACACCCATGACGCTGGCCTTGCCGCCTTTACCCGATCTGACGGTGGCTAGCGTGGCCGGCCCGGCTAACGCGCGTCCGGGTCAGTCTGTGGCGGTGGTGTACACCGTGCGCAACCAGGGCAACGCCAACGCCGGATTGGTGTGGTCGGAGACGATCTATCTGGCGACCGACAGCGTTGGGGCTGGGCTGGCCGAACTGGCTACGCTCGCGTTCACCAACACCCTGGCAACCAGCACGAGTGTCACCCGGACGCAAACTGTGGTGATACCCCCGGGCGGCCTGGTGGGCACCTTATGGTTTGCCGTGCAGGCGGACAGCCGCGCGGATGTGATCGAGAGCAACGAAACCAACAACCTGGGCGTAGCCGCACAAAGCACGCTCGTGCCGGCAGCGCTCCTCCTCCAGTTCTCCGCGCCGCAAATCAGTGAGGGCGCGTCCCAGCCACTCGTGGCCACGGTCACCCGCGGCGGCAGCCGCGCGGCTGCGCTGACGGTGCTGCTCGACAACGGGGATCCGACGGAATTGACCGTGCCAGCCCAAGTCGCGATCCCGGCCGGCCAGGCCTCCGCCACGTTCCAGGTCGCCGCGGTTCTGGACGGCGTGGTGGATGGTCCGCAGACCGTTACGGTGAGCGCGACGGCGGCGGGCTATGAAGCGGCCGTTGCGCAGGTGACCGTCCTGGATGTGGACCTGCCGCAGTTGACCCTGACCATGGCCACGAACCTCGTGCGCGAGAGTCAGTCGCTGGCGGTCGTGGTGACACGCAACCCCGGCACCGTCGCGGTGGTCGTGACGTTAAGCAGTTCCCATCCGACGCAATTGGCAGCCCCGCCGACGGTGACGATCCCGGCGGGTCAGGCCGGCGTCGAGTTCAGCCTGCAAGCTCTGGACGATTCGTTGGTCGAGGCGCCGCTCAACGTGACCGTCTCGGCCTCGGCCAATGGCCATCGCAGCGCGTCCACCGCGGTCACCGTGCAGGACGACGATTGGCCGGCGCTGACGTTGACTCTGGCGCCCGACGTCGTCAGCGAAGGCGCGGGCCCGCAGGCCGCGCTGGCTACCGTGGGGCGCAACCCCGTGTCGCCGCGCGCCCTCGACCTCGAGCTCGAGAGCAGCAACACCAACGCCCTGCGCGTGCCGCGCGTCGTGACGATACCGGCGAGCCAGACGACGGTGGCCTTTCCGGTCAGTGCGGTGGACAACGACCTTGTCGATGGACCGAAGTCCGTCGAGGTCCGCGTCTGGTTCCGCGCCTCCGGCAGTGCGACGCGGCTTGGCCAGGCCGCACTGGCGACCATAACGGTGACCGACGACGATGGCCCGACCCTACGGCTGGCGGTGGATCGGCCGGTGCTGCCCGAGGGGCAGAATCCAGCCGGGACGGGCACCCTCACGCGCAACGCCAACACCCATACCGCGTTGGTGGTGACGCTCAGCTCGGATAACACGAACGAACTGCGCGTGCCGGCGTCGGTCACGCTCCCGGCAGGCGCGGCGGCAGCCAACTTCCCGCTGATCTCCGTGGACGATGGCGTCACCGATGGCAACCAGGTCGTGACCCTCACCGCCACTGCGCCTGGCTTCACGCCCGGCTCGCTCCCGGTCACCGTCACGGACGTGAACCTCCCGGACCTCGTCGTGGGGGCGGTGACCGCGCCCGCGAGCGCCGAGACCGAGGCGTACGTGGACGTTGGCTATCAGATCCGCAATCAAGGCGTGGTCGCTTCGCCCACGAATTCGGTGGTGCAGCGGATCTACCTATCGACCGATTCGTTGGTGGGCGGGGACGTGCTGATGGGGCAGTGGGCCTTTAATGGCGCGTTGCCGGCCGGCAGCCAGTTCGGCCAGACCCTGCCGATTCGCATGCCGCAAGCAGCCGGCGATTATTGGGTCATCGTCGAGACCGACGCCCTGAACAACGTGGTCGAGTTGCTCGAGAACAACAACCTGTCGATCTCGACCACGCCCATCCGGGTCGCGCCCGCCTATCAAGCCGTGGTGTCGACGACACTCGAGGCGGCGCCGGCCGACACCCCCGTGCCGCTGGCTGGCCAAGCGACCCGCGCGGGTGGCCTGCCTGCCGCCCACTCTTTGGTGAGCATCCACATTCGCGTGCGGGGCACGACCCGCACCATTGCCGCGCTCACGGACAGCCAGGGGCGCTTCGCCACGACCTGGCAGCCGCTCCCGGGCGAAGCGGGCTTCTACGAGATTGCCGCCGGTCACCCGGGCGTGTCAGACCCGGCCACCCAAGACAGCTTCTACCTATTGGGGATGAGGGCGCAGCCAGCGACGCCCAGCGTGCGGTTGAGCGAAGGCAGCAGCGTTGGCGGCACGGTGCAAATCGAGAACCTGAGCGATGTGCCCTTGACCGGGCTGGCGGTCGAGTTGGTGAGCAAACCGCCGAACCTCGACGTGACGCTCACGGTGCAGACCAATCGCTTGGCCGGCCTGGCCCAGACCCAACTGGCCTACGGGATCTCCGCGCGCGACGCCTCCTTCACCTGGGGCAACATCCAAACCCGACTGACCAGTGCCGAAGGGGCGGTGCTCGAGGTGCTCATCCGGGTGACGATCGATCCATTGGTGCCCCGCTTGGTCGCATCGCCGGGCCGGCTCGAGCTGGGCATGAAACGCGGGGCCCAACGGTTGGTGTCGTTCCAAATCGTCAACACCGGCGGTCTCGAGACCGGGCCGGTGACGGTCTCGCTGCCGCCGCTGCCGTGGCTGAGCCTGGCGTCGCCGAACCCGCTGCCGTCGATGGCACCTGGCGAAACCAACACGGTCACCTTGCGCTTGAGCCCGCCGGAAGACATCCCCTTGGCGTTGCACCAAGGGAACCTTGCGGTGAACGGGGTCGGCACCGGTGTGGCTGTGCCCTTCGCCTTCCGCGCCCTATCCGAAGCCAAAGGCGCGTTGCTGATCAGCGCGGCGGACGAATTCACCTACTACGCCGCTGGTGCGCCACCCTTGACCAACGCCACCGTGCGCGTGCGCGATGCCGTCAGCCAGACGGTGGTGACCAACGGCGTCACGGATACGGCGGGGCGGTTTTTCGTGTCGGACCTACTCGAGGGCTACTATGACCTCGAGTTGGATGCCGAACAACACACTGGGCATCGGAGCACGTTCTTCCTCGAGCCGGGCATCACCAACGAGATCACCGCCTTTCTCTCTTACCAGGCGGTGCGTTATACCTGGACGGTCGAGCGCATCGAGATCGAGGACCGCTACAAGATCACCATCGAGACCGAGTTCGAGACCGTTGTGCCGAAGCCGGTGGTCACCATCGAGCCGGCCGCGCTGGATGTGGGCGATCTGCTGGTCGTCGGGCAAACCAAACAGGTCAACCTCACCATCCGCAACCACGGCCTCATCGCGGCAGACGACACGCGCTTGCGCTTCGACTCGCACCCGTTCTACTCGATCGAGCCCCTCATCGGCGATCTGGGGCGGTTGCCCGCCAAGTCCACGCTCACCATTCCCGTGACGCTGCGTCGGATTGGCGACTTCGACACCGTCGGCGGCTTGGTCCGCGCGGCGAGCGGTGTGCCCTGCAGCATGGGGGGCGGGCTCTCCTTCGAGTTCGTGTGCGGACCGGTCCGCGTGGGCGGCGGTGCGCCGGTAGCGGTCAGCGGTGTCCGGGGCGATTGTGGGAGCGCAGGCCCTGGGATCGGGGGCATCGGGCCCGGTTGGGGTGGCCCGGGTGGCGGGTTCGGTCCGGGCGGTGGTCGTGGCGTGGCGCCCGGTTACAGCGCGCCGTCCATTGGGATCAGAATCGGATGCGATCCCGCCTGTCTAGTGATCGCGCTGGCGGGGTGCGTGCCCTGGACACCCGCCTGCTGGGGTGCCGCGGCTGCCGGTTGCATCTATGGCAACAGCAGCGGCATCAGCGGGCTGGGCATTTTCGACTGCGCCGTCAGCATCGTGGGTTGCGCCTTCCCACCCGCCTCAGTGCCTGCCTGCATCTACTCCCTGTTGCGCTGCTTCTTCACGCCTACAAGCGGCGGTTCCCTCGCCTCGACCGTTACCATGGCCAGCGCCGCCAATGACCCGCTCGAGGCCTTTAAACCTGCCGTGCGCGCCCAACTCGACGCCATGAACCTCATCACGGGCGCGCCGGACGGCGTTTGGCTGAATCCGGCGGCCGACCCGACCACCGGCGAATGGTGGGTGCGCTTCCAGACGGCGGCCGCGGATGGCTCGGCGGGCGGCCGCGCCATTGCGGCCGGTGAACGCGCCGACCTATTGAGCGGCGTTCAACCGCCGGGTGTGCCCGTCGCCGAACTCAACCGGTTCCTGGATCGCTGGAATCGGACGCACGAGAACATCGCCTTGGGGATCTTGCGTCCGGCGGACGCGCCTCCCGGGGCCAACCAAGATTTCATCGACCTGATTGCGCTGCGGGACCAGATGCTCTTGATCGGCGCGTATCAGGAGGAAATCGAAGCCCAAGGGTACAGCGACCCGTACCAGGCCATGTTCGAAACGGTGCGCATCCGATCTGAGGCCGGCGAGGAAGGCGGCGTCTGCGCCCGCGTCAAGATCAAGCTCGACCAGGAGGCCGTCCTGAGCCGCGAGGCGTTCCGCGCCACACTGGACATCGACAACGCCACCGCCAACGCCCTCGAAGACATCCGCGTGACCGTGCGCGTCACCGATGGAACGGGGCGCGATGCCAACGACCTGTTCGGCATTCGCGCGCCGGAGTTGACCGGACTCAGCGACGTTGCCGGCGGCGGTCGCGTGGCGGGCGGGGCCAAGGGCACGGCTCGGTGGACCCTGGTGCCGACCGTGGATGCCGCGCCGCTCGAACCCACCGTGTATTACGTCGGCGGCGAATTCCGCTACTCGCTCAACGGGTTGCCTGTGACCGTCCCCTTGGCCCCGGTGCCTATCACAGTCAACCCGACCGCGCGGCTGACGCTCGACTACTTCCATCAGCGGGACGTGTACTCGGACGATCCGTTCACGGACCTGCTCGAGCCGAGCGTTCCGTTCAGCCTGGCGGTGATGGTCCGCAACCAGGGGGCCGGGGACGCCCGCAACTTCCGCATCACCTCGGCGCAACCGGAGATCGTCGAGAACGAGAAAGGACTCCTGATCGACTTCAAGATCATCGCCACCGAGGTGGCCGGCCAGAACCTGACGCCCACCCTGACCGCCAACTTCGGCACCATCCCCGCCGGCGGCATTAGCATCGCCCGTTGGCTCATGACCTCGACTCTCCAGGGGCTCTTCATCAATTACACGGCCACCTTCGAGCACCTGGACGGCCAAGGCAACCCGCGCCTCTCGCTTATCGACGAGGTGCGCATCCACGAGATGATTCGACTCGTCCAGGCCGGCGGCTCGTTCGAGGATGGTAAGCCGGATTTCCTGGTCAACGACCGAGCCGACCTGCTCGATCTGCCCGACACACTCTGGTTAAGCGACGGCAGCTCGAATGCGGTCCAGGTGGTCACCAATGCCGTCGTCACGGGCACGCTGGGTCCGGCCAATCTCCAGGTGCAATTGACGGCCGCCCTGCCCGGTGGCTGGGCCTACCTCCGTGCGGCCGATCCGGCCGACGGCAAATATCGTTTGGCCGGCGTGCGCCGGTCGGACCAGGTCATCGTGGGCGTCGAGACCAACGCTTGGGTGACGGACCGGACCTTCTTGGGCCAGGGCAAGCGGCCTCGACGCGAGAACGTTTTGCACCTGCTGGACCACAACAGCACGGGCCAATACACCCTCTTCTACGAGACCATGCCCGCCCTCGACCACGAGGCCCCGAGCAGCCAGGTCGAATCGTTGCCGGCCCAAAGCCGAGCCGCCTTCCTGGTCCGCTGGTCGGGTCAGGACAACGCCGGCGGCAGCGGCGTGGCCACCTACGACATCCATTACAGCGAAGATGGCGGGCCTTTCCGACGCTGGCTCACCGCCACCCCCGCCAACAGCGCGGTGTTCCAAGGCGCCTTGGGCAAGACCTACGCCTTCTACAGCGTGGCGGCGGACCAAGCCGGCAACCGCGAGGCCGCCCCGGCTGCGCCCCAGGCCCAGACCACGGTCGCCCTGGAAAACCGGCCGCCCGTGCTTGCCGCGTTGACCGACGCGGTCATCGGTGAAGGAACCACCTTCTCGCTCGTCGCGACCGCGACCGATCCGGACGGCGACGCGGTGACCTACCAACTTGGGACCGGAGCGCCTCCGGGTCTGGTGTTGGACGCGCAGAGCGGGCAGATGACCTGGATCACCTCCGAAGCTCACGGGCCGAGCACCAATCGCGTCACGGTCATCGCGCGCGACAGCGGGACACCTTCGCTCACCAGCACGCAGACCTTCGCCATCATCGTGCTCGAGGTGAACACCCCGCCCACCTTGGCCGCCGTCCCTGATCAAACGCTGGCGGAAGGGAGACTCCTCACCCTCAGCCCCATCGCGTCCGACATCGATCTGCCGGCGCAGCGGCTGACCTTCAGCCTGGGCGCCGGCGCGCCCGCAGGCGCCTCGATCCACCCCACCAGCGGCGTCTTCACCTGGCGGCCCACCGAGTTCCAAGGCGGCACCAATTACTTGGTGACGATCATCGTCACCGACGACGGCACACCGCCCTTGAACGCGACCCGGACCTTTAACGTCGTGGTTCTGGATACCAAAGCCGACTTCCTCCTCAGCATCGGCCGTACCGCCATCCCGGGTAACGCCTCCGGGACGGTACCGTTGACGCTGCAGTCCGGTGCCGAGTTGAACCAAGTGCAGTTCGTGCTCGCCCTCGGCGGCAACCGTCTCACCGATCTCTACCTGACGAACCTCTCCGCACAGGTCGGGTCCGTGAACTTCCTGCCCCTGGGCGAGAACCGATTCCGTGTCCAATTCGAGCGGCGGGCTGGCACGTCCTTGCAGGGCAGCTCGACCGTGGCCCGACTCGGCTTCCGCGCCATGCCCGACGATCGCTCGGCGATTGTCGTGCTGCGTGGCGAGACGCTCACGGGTGTGCGGGCCGATGCCCAGACTGCGCAAGGCCAAGTCGGCGCCGGCCGGGTCTTCGTCGTCGGCGCGGAACCGATGCTGGACGTGGCGCGAGTCGAAGGTGGCCAAGTTGCGCTGACGCTCTACGCCTTGCCCAATGCGACCTATGCCGTCGAACGTCGGACCCGCTTGGGCGGCGCCGACGCGTGGACGGTCGACAGCTACGTCCAAGCGACGGCGCTGGAGACTCCGCTCGGCCAGCGGCCGACCAGCGGTCCCGCCGCGTTCTTCCGAGCTGCCTCCATCCTTGCGCCGACGGTGCTGAGCATCCAGCGTGTGGGTAACCTGGCGATCATCGAGTGGCCGCTCGAGTGCGCAGGTTGTGTCCTGCTCCAGTCGCCCGCGGTGGCTGGGCCGCTCGCTGTCTGGACGCCCAGTGGCGCGCAGCCACAGGTGGTTGGCGGACGCTATCGCGTGAGCCTGCCAGTGACTGGCCAAGCCCAATTCCTGCGCCTGATACCGCCGCCGTAGGCAGGGGTCGCCCGCGGCGGCGTCCTGGGACAACCCGCCCTACCCTATGGTGTTGGTGGGCGCGCAGTCCCCTGCGCGCCGCGGCGTTCTGTGTCCACAGCGATTAGCGGCGCGCAGAGGACTGCGCGCCCGACCCGCAACGTTTATTCGCAGGTCCCATGAATGTAGATCCCATGAGTATGGCAAAAACAAACAGCCAGCAGACCGGGCTGCGCTCTACGGTCTCCCGCCATTGGCCGGGGGCGGTTGCGCTGGTCCTGAGCGGTCTGCTCACGCTCCATCCCCACCTGCTGTCGCGCGCGCAAAGCAGCGAGGCTCCCGCGCCGGACCAACCCGCCGCGGCTGATCCGGTCCAGTTCGATCCGGTCGTTCGCGACCTGGAAGGTTGGGCCGTGCACGTCGAACCGGCGTTGTTGGAGGGTGAATCGGCTGCGGAAGGCGCGCGGGCGTTGCTGATGTTGGCCAATCATCTCCAGCGCATCAAGATCCTCGTCCCGCCAGAACCGTTGGCAAAACTGCAGCAGATCGAGATCTGGATCGAGCGAAGTCATCCGCGACTCGGGGCCATGCAGTATCATCCCAGTGAAGGCTGGCTGGTGAGGCACGGTCATGACCCGCGCCTGGCGCGCAAGGTCCACATTACCCAGGCCCGCGAACTCCTCTCGCGCAGCCAGATGCTCAAACATCCGGCGGTGATCCTCCACGAACTGGCCCATGCCTACCATGACCAATTCCTCAGTTTCGATCATCCGGAGATCGTCGCGGCCTTCGAGCTGGCCAAGCGGTCCGGCTCTTACGAGCAGGTGTTGCTCTACACCGGCAAGCGGGTGCGCCATTATGCGCTGAGCAATCACAAGGAGTACTTCGCCGAAGGCACCGAGGCTTACTTCTACCGCAACGATTTCTACCCGTTCGTCCGGGCGGAACTCCAGGAGCACGATCCCGTCCTCCACGACCTGCTGGCGAACATCTGGGGGCGCGCCGATTAACGCGCCGGATTGTCCGCGCAGGGTTCGGCGAGGAGAGTCTCATGAGCCAGAGTAAGCCTCTCGGGTGAAAGTCTGCGCGCCGAGGGGAGGTTCGCTGGGCGTCTCGCTGGCGAGCGGGAATCGCTTTTGGGCGTAGCGGCGAACTGGGGTTCGCCGCTGTTTGCCTCGGTCTCGAGATGGCTCCCTGCGGCCGGTTCATGCTCGCGGCTCCGCCACGTTGCGGCTCGCCAAACCGAGCGAACGCGTCGTAAGCTGCCGCATGATTCGCCGACGCAGCTTCATCAGGCGCGTAATCCTGGCAGCGGGCAGCCTCAGCCTCAGCCTGGCGCCGTTCCCCCGCGCGGCCGATCCAGGCCTTGGAAACAGCCGGCTGTCTGCCGCTCGGCGGCGCTCGCTCCTGGCGGCGTTGGTCGGCGAAGACGCGCGCTACGATCCGGACGCGCAGATGCTGCGGGTGCCGCTGCGCAGCCCCGGCTGCCACACCACGCTCAAGTCCGGGCCGGTCCATCCCACGCGGGAATCCTTGACCTACGCCGTCGGTCTGATCGAGGCCGGCGAACCGTGGCGGCTCGAGCGCGCGCAAGCGATCTTGCGGGCCGTCCTTACCTTGCAGGACCAGCGACCGGACCAGCGCACCTACGGCATCTGGCCGTGGTACCTCGAGGAACCCCTCGAACGAATGTCCCCCCCGGACTGGAACTGGGCCGATTTCTGCGGCGTGCAGTTGTTGGCGGTTTGGCTCGATCATCGGCCGCGACTTGGTATGGAGCTGGCCGAGCGCATTGGTGAGGCCATCGGCCACGCTGCACGCTCGATCGAACGGCGCAACGTCGGTCCCGGCTACACCAACATCGCGCTCATGGGCGCCTACGTCACGCTCGTCACCGCCGAGCAGTTCGCGGAACCCGCCTTGCTTGCCTACGCCCGCGCCCGACTCCGGCGCGTGCACGATCACATCCTCGGCCAAGGCTCGTTCTCCGAATACAACAGCCCCACCTATTCCGTCGTCGCCCTCAGCGAACTGACCCGGATGCTGCGCGATGTCCGAGGCGAGGCCGAGCGCGCCCAGGTTCGCGCGCTCCATGACCTGGCCTGGCGACATGTGGCTACCCACTTCCATCCACCCACCCGCCAATGGGCCGGACCCCATAGCCGCCGCTACGAGACCGACCTGCGCCGTCGACCCAGCACCCTCGCTTGGCTCGAGGCCGCCACCGCGGGGCGAGCCGGCCTCAGCGCCGAGGATCCGTTGCCCCTGAGCCTCGATGCCTGTCGCTTGCCGCTGGAATGCCCGGCGCCGTTGGTGGACCTGTTCGCCACGCTGCCCGAGCCGCGCACTGTCCGCGAGACGTTCGTCCAACCCGACCCGGGCCGGCGCGGGTCGACGCAACCGGTGGTCGGTACCACTTATCTCCATCCCCAGTACGCGCTGGGCACGGTTAACCGCGGCGATTTCTGGAACCAACGCCGACCCGTCCTGCTCTATTGGGGCAGCGCTGCCCAGCCTGTCTATCTGCGCGTCAGGTTCCTGCACGACGGCTACGACTTCTGTTCCGCCCTCGTCTTCACCGCCCAGACCCGTGGTTGCGCCCTGTCCGCCGTCCTCTTCGCCACCGACTACGGCGATACCCACCCCAGCCTCGATAAGGTCCAGCACGCTACCATCCAGGCCCGCGACCTGCGTTTGCGGTTCGAGGTTGGCGCCGAGTGGCAAGGCGCGCACTGGACCCTGCCGGACGCCCCCAACGCGCCGGCTTGCCTCGTTCACCCACCGTGCCGCGTTTGGCTCCATCGTTTGGGCGATTCGCTCGACGGCCAACGCTGGCGCTGGGAGACCGGGGCGGACGAACAGGCAATCTGGTGTGACGGCGTCCTCTACGAAGGCGCAGCACGCGACTTCGACTTGGCCAACCTCAAGGAAGCCTTCGGCCTGTTTGCGCTCGAGGTCGGCCCAGCCGCCGTCCTACGCGCGAACGGCATCCCCTCCGTCCAACGCACCGCAGATCGGTTCGAAGTGGCCTGGCAGGTTGCACGCCAGACCTTGAGGGTGGCAGGGCCAGTTGCGCCAAAGCCGTGGGCCACCCTCAACGACTCGGTTACCACCACCGCGCCAGGGCAGGGGACCGTCTAGCCCGGATCCGTCTCTTAGACGCAACCTCGTCCGCCTCGGCGTAGACGGACTCAGATCCTCATGGGCGGTCCGTGTTTGGGGCCGTTCGTTGCAGCAAGATGGACCAGGCCAGGGCCCCAGCCTGGTCCGGATTCGCCGTGTCAAAACGGGTTTCGCGCAGCCACTCGAAGGTGAAACCATCGCCGAAATCGGCGCGCAGTTGCGCTTCCGTCACGCGCGGTGGGCCGTATTGCCGCTCTTCGTTGGCGTTGCCTGCCAGAATCAGGATGCGCGTGCCCGGCTGCGACAGCCGGCGGAGCGTTGCCACGTAACCGGCCGCGTTCGCGCCCCGCACACCGTGGTAACAGCCACGATCGAAAATCAGATCGAACGGCGCCAACTCCGGCACCGCCAGCACATCCGCCAGCAGCCAACGCACCCTCACCCCGGCTTGCCGCGCTTTCTCCTCCGCCAAACCCAACGCCGTCGGGGCTAGATCGATCGCCGTCACGTCGAAACCTTGCTGCCCCAGGTAAATCGCGTTCACGCCCGTCCCACAACCCAACTCGACCGCGCGCCCCCGTGGCAATACGCCTCCCTCGATCGCCGCGCGTAGATTGCTTGATGGCCGACCCGTGTCCCAGCCCGGCCGGTTCCCGCCCCGATACGCCGCATCCCAGCGATCGAGCAAGCGCACCCCCTCGGGGCCCGAGGGGAGAACGCCGGAGGGCAAAGGCCGACGCGCCAGGACCCGCATGTCGCCGGCCGACAGGATCGCAATATGGCCGGCCGCGATCGCGGCCGGTGGCAGCCACAGGCGAAACCGGCGGTCCCCCGTAGCCACCGTGAGCTCGAGTTGTCCATCCTCTGCCGTCAAAGTGTACGAGTTCAGCAGGCTTCCGCCGCCGCTCTGAACTCGCAGGAGGTGCAAATACCTCACCTGGCGCGAAGAGACGCGCGGCGTCACCTCGACCTGGAATTCCGCCCCGGGCCCACCCTCGTTTCCGAGCCGGACATAGGCGAGGTCGGTCTCCTCCGGGAGCAGTGTCTCACAGACCAGGTCGCCATCGGCACCGTGGACCACAACCCGTCGGCTTTCGATCCTCGGTTGGCCGGGCCAACGCAGCGTCCACTTGGCCGGACCAGCCGCTGCGCTCGACCGCACAACGTCCTCGACCACAAACAGGTCGGGTTTCAGGAACACCAAACGCCGCAGAAAGGTCCGCGCCGATCCCGCCTCGGCCGGGTTCTGGGGAGGTGCTGGATGTGCAGGGGCTGTGCCGAGGTCGCGAACGACGTAGGTAAAGTGCTCGTGTTCCTCGAAGGCAAGCGTCGTGCCCAAGCCCACTGCACCGCCGGGGGCAAGCCTGGCCAGGATGCTTTCGCAGCGCTCTCCCGCGTGCGGTGGGTTGCCGGCGGCACTCAGGCGCGAGCCCGCGCCACAAACCCAGAGCTGCGCCACAATCGCATAGGCAAGGAATCGGGTCGACATGCCGCGATGCTGGCATACTCGCGCCGAACTGCAAGACCGTGATACGCACGGCGATAGGAACGGCGATACGGACGGCCGCTGCGATCTGTCAACTATATCTTACACGTCACATTGCATCACTTCACCCGAGCAGGGAGGGGCGTCTCTCCCTCTCCCCTCCACCAAGGCCCAGGTCCACCGTCGATAGCTGGTCGGGTCGTCAACGATTTCTTACCCGTCATATTGACTCACAGATCTTGAACAGTGGACCCCAGACCGCTGAACGGGCGGTGCGGGTTAGCGGATGGGATGGGATGTGGTGGGTCCGGGGTGGGATCCGCGACTCCGTAAGTCTCCTTAGGAAACGGGGGAGGATAGGATGGATGGAGAATGGAAGTGCGCCGAGTCCCAGGGGAAGTGTTGGCGCCAAGGTTCTTGGCGCACACGGGGGCCATGAACCGGTGGGACGCGATCGCTGGGCGCGCCGAGCCGAGCAATTCAGCGGGCCCGAGCGGTTGGCCTGGCGGGCCGGCCCTCCCCTACCTGGCGGTTGAGTGGGCTGTGTCAATTGTTTTTGACATGTCAAAATGCTTGGACACTTGGCCGATTCGCACTGGCCCGGTTCTCGGAGGGGGGCGTCCTCTCGGCCCCCAGGCTCCCACCGTCGGTGACTCGTTGGATTGTCAACGACATAATGCCCGCCATATTAAGCCGGCGAGACTGGCAGGTGCGATGGCTGGCGGGGTGGAGTGGGGATAAGGGGATAAGGAGGGTGGCCAAGGCGACGCTTGGCGGTTGCAGCGGTTGGCGTTGGGTTAGGAGTTAGGGTTGGGGCTCGAGTCAGTGGGGGGGCAAGTCGAGTCGAGTCGAGTTGGATCGGCCTCAAGGACGGACCGGGTGAGGCGTGCCGAAGCCTGGGCCGTAAGTGATGGCGTTCAGGAAGACCCGAGTGGCGCCTCGGGCCGCGGCGCGGAACGTGGGTGGCGTGGCGAATAGGATGATCTGGCCCCGGCCAAAGGACTCCCGGGTGACCCAGGCCGCATTAGCTACCCGGTGGCTGGCCTCGGGCCATAAGAGACCGCTCATGCGCAGGTGCAATTCGGTACCCTCGGGCAAGGCGCACCAGCCGATGCGTGGAGGTTCTTTCTTGTCCTTCTTGTCCGGCTCCTTTTTGTCAGCGGGACGGCCGGGTTCGGTCTGGGGGGGGGGAGCCGAGGGGGAGCCGGCAGCGTTGGTGACGACGAAGGTGGGGGTGAGGTAACCATAGCGGATGGGCGCATCGACTCCCTCCGCGGCCATCAAGACGGGCTGGCGACTGACGAGGGTGGGCAGCAACTCGCCACAGCCGACGGTGAGCCAATGGTTGGTGTCGACGCGGCTCGCTAACAACGCGCCCTGAGGCATGAACAGGTTCTGCCAGGCATCGCGTTTCTTGAGTTCTTTCTCGTCCGGATGCGGCCCATCGACGGCTTGCCAGGGATAAACCACGTTCGGCATGGCTTTGTGGGTCCAAACGGTCTCGGCGGGCGGCACCGCTTTCGTGTGCCCGAGCCACTCGCGGAAGATCGCCAACTCGTAGTCGGCAAGTCGCCCGAGCACTTCGGGCAGAGGGCGCACGCGGCTGAACAGAGCCTTCTCGGTGGTGAAGGCGTTGGCCGAACTGCCGATGGCAACGAGGGTACCCCCGGCTTTGACCCAGTCTTTGAGGTTGGCCGCCAGGGAAGCCCCACGGCCCTCGGGTACGACGAGGACGTTGTAACGGTCGAGATCCAGGCGGCCGCTGTTGTCCAAGTGCGCGTGGCGAATGCCCAGGTATTGATCCAACACGTACCAGATCGCCCCAAAATCGGTGGAGCTGACGCCTTCCCGACCGAACACCCCGATGCGCGGGCGCTCGAGCCGTTGGAAGTGACTGCCGCCCAGGTCCGGTAGGTCGCCCGCGCCGAGCCCGGCGCCGATGGCGATACCCGACAACCCCAGTTCCTCGACGGTGTGGCGCACGGTTTGGCGCAGGTCGCCGGCGAAGTGGCGATTATCCAAAGCGGTGACCAGGACTGAGCCGCGGGCGAAGTCGGTCTCCTCGAAGCGGAAGGGCTTTTCCGCGACGCAGACCTGGAGGCCTCGCTCCATGAGTCGGGCAGCGGCCGTGACCGAGAGGTCGTCAGCGCCGTCGATCACGTAAGCCGTGGTGACGGTTGGCTCGCGCAACACGCCGCGCGGGTCGGCGGGCGGCGCCGCGTAGGGGCGCACAGCCTCAGGCAGCGCGCCCGACAGGGTGTGGGCTTCGAGTCCGTACATCATGGTCAGGTTCCAGGCGGTCACGTCGTAGACTCGGGAGCGGCCCTTGCGGAGGAGTTCTGTTCGTTCGTCCGCAAGCACCGCCGGCGAGAAGCGCGGGTCGAACTCGAGCATCGCCGCCAACAAATGCCCCAGCGGCTGGCGGTTGGGGATCAGCAGCGTGCCGGCCGCGAGGGTCAGGTTCGTGTACGCACGGCCGAGTTGGTCGGTGGCCTGGGGAACGGCGAGGTTGGTGGTGGCGACGAACAGCTCGATGCCTTGAATTTCGAGCAGGGCGGCGAAATCCTTCAGGCGCGAGCGATTGGGGGTTGGCGCAACGGCGAAGGTGCGGCGGGCATAAGGGCCGTCGGCGGCCAGGGCGGCTCGGCGGGTCTCGTACAAGTTCCGGCGCAAGTCGCGTCCGTGGTTTTTCAAGGTGGCGAGATTGGCCAGCGAACCCACCACATGATGCTGCACCGACTCGCTGTACGATAGGATGCGCCCTTCGGGTCGCCGAACACCATCCTCGGCCACGCGGGCTTGTTCGTAGAGGATGCCGATAGCGCCGCGGTAGGAGGCCCAGCCGTCGGTGTAGCCCGGATACCATTCCTCGTGCCATTCGCCGGTGTAGTAGAGGAGTTGGTGGCGGTCGAACGCCTGCGCTTGGTCGCGGGCGAACACCTCAGCCCAGCGGGCGCGGCCGGCCGGGATATTGGGGTTGATGGGCTCGCGCGGTGGCGAGAAGAGGTGGGTTTCTTGGGAGCCCATGCCGTGGGCGTCGACGACCAATTGCGGGTGCCAGCGAGTCATGGCCCGGATGCGCCCGCGCGTTTCTGGGTGAGCGCACCAGAGCGAGTCGCGGTTGAGATCGAACAGGTAGTGATTGCCGCGCCCATAAGGCCAATAGCCATCGTGGACCAAGGATTGATCATCGACGTTCGGGTGGGCGCCGCGGTGCTCGGCGATCATCTTGACGAATCGGTCCCGACCGTCGGGGTTCATGAGCGGGTCGACGATGACCACGACCTCCTCGAGCAACTGGCGGACGGCGGCGTCTTCAGCGGCGATCAGGTGGTAGAGCACGACGAGGGCAGCGTCGGACCCTTCAGTCTCGTCCCCGTGAATCGTGTATCCGAGCCATCCCACCGCGGGCAGTGTGGCGATCAACTCGTCCGCCTCGGCGGCGGTGGTTGTGCGGGGGTCGCCGAGCTTATCCAGGCCTGCTTGGATGGCGTCCAGGCGCGCCAGGTTGGTGGGCGCCGTGACGATCATGTAATAGAGGGGGCGTTGTTCGTAGGTGCGCGCGTACTCGACCAATCGCGTCCGGTCCGGTGCGGCGGCGGCCCAGGCTTTCAGGCACTTCTCGATCTCGGCCGCGGTGGCGGCGTGGGCGGCGGCGGGGAAACCCAACAGACTCTGGACGGTGGGCACGCTCGAGCGGTAAGTTGTGCCCGGAAAGAAATCGCGGACGAGGCGGAGGTCGTTCAGTTCGGTGGGGGGGGGAGCGAGCGGTTGGGCGGCAGCCCCGACGGTCGCGAGGGCGAGGGCGCAGGCGATGGCCATCGGCCAGGCGCCAGGGCGGGTGGGTGGTAGGATCGAGCGGATTCTCATGTGATGACGATGGCTATGGCTCGGTGCGGCGCTGATGAAAACTGAACTGGGAGGATTCTGCAACAGGCAAACGGCGGCCGGGCAGGGCGGGGTGGGGCCGCGCTCGCGGCTGAGTTGGCTGGGCCGATATGGGCGGATCTACGGGGCGCTCTGGCGCAACTCGGTGGTGCGGGAGATGGGGTTCAAGGCGAATTTCCTGTTATGGATTGTGGTCGAGTTGCTTTGGTTTGCGCTTCAGCTTTGTTTCATCGCGGTGATCTACCAGCATACGGAGCGGATTGGGACGTGGACCCAGTGGCAGGTGGTGATGTTGGTGGGCGCCAGCCATTTCATCCAGCAGTTGTTCACCGCCTTGTTCTTGTCCAACTGCAGCCAACTCTCGGAGTTGGTGCGCACCGGCCGGCTGGACTTCCTGCTATTGCTGCCGGTGAACACGCGGTTTGTCATTTCGTTTCGGCAGGTCGATTTAGGGGCGTTTGTAAACGCCGCCTCGGCGGTGGCGGTCATGGTCTATGCAGGGCGGCAACTCGGTTTGACGCCAACCTGGGCGCCGCTGTTGGGCTTCGTACTGCTCTGCGGCGCAGGCATCCTGATCCACTATTCGCTCATGTTTCTGCTGGCGACGGTCAGCTTCTGGACCGTGCGCGCGCAGGGCATCGTGTGGGGGTATTACAACCTCTTCAATATTGCGCGCCTGCCGGACGCGGCGTTTCGGCCGGGGGTGTTCAAGGTGGTGTTCACCTTTGTCCTGCCGATGCTCTTGGTGTCGAATGTGCCCGTGAAACTGCTGACAGATCGGCTTAGCACGCCCTGGGAGTTGGCGCTTCTGGTCTGCCTGGGCGCGGCTTGCTTCTGGGTGTCCGAGTGGGTTTGGCGGCGGTCCATCCTCCACTACACCAGCGCCAGTTCGTAGGGGTGATGGAGGGGCGGGGAGGCGCCCTTGGCTAGGCCACCGTGAAGTGTTCGCCGACGCGCTCCAGAGCCAGGCGCTCGGCTTCGTGTTCGAGGGCGGCGCGCAACCGTTCGATGGGCTCGTGCATGGGCTCATCGCTCAGCTTGAAGGTCTGATGATGCATGGGCACCAGAAAGGCCGCACCGGCGCGGTGGGCCATCAGGGCCGCTTCCTCGGGTGTGCAGTGGTTGCGAATCCAAGGGTTATAAGACGCGATCGGCATGATCGCCAGCGCGTAGGGGCCACGCGCACGCAAGTCGTCGAAGCGCGGCGTCAAGGCGGTGTCGCCCCCGAAGATCAATGCGCGCCCCTCGCGCCGGAGCACGTAACCGTTGTAGCCGCGGTCACGGTCGTTCGGCAAGCGCCGGCCCCAGTGCTTCACCTCGAACGCCTCGACCTCGATCGACCCCGCCGGCAGCGCCAGCGTGACCCGATCGCCCCAACCCAACTCGGCCGCGCCGCGGAATGGGGTCTTGGCCAGGAGTTCGCCGGTCTCGCGCGCCGTCAGGCAGGTCGCCCGCGGATCCAGGCGCCGGAGCGTGGGGAAATCCATGTGGTCCATGTGCGCGTGCGAGAGCAGGACCAGGTCAATGCGGGGCAACTGGCGGACGCTCAGGGCCGGGGCGACGAAGCGTTTGGGCCCGAGTGTGCCGATGCCCACGTCGATCCCAACGCGCCAGCTCAACGACGGGTCCGTGAGAATGTGCACACCGTAGAAGTTGATGAGCACCGTGGCGTGGCCCAGCCAGCAGACGGTCAATGCGTTATCCGGCCAAGTCTGCGGTTGCGGTCGGACCGCCGGAGGGGTCACGCGCCGCTGCGCGTCGGCCAGCATTTGCCGCAGCCACCGCGCCGAACGCGACCGCGACGTGCCCACCCAAACCCCGCTTGCACCCGCCGTCGCGGCGAGTGCGCCCCCGAGCAGCATGAACTTGCGACGATTCCAGCGCATGGCTGGAAAGTGCCCACCCGGAGTGGCTTGTCAAGGGAGGAGGCTCACGGCTCTCTAGGGCGAGGCCGCGGCCTCCTCTGCCCATCGCGCTTGGCGATGCGCAGACGAGCGCAGGTTCACGGCAGTTGCAGCGGCCGCCACCAGAGGTTGCGGTAGGCGACGGGGCCATGATCGCCTTGGAGCAGCACGGGCCCGGTCGGCCGCTCATCCAGCCAAGCCGCCGCGCAGGTCGGGCGGGGCACCTCGATATTCTCGTGAATGAGCTTGCCGTTATGGCGTACCTGGACGAAACGGGCCGAGGCGGTTTTCTTGCCCGCGGCATCAAAGCGCGGAGCGCGGAACACGATGTCGTACGTCTGCCATTCTCCTGGTGGGCGACTGGCGTTGACCTCGGGGGGGCGGCCGGCGAAGTCCGGTTTCGGCTCGCTACAACTGGCATACACGCCGCCGCAGTCGCCCGACTTCGGTTGGGCGACGCCCCAACTGTCGAGGATTTGGATCTCGTAACGGCCCTGGAGGTACACGCCGGAGTTCGAGCCCTTGGGCACCACAAACTCGACATGCAACTCGACATCGCCGTGTTCGGCCTCAGTCAGCAGATTCACCGTCCGGCCTTTCTCGCCGTTCACCAAGATGCCCGAGCCAGCCGCGAGCGCGAACTTCGTCGCGTCGGTCGGGTCCAGCGGGACCGCCGCGGCGGTGCGCCATTCGCCCACAGGCGAACGCCAACCGGCCAGGTCTTGGCCATCGAAGAGGGTACGGCGGCCGGTTGACTCGGCGCCTGAGCCGGCGCTGATCAGGGCGAGGGCAAGGGTGCCGAGCAGTAACCTGGGGCATCCATGAGGGACGCGAAGGACCCGTGGGGTCAACGCGGGGGCGGTGGTCGTAGTGGTGGAGCTGTAATCCAGTTGCATAATTTGAGTTGAGGTTGACCGCAGTCGAGTTGAGTGTGGGCAGGAGGCCGTTCATTCCTCCTCTTCGTCCGGCGGATGCAGGCGCAAGTCGTAGCAGGCCATCTCGAAGCCATTGCGGACCAGCA
>VHCO01000101.1 GCA_016871715.1 Verrucomicrobiota bacterium
GTGCGCAGGTAGGCTTGGCTCCCCTGCGGCGCGCACGGAGTGACGCGCCCTACCGTCCGTGGGTTGCGGTAGGGCTCGCAGTCCGCTGCGAGCCGGGGAAGGTTCTTGTTGCGCAGGTGTGGTTGGCCCCCCGGGCGGGCCCCTGAATTCCTAGTCGCTCGACCGCGGAACACGGCCATTGGCGCCGAGCGCTTGGTCGGGCAGTTCGATGGGCTGACCGGTGCGCTTGTCGGTCGGCATTTGCGCCTCGAGGGCACGCAACCGTTCCGCGAGCAGGCGGGCCAGTTCCGCGACCTTGGCTGGTTGGGCATTGGCCACATCGCGAGTTTCGCCGAGGTCGTCCTCGAGGTTGAACAGTTCCAAGCGCCGCGGCAGGTGATGGTAGATCAGCTTCCAGGGGCCCTGCCGAAGTGCGCTGTACGGCGGTTGATCGTAGTGGTGCGGATAATGCCAGACCAAGGCGCGGTCTGCGCTCGCACTGGCTGTTCCCTTCAGCAGCGGCACAAAGCTCACGCCGTCCACCTGCTGAACGGTCTTCCCGCCCCAGTCCACGCCCGCCACCTCGATGAGGGTCGGGAAGAAGTCTTCAATCAGCAGCGGTTCAGGGCAGACGGTGCCCGGCCGAGTGATCCCGGGCCATTTGACGATCATCGGCTCGCGGATGCCACCTTCGTAGGGGGTGAGCTTGTGCCCCCGCAGCGGGAGGTTTCGCGGGCATTGCGAAGGCGAGCCGTTGTCGGACATGAACAGGATGACGGTCTCCTGCGCGACACCGAGGCGTTGGAGAGCCGCTAGCAGATCGCCCAGCGAACGGTCCATGCCCTCGATCATGGACGCCAGCGTGGCCTCGAACGGTTTGAGCCCTGCCTCGAGATACTTTTGATAGAAGCGGTCGTCCTTCTCCCACGGCGCGTGGACGGCATAGTGCGAGAGGTAAAGATAAAACGGCCGTCGGTCGGCCACCGCTTGCGCCACGGCCTGGATAGCCTCCCGCGTCAGCGCCTCGGTCAGGCAGATGTCCTGGCCGTGATACGCATCGAGGCCCGGCACATCCCAAATCCGGTCCGGCGGATTGGTGCGCCAGGCGGCACTGAAGTTCTTCGCGCCCCAGTAGCTGCCCGGCCCGCCAGCAGCGTGCCCGGCGATGTTGACGTCGAAACCCAGGTTCAGCGGGTTTTCGCCCGGCGTGTCTTTGGCGCCGAAGTGCGCCTTGCCGACGTGGATGGTGCGGTACCCGGCCCGGCGCAGCAGGGCGGGCAGCGGCGTTGCGTGCACGGTGCGCTCGACCCCGGCGGTGGCGCACACCCCGTTGAGATTCCAAGCCGGCGGCTCGAAAACCTGGCTCGCCGGATCGGGCGACCGGTTTTTGCGCAGGGTCCAGTTCGTCACCCGATGCCGCGCGGCGTTCATGCCGGTGAGGGCGCTGACCCGGGTGGGTGAACAGACGGCGGAAGCGTAGGCTTGCGTGAACTTCATGCCCTCGGCCGCCAACCGCTGCAAATGCGGCGTGCGGTAGCGCCGGTTCAACTCCGTAACCTCGGTGTGGAAAGGCACCGAGGTCTCTTGCCAACCCAGGTCGTCCACGAGAAAGAAAACGATGTTGGGCCGGGCGACTTGCAGGGGCGGATATGGCCGGCCCGCCACAAGCCGCTGCCCATCGGAGAAACCCTCGGGTCGACCGGCGAGTCGCTGAACTAAGCGCGAGCGCCATTGCCGCAGCTCCGCGGCCTGGGCGGCATCCACGGCCTGGTCCCGCTCCTCGCGGGGATCGCTCACGAGGTCAAAGAGCTGTTCGCGGCCGTCTTTGGGGCGCCAAACGTATTTCCAGCGACCGTCGGTGAGGGCGTGAAAGGCCTGTTCTTGGCTGTAACAGGGCGCGTGCTCGAAGTGGAGCCAGTCGCGAAGCTTGGCCTGACCACCCCGAAGGACCGGCACGAGGCTGAGGCCGTCGACTCGCGCCGGGAGTCTGACTTCGGCCAGCTCGATCAAGGTGGGCATCAGGTCCTCGAGTCCGACCGGCTGCTGCGACTGCAGGCCCCGTGCCAGGCCCAGTGCGGGCGAACCGGCGATGATTAAGGGGACATTGGCCGAGCCTTCGTAGGGCTCGCATTTGCGGAAGTAGCCGTGGTCGCCCAACATCTCGCCGTGATCCGAGGTCAGGACGATGACCCAAGGCCGGCCCGCCCTTTCGCTGCGCGCTTTGAACTCGGCTATCAGTGGCGCCACCGCGGCGTCGAGGTGTTCGATGAGCCCGAAGTAGCCCGCCTGCGCCCGCCGCAGCGTCTCCCCCTCGAGCAGTACGCGATGACCGTTCCGGTCGCCCGCGGGCGACAGCTTGCTGCGCTCCACCCAGTCCCCAAATGCCACCGGCGGCAGCGACGTTTTCAGGTACGCGTCGAAGTACTGGGCTGGAGGAAACAGGGGCGGGTGCGGCGCATAGAACGAGGCTGTGAGAAAGAGCGGCTGAGTCACGGAGGTCTCGGCCACGACCTCGCGCGCCTTGCGGCCCACCAACACCGTGGCGTAGCCGGCCTGGGCTAAGCACTCCGGCAGCGTGGGCGTGCGGATGGGTTTGGCGGCGTAGCCCACGACACCGCTGGTCTGCGGGGCCAGACCGGTGAGCAGGGCAAAGCGAGCGGGAATGCACGAAGGCACCGGCGAATAGGCGCGCCGAAACAGCGCGCCGTCTCGCGCCATCGCGTCCAGGTGCGGCGTGCGCACGATCGAATGGCCCAAAATGGACAGACTATCGCCCCGCATCTGATCGGGCATGAGCAGGAGGATGTCCGGCGGGGCGGCGGCGAGGGCGGGGCGGTCCGCCCACGCGGCGGCGATGAGCAGACACAGGATTGCGGCTCTCCACTTCACAGGGTGCGGGATCATGGCTGTAGCGGGAACGAGTCGACTCCGAACGTAGCCAGGGTACGGTGTCTCGACCGCACCGCCGGCCGCCCAGGTGGAAGCTCCTGCGGTAGGATGCCGCGGAGCATCCCTCCTCGGGGAGCCGTTCGGAGCTTCATTGGGAAGACGGTGCCAAAGCAGGCTCCGGTTGGCAACCTCCGCCACCTCCGCCGGATCCTGCACCGCGTCGGCCACCGCCCGGTATCCTCGCCCAAGCCGGCTGCCGAGCGCCTCTCTCGGGGTTCGGGCCTTGCAGAAAATCATTGCATCTGGCGGGCGGGTACCTCCCATATACTCTGGTCCGGGCGATGAGTGACGCACTGTGAAACCGACCGATTTGCGGGGCATCCTGCAGTACATCCCGCGCTTCCGCGAGAGGACCTTCGTGATCAGCGTGGATGGCGCCATTGTGGCTGACGAGAACTTTGCCAACATTCTCGTGGATGTGGCGGTCTTGCGCTCGCTGAACATTCGGGTGGTCTTGGCGCATGGCGCCGCGGCGCAGATTCAACTGTTGGCGCAGCAGCAACAACTCACGCCGTCGAACTTGGACGGCAGCGGCGTGACGGACGCGGCAACGCTCGAGCTGGCGGTCAACGCCGCCAACCGCGTGACGCACGAAGTGCTCGAGGGCCTGGCCACGAACGACCTGCGCGCGGCCTGCCCGAATGCCATCGTCGCGCATCCCCTGGGGATCTTGCAGGGGGTGGACCATCTCTTCACGGGGAAGGTCGAGCGCGTCGATGTGGACCTGCTGCAGGTGCTGTTGCAGCAGGGGGTCATTCCGGTCGTGCCGCCGCTGGGTTTTGACGGCGAAGGCCGGACCTTCCGCGTCAACTCGGACAGCATCGCGGTCGCCCTGGCCGAGGCGCTGAAGGCCGTCAAGCTCGTCTTTGTGACGACGTACGACGGGCTCTTCCGTCAGGGGCGGCTCTTTCGGCAGATGTTGGCGGGCGATCTGGAACTGGTCTTGGCCAACAACCGCGCCGAACTCCCCCCCGAGACCTTCTCGAAGGCCTGGCATGCCGCCGCGGCCTGCCGCGCCGGCGTCCCACGGGTGCATATCGTCAATGGCCGCCTCGACGAGGCGCTGCTGGCGGAGGTGTTCTCGAACGAAGGCGTCGGCACCCTCATCTACGCCAACGAATATCAACAGGTCCGCCGCGCCTACAAGAAGGACATCCCGAGCATTCTCAAGCTCATCCAGCCTTCGGTCGAGACCGACGAGTTGGTCAAACGCAGCCGCAGTTCGATCGAACGTTCGTTGGGCGACTACTACATTTTCGACATCGACCGGAACGCCGTCGCTTGCGTGGCCCTGCACGTGTTTGCCGAGGAGCAGAAGGGCGAGCTGGCTTGTCTGTTCGTTAAACCCTCGCACGAAAACCAAGGCATCGGGCGCAAGCTCATTCAGTACGTCGAAAACCGCGCCCGCGAGCTCGGTCTCCGGGAGGTGTTCACCCTGTCCACCCAGGCGTTCACCTACTTCCAATCCAAAGGCGGTTTCCAGGAAGGCAGCCCCGACGACCTGCCGCGCGGGCGCCGGGATAAGTACGAACAGAGCGGGCGCCGTTCCAAGGTGCTCGTGAAGAAACTCCGATGATGACGGGCCGACTCCGGGTGCGCGCCCGCCCAGGCGGCCCGTTCGAGGCCGCACTGCGCTGGGCCTGCCGGCGGCGGTCGGTTCGCCCGACGCGCTTCCTACTCACCGTCAGTGTCGCGCGGCAGCGCCTGCACTGCTGGGAAGCCTCTACCGCGCGGCGTGGCATAGGGCTGAAGCCTGGGGCCTACGTGTTGAAGCGAGTGTACGTGATTTCCACATCGCGCTACGGGATCGGCCAAGTCCAAGACTCGAACCGCACCCCCTTGGGCCTGCACCGGATCGCCCGCAAGCTCGGCGGCGGTTGGCCCGTTGGCACGATCTTCGAAAGTCGCGAGCCCGTCGGCTGGACCTGGCAAGGCCGACCCGATGCCGCCATCGCCCACCGGATCCTTTGGTTGGAAGGCCTCGAGCCGGGGCGAAACTGCGGCGAAGGCATCGACAGCTTCAAGCGCTTCATCTACATTCACGGGGTCGGCGACGAAACCACGCTCGGCCGTCCGGCTTCCCGGGGCTGCATTCACATGGCTGCGTCCGATCTGATGCCGCTCTATGAGCTGTTGCCCACCGGCACTTTGGTCTGGATTGCCGCCGTCTGAGGGGTAGATGTGGGCGATTTCGCTTCGTGTCGATCTTGAGCATCAAGCGCTTAAGAGGTTGGGTGGAATTCTTGCGAATTTTCTTGTCACCACAATACGTTGTACTAGCCTCGACC
This sequence comes from Verrucomicrobiota bacterium, assembly GCA_016871715.1. Taxonomy (GTDB): domain Bacteria; phylum Verrucomicrobiota; class Verrucomicrobiia; order Limisphaerales; family J093; genus VHCO01. The sequence continues at coordinate 5,217 of VHCO01000101.1, forward strand.
CACTCACCCAACTAAATGGGGTGTCCGAGTCTGCCGGCCGACTCGGCGGAGCTGTCGGCGCTGCTCCTGAGGTCGTTCGCCCGGGTCGGTTGGGGCCGGCCGACCGGCGAGATGTTTTGAACAGTGTCTGGAACCAAATTTAGCCCGTTCTGCCATGATCGACGCCCGCGACCAAGTCCTGTCCTCCTCCACTCCTGCTAGCGCGCGCCGGTCGGTCGGCCGCGTTTCAGGCACGCGCGCCGCGCCGCCTAGCCCGCGGCGGAAGGCGCTGCGGTTCGAACGCGTCTTCAGCGATTCCAAGGTCAAGCCGTTCGACCAGGTCACCTGGGAGCGGCGGACGGCGGAGATCACCGACGATGCGGGCAAGACCATCTTCCGGCAGGAGAACGTCGAGGTGCCCAGCTCGTGGTCGGTCCTGGCCACGAAGGTGGTGTGCTCGAAGTACTTTTATGGCGACCCGCAGAAGCCTGGAGAGCGCGAGTACTCGGTGCGGCAGCTCATCCACCGGGTGACTCGGACCATTGCGGACTGGGGGGTGCGGGACGGTTACTTTCGCAAGGAAGACGGCGAGGTGTTCTATGACGAGCTGACCTGGCTGTGCCTCAACCAATGTGGCGCGTTCAATTCGCCCGTGTGGTTCAACGTGGGGCTCTACCACCAGTACGGCGTGGGCACCACTTCGGCTCGCGGCAACTGGTACTACGACCGGGCCAAGCAGCGGACGGACCGGGCCGCCACGCAGTACGAATACCCCCAGGCCAGCGCCTGCTTCATCCAGAGTGTCGACGACAACATGGAGAGCATCATGCAGTTGGCCCACAGCGAGGCCATGCTCTTCAAGTACGGTTCCGGCACCGGCACCGATTTGTCCCCCATCCGGTCGAGCAAGGAGAAACTCAGCGGCGGCGGCAAACCGAGCGGGCCGCTGAGTTTTCTTAAAGTCTACGACCAGGTGGCGAACGTGGTGAAGTCCGGCGGCAAAACCCGGCGCGCGGCGAAGATGAACACGCTGCGGGATTGGCACGGCGACATCGAGGAATTCATCGACGCCAAACAGAAGGAAGAGAAGAAGGCCTGGGCGCTCATCGAGCAAGGCTACGACGGGTCGTTCAACGGCGACGCCTACGGCTCGGTCATGTACCAAAACGAGAACCTCTCCGTCCGGGTGAGCGACGCGTTCATGCAGGCCGCCCTCGAGGGGCGCGAGTGGTGCACCCGCTCGGTCACGACCGGCCAAATGCTCGAACGCAAGGATGCGAATCGGTTGCTGGACAAGGTGGCCGAGGGCACCTGGGTCTGCGGCGATCCGGGCCTGCAGTACGACGGGGCGATCCAGAAATGGCACACCTGCAAGGGGACCGAACCGATTCACTCCACCAACCCGTGCTCGGAGTACGTCTTTCTCAACAACACCGCCTGCAACCTCGCCTCGCTGAACCTGATGAAGTTCCGGCGCGCCGATGGCGTCTTCGAGGTCGAGCGGTTCAAGGCTGCGGTCCGCCTTTTCATCACGGCCCAGGAAATCCTCGTCGACAACGCCAGCTACCCGACCGCACCCATCGCGGAGAATTCTCATCTCTTCCGCACCCTGGGTCTGGGCTACGCCAACCTCGGCTCCCTCATCATGAGCTACGGTCTGCCTTACGATTCCGACGACGGCCGGGCGTTGGCCGGCGCCCTCACCGCCATCATGACCGGCCATGCGTACGAGCAGTCCGCGGAGCTCGCCGGGGTCCTCGGGCCCTTCGCCGGCTACCGCGACGCCCGGTGCGCCCATGTCCGCAAACCGGCGGGGCGCGACAACGTCGAGTCGATGCTCGGCGTGGTGGCGCAGCACCGCTCGGCCGTCGAGCAGATCACGCCCAGCCGGGAGTTCGCCGACCTCAAAGAAGCGGCCCGCCAATGCTGGGACCGCGCCCTGGCGCGCGGGCGAGAAGTCGGGTATCGCAACGCCCAGGTCACCGTGTTGGCCCCCACCGGAACGATCGCGTTCCTGATGGATTGCGACACCACCGGCATCGAGCCCGACATCGCCCTGGTCAAGTACAAGTTATTGGCCGGCGGGGGCATGTTGAAGATTGTCAACCGCACCGTGCCCGAGGCCCTCGAACGTTTGGGGTACACGGCCGCCGCCGCGCAACCGATCGTGCAACACATCGAGAAATACGAGACCATCGAGGACGCTGCGGACGAGGGTCAATTGGCTCAAAGCGGGCTGCGCCCCGAGCACCTGCCCGTCTTCGACTGCGCCTTCAAGCCGTATCGGGGCCAGCGCAGCATCCACTACCTAGCCCACCTGAAGATGATGGCGGCGGCTCAGCCCTTCATCAGCGGAGCTATCTCGAAGACGGTCAATTTGCCTCCGGATTCGACCGTGGCGGACGTGCGCGACGCGTACGTTCAGGCTTGGCAGATGGGCCTCAAGTGCGTCGCCATCTACCGCGATGGCTCGAAACGGTCTCAGCCCCTGAACACCCGCAAAGCCAAAGACAGCGGCGACAAGACCGCCGCAGCCGCCGAGATCGAGGCTCTCCAGCAGCGGTTGAAGGAATTCGAGCAGGAGATTGCGCGCCTGCAGCAGCACGTGGGCAAGCCCTTGCGCCGGCGCCTGCCGGAGACGCGCATGGCGGTGAACCATAAGTTCAACGTCGCCGGCCACGAAGGCTACGTGAACGTCGGCTTGTTCGAGGACGGCCAACCGGGCGAGCTATTCATTACCATGGCCAAGGAAGGCTCGACCATCGGGGGGTTGATGGACACCATCGCCACCCTCACCAGTATGAGCCTCCAGTACGGTGTGCCTCTCGAGGCCCTCGTCAAGAAGTTCAGTCACCAACGCTTCGAGCCGAGCGGCATGACCAAGCACCCCGACATCCGCTTCGCCAGTTCCGTTACCGATTACATCTTTCGCTGGATGGCCCTGCAGTTCATCCCTGGCTATCGCGAAGCCCACGCGCCGGATCGGAACCAGCAGGAGCTACCCATCCCGGGCTTGCAGGAGGAGATCAAGAAGCGCGTCAACAGACCTGTGCGGGAGCTGCCGCTCGACGAAGACGACACCACCCTGCTCGTTAAGACCCCCGCGTCCCCCGCGGGGAATGGCTCGAGCGGCAGCCCGACCCGCGCGCACCCGGGCACGTTCGTCAACCAGTTGGACGCCCCGACCTGCCCCAACTGCGGTCATGTCACCGTCCGGAACGGCGCCTGCTACAAATGCTTGAATTGTGGCGAAAGCCTCGGATGTAGCTAGTCCAACCACCCGTGCGCGGCGGCCCCGGCTGAACCGCGGCCAGCGAGGGTCGACTCGAGAGGACGCCCGTGAGCGTCCCCGTCCCGATGACTTCCTCCGTCGAGTCTGAGGCGTTGGGCGCGCCACCTGCCCGTCGGAGTCTTGGGCGTCGCTGCCTTCGCCTGGCGCTGTTCGGTGTGGCGGCCTTGGCGCTCCTCCTCGGGTTGGTGGCCGGCGCCTTGTGGCTGTACTTCCACCCGCCCTCCCAACGCACCCACGGTTTGGTGTACGGGCAACGTCAGGGCCGGGACTTGACGGTGGACGTGGTGCAACCGGCGCAACCGAACGGGCTGGGCCTGGCCTTGATGGTCAGTGGCGGTTGGAAGTCCGGCACCAACGCCTTTGCCCCGTGGATGACCGCGCCTCTGTTGCGGCGGGGGTACACCATCTTCGCCGTGTGCCATGTGTCTCAGCCCGACGCCACCGTGATGGAGATCGTCGCGGATGTGAACCGCGCGCTCCGCTTCGTCCGGCACCAGGCACCCCGATTCGGCGTCGATCCTCAGCGCCTGGGAGTGACCGGAGGCAGCGCCGGCGGGCACCTGAGCCTGATGCTGGCCACCCAAGGCGGGCCCGGCCCGACCGACGCCGCCGACCCCATCGACCGCGAAAGCAGCGCCGTTCAGGCGGTGGCGATCTTCTACCCGGTTACCGACCTCCTGAACCTGGGCGAGTCCACCGAGAACCTGGGCGACGGTGGGCCGCCCAAGAGTTTCGTGCGGGCCTTCGGACCCCAGTCGACCAACCCCTCCGTGTGGCAGGTCGTGGGTCGCGCGATGTCGCCCATCTACCATGTCCGGTCGAACCTGCCACCCACCCTGATCTACCATGGCAGCGCCGACACCCTCGTGCCCTTGGATCAATCCCTGCGCTTCCAGGCCGAGGCGCGCCAACATCGAGCGCGCGTCGAGGTGGTGGTGCGTCCGGGCAAACAGCACGGATGGCTCACCATGCTCTGGGACATTCGGCACTTTGCAGATTGGTTCGACCAGCATCTACGACCCGAACGCCGCTGACACCACGGGCCAGCGCCAATCATCGGAGTCCCCAGCGAACTTCGCGGCGGAGTATTGCGCCGACGTGCCTAAAAGCCTCCGGCGGGGCGGCGTCTTGGCGTTAGAAGGTGCTTCCCTCCCACCTTGGCCGCGGCAGGACCCGCCAAGCCAAGCCCCACACACACCGATCGTTCTCCCGGGGCCTGGGCCAGCCCAGAACGCTTCGTGCAGTGCATTGCCCCGCCGCACGCCGGCTGGCGCAATTTTCAACTTGCGTTGGGCAAAGCGTTTGCGTAGGGTCCCCGCGTTCTTTCCAATACGAATAGTGTCTCCGGCACTGGCACTTCCACAGGTTTTCAACTCATCGAACACCAACATCAACACCAACGCTTGTCTCTATGAAACACACCTCGGTTTTCTTTGCGCTCCGGGTCGAACGAACGCTAGCTGGGCGTCTGATGGGTGGCGGGCTGGGTTCGTTGGCATTGGGGCTGGCTTTGATCGTCGCGCCGGGCGTGCTTGGCCAAGTCGACACCTTCGCCGACGGCGACGACACGGCGAATCCAGCTTGGACGCATAACAGCGGTTATGTGAACTCGACCGGTCAATCGTGGACGGTGGCCGAAGCGGTCTATCGGCTGCAGGCGCCAAATAACGGGCTGCAGACTTACGGGTACATCGGCAGCTTTGTGGGGGAGCCCTATACGGATGTGCGGGTGAGCATGGATTTCGTGAGCTTTCTGAGCCCGGGCGGTGCCTTCGGGGTAGGCGCGCGATTGAACAGCGTCAACACATTCGGTAACCTGAACGGGTACGGATACGCCTATGAACCGTTCGCTGACAGTGGCCGGGGCGAGGTGGTGCTGTACCGGATCAACAATGGCGTCTCGCTAACGGACATCGGGTCGGAGAAGGTGACGTTGGATCCGGCCAAGGACTATACCTTTGTGCTCGAGGTTGTGGGGAGCACGCTGCACGGCCAGGTGTTCGAGGTGGGAGGCGGTTTGGTCGCGGAGAAGTGGGCTACGGACGCGACGTACGCCAGCGGCGTTTCCGGCGTGTTCGGTTACAGCCAAAACCCTTTGCCGGCTAGCGATTTCAGCGTGGACAACGTGCAGGTGAGCGCCATCCCGGAGGCGCACACGGGCCTGTTGCTGGGGTTGGGTGTGTGGGCGCTATGGGCGGCAGTGCGGCGAACTCGCTAAGACCTCGAACTGCTCGGAGCGCAGCAAGCGCAGGCAATCGGGTGGAGCGAATTCAGGGCAGGTGCAGCAGCCGGCTGCGCCTGCTTTTTCGTTGAGACAGGGCATGGTGAGATCGAAACGAAGGCTAAACCGATGAGCGCTACGATGAAACCGACGCGTGAGGGTTGGGATTGGAGCACGAAGCTAGGTCTGGGGAGCGGAAGGGAGGCTGGCTTGCTCGGCTGGGTGCTGGGTTGGGGTTTGGGGCTGGGTTTGGGGCTGTGCGTCTTGCCCGAGCGGTGCGCAGCCCAGACCGATAACTTCGACGATGCCAACGACGAGGGCTGGGTTCGGTATGATCGGACTGGGACCGCCACATTCACCTTCCCCGAAGGCGGCTACCGGATCCAGGCCGCCTCCGTAGGCGGGGCGGAGGAGCAGAAGGCGCAGGTGTTTAGCTATCGGGCGGAGGAATACACGGATTTCTACGCGGCGGTCGATTTGCGCGGCTGGGACAACGACGTGCGCTCGGCCATTGGTCTGTTTTTCCGGGGCCAGGACGTCAGTCCGGGATGGACGAGTGGGTATGTGCTGTACTGGACGCCGGCGGTCAGTGGGGGTGGCAATCGTTTGTTCTCGATCTACATTATCTATGCCGACCAACCGTTGGCAGCGGTGGCCGCGACTTACCTGACGTTGGACCCGAACCGCACCTATCGGATGGTCGCCACAGGCAAGGGCGACTTGTTCGAGGGCCGGATGTACGACTTGGCGGATCTGACACATCCGATCGCCTCCATCTCCGGGCGCGACGCCCTGTTGCCTTCGTTGAACCTGGGGCAAAGGGGCAAATGCGGCCTGTTCGCGTACTCGCGGAACAACACGACCGTGGACGTCACGTTCGACAATTACGTTGCGGCGGCCACGGACCCCGGGGGGGTGCCGGCGCCGGGCACAGCGCATCCGGTGCCGGGGATGCCCCAGGTGGTGGGTCGGGTCCCCCGAGCAAACCAGAATCTCCATCCCGCCGGTGGGGGCGTGGCTTTCACGGCGACAACGCTGGGCGGCGCGGCCATCGACCCGGCCGACATCCGCATGTGGCTTAACGGGGGGGACGTGTCTGCGCAGCTCGCGGTTGGCGGTGCGCCGAACGCGCGGACGGTGACCTACGGCGGTCTGGTGGCCAACGAGGTCTACGCCGGGCAGATCGTCCTGACGGACGCCGGCGGCAGGACGTCGACGAACGAGTTTTCTTTCGACACGTTCAGCGAGAACTTCCTCAGCTCCGACGCCGTGCCCAAAGTCGAGGCGGAGGACTACAACTACGACAGCGGCAAGTACCAGAACGATCCACCGCCGTCCGGGCTGACGGCGGGCGGCGCGCCGGTGAACGGGAATGGCGTCGGCTATTTCAATCTGCTGGGGACACCCGAGGTGGATTACTCCGATCGCCGGTCGAATCCGGAGAACGACTATCGCGCGTATCGGGTCGAGGATCGCGTGGGGACTGCGGCTGGGTCGCTCTATTACTTGCACATCGATCCATTTCAGGGGCAGATGACCGTATCGACCAACGACACACCGCTGGCGGAGCACGCCAGCCTGGGCTTGCCCGATTACCAGGTGCAGCGAACCGAAGGCGGCGAATGGCTCAACTACACGCGCGTGTTTGCGCCGGGGCGCTACCATGTCTGGGCGCGGCTTTCGAGCATTGTGGGCCAGGACCTGCTCTTCGCGGAGGTCACCGGCGATCGCACCCAACCGAACCAGGAGACGACCCAGTTGGGCGCGTTCCGGTTGACCAACACCGGCCACATCTCTGCTTATCGCTACTTTCCGCTCCTGGACGAGGCCGATCAGCCGCAGGTGTTGGCGTGGGGCGGGGAGAAGACGTTCCGCCTAACGGTAGGCGGTCCGCAGCAGGACTTGACCAAGAACACGGTGCAGCTCAATTACCTGATCTTCGTGCCGGCTCGCCCATCGCCGGTTCGCTTGGTGAATCCCGAACGAGATTCGGCTGGGTTCCGCGTGTCGTTCTTGTCCGAAGCGGGCGTGAGCTACCAGTTAGAGTCGAAGGACACCTTGGCGGAGGGGACTTGGGTCTCCCGCTCGAGCGCGGTGATTGGCAATGGGGCATTGAAGACGATGCTGGACGCAGGGGCGGCCTCGATGCGCTTCTACCGTGTGGTTGCCCAGTGAGGAGCGGAAGCTTCTACCCGCGGGGTGGGACCTCGGCGCCTCGGCGGCTCGAGGCGGTTTGAGGTTGCAGCGTCGTCGGACTTGGGTTCAATAGGGGCCGATCCTCAGAGGCGATCGGACTGGAGATGCAACGGGCACTGGCTTTGATGCTGAGCTTGGGGCTGGCGGAGTGGGTTGGCGCCCACGCTCGCACCTTGGTGCTGAACGTGGCCACCAACGGCAACGACGTTTGGTCCGGCTTGCCGACGCAGCCCAACTACGCCGGCACCGATGGCCCCTTGGCCACGCTCGCGGGCGCGCTGAAAGCCTCGCGCGCGATCCGCCAGCAATACCCTGGCGAGTACAAGGGCGTCAGCGTCCTGCTGCACCATGGCCGGTTCGAGCTCCAAGCGCCGGTGACGCTCACGCCGGAGGACTCCGGGCATAGCGCCGATTATCCCTTGGTCATCGCGGCTTATCCCGGCACGCAGCCGGTCTTGAGCGGCGGTCGGGCCTTGACCGGCTGGACCAAGGTGCCTGCGCGGCCGGAGGTGTGGCAGGCCGAAGTGCCCACCGGGCCGGAGGGGGCGTGGCATTTCCGCCAACTTTTCGTCAACGGCCAACGCAAGCAACGGGCGCGGACGCCGAACCAGGGTTTTTACCGCATCCAAGGCGAGAGCCCGCAAGACAAGCCGGTGCAGCTCAAGTTCGCGCCGGGGGAAGTGAAACCGGACTGGGCCACGGCTGGGGACGTGGAGGTGCACGCGTTGCTGGCCTGGGCGGATCTGCGCATGGAGATCCGGTCGGTCGATGCGACCAACCACGTGGCCACGTTGGCCGGGGATCCGCGCCCGTCCAATCGGGAGGCCAACGCGCGGTACCACATCGAGAACGCGCCCGACGGTCTGGATCAGCCGGGCGAATGGTATTTGGATCGGCGTACGAATCGGGTGACGTACTGGCCTGGGTTCAATGAGGATTTGACCCAGGCAGAGGTGGTGGCGCCAGCGCTGAAGGAGCTCTTGGTCTTTCAAGGCGACGCTGCCGCACAACGGCCGGTCCGACATGTCGTCGTGCGGGGGATACAGTTTGCAGACACGGACTGGACCCTTGGGCCTGAGGGTTATGCGGACGTGCAGGCGGCGGTCGAGATTCGGGGCGACATCCGCGCGGAGGCGGCCACGGACTGCCTGATCGAGGATTGCGGCTTTACGCGCCTAGCGGGGTACGGGATCGAGTTGGGGCGCGGCTGCCAGCGCTTCCGGATCACGGGCAACGAATTCCTCGATCTAGGGGCGGGCGGCGTACGCGTGGGGGAGACCGTAGTCCGCGAAGGTCCGCAGGACGCCTGCCACGGCCATGTCATTGCGGACAATCACCTCAGCGGCCTGGGGCGGGTCTATCCGTCGGCGGTGGGGGTGTTGATTCTGCAGAGCGGGCAGAATGTGGTGGCCCATAACCGGATCCACGACCTCTACTACACGGCGATTTCGGTGGGTTGGAACTGGGGCTACCAGGAGACGCCGTGTCGAGAGAACCGGATCGAGTTCAATCACCTTTATGACCTTGGGCAGCATCGGCTCAGCGACCTGGGCGCCATTTACACGCTGGGGATCCAAAAGGGCACCCTCATCCACAACAACCTCATCCACGACGTGAACGCGTCCAGCTATGGTGGCTGGGGGCTGTACACGGACGAGGGCAGCAGTGAGATCGTGCTCGAGAGCAACGTGGTGTTCCGCTGCCAAAGCGCCGGGTTCCACCAACACTACGGCCGGGGCAATATCGTCCGCAACAACGTCTTCGCCCTCAACGGCGAGCACCAACTGATCCGTTCCCGCGAGGAAGAGCACATCTCCTTCATCTTCGAGCGGAACATCGTGTATTTCGACTCGGGCGCACTGCTAGGCGGCCAGTGGTCGAGCAACAAGTTCGAACTGGACCGCAACGTCTACTTCGATGCCCGGCCCGATGCCCGACCGGACACGATGCGCTTCGCCGGCGCCACGTTCGCGGAGTGGCAGCAGCGCGGCCACGATCTCCATTCCCGGATTACCAACCCATTCTTCGTAAGCCCCAAGCGACTCGATTTCCGGCTCAAAGTGACTTCGCCCGCGTTGCGGATGGGTTTTCAGCCCATCGACCTAGGCAAAGTGGGGGTACGGCCCAAGCGGCAGCGGTATTAAGCGTTACCACCCTCGTTCGAGGGCGCGGCGTTGCCAGAGGAACTCGAAGAGGTTGCCTTCGTGCGGTTGGTCCCAGGAGACCTGCATGGTGGAGAGGGGGCCGAGGTTCACCCGCCCGAGGTGCGGACAGGCGAGGGCTTGGTCGATCCACTGGGAGTCGCGCGTAATCAGGCTCGCGGCGAGCGTGTAGCCGATCTGACCGAGCATCTCGCTTTGGGGCAACTCGATCACGCTGGCGTACGGGCAGAGAAACTCGCGGCGGGCCAACGGATGCTGGAACGAATCGCAGAGGAGAATCGTCGGCCGCAAATACGTGCCACCTTCGAACTCGACCTTGCGCGGCCCAGGCCGATACTGTGCCGTCACGTCGATGGCGCCCGGGGTTTTCAGGCCCGCTTCGATCTGGGCATCGATCGCGTCGGCCATCTTCGGGTTGGCGAAGCCGGACAAGCGAGCGTGGGGATCGTCGGGTCGCTTGGGTTCGAGGGGGCCGAGGCGTTGGGCCAGGGCTTCGGCGATCGACGCGGCGTGTTGGGGGACCACGATGGCGGAGGCGTTGATGCAGGAGCGGCCGCCGTTGTCGCTGATGGCGCCAACCATGACGTCGAGGTAGTCGCGCCACGACTCGATGCAGTCGTCTCCGATCAAGATCTTGCTCCAACCCGGGCCGTGGATTTGGATGGCCGGGTTGTGGGCGTAGGGAGCGGTGGTCGAGCTGTCCCCGAACAGCAACGCCCGGCCGCAGGTGCGGAGGATCTCAGCGCCTCCCTCGTGATCGGTAGGATAAAAACCGAATGCCTCGGCCGGCACGCCGGCGGCGACAAACGCCTGGATCAACCGGTAGGGAGTCCAGGGCTCATCCCGGCCTGGCTTGAGCACGACGGGCGTTTTGAGGGCCACGGCCGGCAACCAGAGCGAGTTCACCGCCGGCGAGTTACTGGGCATCACTAACCCGAGCGCCTGGGTGGTCGGGAAGAAACTCAGCCGCGTCCCGAACTGCTCGCCAAATCCGCTATCCAAGATGCTGAGGTCCAAGCCCCGACTGAGGCCGTTGAGCACCGGCTGCATATGCGTCAGGGCGTGGTGGATCTTCTCCATGTTGCGCCGGACCATATTCCAGGGCAGCCCGCTCGTGCTCGAGAGCGTCTGCACGTAGTCGTCCGCGCTCTGGGTGTGGCCTTGGTCGCCCAGGGGCAGCGTGCCGTTGAGGAACAGTTCGCCGGCTTGGGCGGAGCAGTCGATGAGCTGCGCCGCTGTCAAGCGGCTGAGCGCGGCGCGCGCGGCGGCGATTGTCTGCAGGTCTTTGCGGATGATGCCGGCGTTGACGCTCGAGACCAGGGCTTTGACTTCGCCGGTGCGATGATCTTTGACCTCGAACCGGTCGAGGCTCTCGTAGGGACGGCCGAGCCGGAGAACAGGCAAATGCGGAACGGACTTTGACATAGAGGGGACAGGCCTGGCTTAGGGGAGCTGGGGGTTGGGGTTATCGGGCGCGGTTCCTAGCGGGTCACCTGACGACTTGGGCCTCACAGGTCAGGGGAGACGCGACGCGCTCACGATCGCGCCGGCGCCTTGCCGACCAGGCGGTGGATGCCCGTCCAAGCCAGGATCGCCAGCCCGACCGGGGTCCCGGTGACCGAGGTCGGTACCGCGGCCACCACTCCCAGCAAGAGGGCGTAGGCCAAGGCGCGAAAGAACGAATTGCGCTGGAGGGTCTTCTGGATAACGAAGGTGGGCACAAACACCGACAAGAAACTCAGCGGGATAGTGACGATCCAGTCGAGCACCAGCCAATCGCCGAGATTCCAGAGATTGTCCACCACCAAGAGCAAGAACGCCGCTAGAGGATGCACCGGCGGGCCGCTGCCGCCGGCGCGCCGAGCGCCCAGCGGCGGTTCCTCGTTGACCACTTCGGTCTCGATGACAGGAGGCGCCTGACTCACGGCGATACAATAGCGGTCCGTGGGCGTTCGGCAAGGGTGGGCGTGTCCGACGCCGTTGACCCTTGCCGAGACTGGGCGCATGAGTTTCGAGCGCCGGAGTTGAAGCTTGCCTCAGGTACGTATGGCGCCAATCTTAGTTGGATGTCGTCAGCGGACCAGTTGCGTAAGGCGCTGCAAATGCGGCAGGCGTTCGACGGGCGCAGGGGCGTGCGGCCAACCGGCAGGCTCGACGCCGATCGACCTCGAAGGGCGCTCGATGACCGCCGCGGCATCCAGGCAGTCGCAGGATGGCGGTCGCACCCGGGCGGACGACGCGAACGCGCGGCCCATCTGGTCGAGCTCACGGCATGAACCTCCTCGCCCAGCCTAGGCACGTCACCGAGGCCAACGCCGTGCCGGCTCGCTGGCGAGCGGACGTGCGCGCTGTGCTGATTACCGAGGCCCAGCTAAAGGTGCGGGTGAACGAACTCGCCCGGGCCGTGACGCGGGACTATGTGGGCAAGGACTTGATCGTGGTGGCGCTGCTCACGGGCACGGTGTTGTTCCTGGCAGATTTGCTGCGGCACTTGGCAATTCCGCTGCGGCTGGATTTCATGGGTGTCTCGAGCTACCGGGAGGGCAGCACAGCGCGCGATTTGGTGTTCACGAAGGAACTGCGCCTCGAGCTCGACGGCCGCGATGTGCTCGTGGTGGATGACATCCTCGACACAGGCCGCACGCTCCGCGGTGTGCTGGCCAAGCTGCGCCAACTCGAGCCGCGCTCGGTCAAGACGTGCGTGTTGCTGGACAAACCGGCCCGGCGCCTCGAGCCGGTGACGGCCGATTACATCGGTTTTGTGATCCCAGACCTGTTCGTAGTTGGGTACGGCTTGGACTACGCGGAACGGTACCGCAACCTGCCTTTTGTGGGGGTGCTGCGGCCGGAGCTCTACCAGACCTGAGAACCCATGCCCGAAACCACACCTCCAATCGGCCCGTCCTCGGCTCCAGCCCCTGGCCAACGGGCGGCCACTTCACAGCCTCCCGGGGAGGTGCACGTGCGGGTCTTGCTGCATTCGTACTTCAAGGACCTGGCGGGCTGTGCGACCGCCCTCGAGGCGGTTGCGGCGGGCAGCACGTTGGGCCAGTTGCTCGCGCAGTTGTACCGCCGCTTTCCGCAGCTCGCCGCGTTCGAGAGGTCCACGCTCTTGGCGGTCGGGGTCGACTACCAGACGCGCGACTACGTGCTGGCGCACGGCGACGAGGTCTCGCTGTTCCCGCCCGTCCAGGGCGGCTGAGCGGTGGGCGGGTGGGAGAAGGCACGAGGGCGAAGCAGGCGCGATGCACCGCGAGTTGATCATCACCCCTGACCCGATCGATGAACCGGCTCTCGTGCGGGCGAGGGCGGGGCGATCGGACATGGGCGCCGTGGTTTCGTTCACCGGTGTGGTCCGGGGGAGCGAGGCGGGCCAACCGATTCGCGGCCTCGAGTACGAGGCTTATGTGCCGATGGCGGAGCACCAGTTCCGTCTCCTGTTCGACATGGCAGCGCAGCGGTGGCCGCTGGCCTCGGTGCGGCTCGTGCACCGAACGGGTTTCGTGCAGGCGGGCGAGGCGTCGCTATGGATCGAGGTCGTGGCGCCGCATCGGGGCGAAGCCCTGGCGGCTTGCGGCTGGCTCATCGAGGAGATGAAGCGGGTGGTGCCAATCTGGAAGCGGCCCCGGTAGGCTCATGACAGGCGGGCGTGGTCCCGGCGCGGCCCAGCTTGGGACTCAGGTAGGGAACGCCGAGCCCCAGCCCTCGGAGGATCAGCAGACCGGCCACCAACCCGAGGCTGACCGGGACCAGTCGCTGGAGTCGCAGCCGCCAAGCGAGGTGGGCGAACCGGCCGATCAGGGCCAAGCCCAGGAGCATGGGCACGGTACCCAGGCCAAACACCAGCATGTAGAGCAGGCCCTGCCAGGCTGTGCCCGCCACGACGGCGCCGGCACAGGCCGCGTAAACCAGCCCACAGGGCAGCAGCCCGTTCAGCAGACCGACTACCCAGAGCGCACCCGGCGTGCGCCGGCGCAGCCAGCGGGCCAGCGTTGGCCTGAGCCACGCGTCAAACCGCTGGAAACGGAATTGGAGGCTCGGTTTTCGCCATCCCCAGACCGCCACGAGCAAGCACAGGCCTAGGCCGATCGACACGGCTTGCTGCCAACCGGCCAGGGCGAAGGACTGGCCAATCAGCCCAAAGGCGACTCCCAGTAGACCGTAGGTGGTCAAGCGACCCATGCTGTGGGCGACGCGTCCCCACAGGTGTTGGCTGGGAGTCGACCCCGGTGGCAGCGCTAACACCAGCGGGCCGCACATCCCGGCGCAGTGCAGACTGCCGGCCAAGCCTAACAACAGGGCGGTCCAATACTCCATGAAGCCGCGTCCTTACTGAGGTTTCATCGGTGAGGAATCCAGGCGCGACGACGCTCTCGACCCGCAAGCCCCACGGCCTCGGGGAGGGCGTCTACGCGCCGTGCCGTCGGATGTGGACCTTCTGATCGTCATAGTATTCTTGCCCTGCCAGACTCCAGGTGAGGCGAACTCGCCACAAGCCCGGCTTGAGCGCACGCGCGTCCAGGGTCTGTCGGCCCGTCGGGTCCAGGTCCAAGGTCAGGCGTCGGTCTTCCTGGGCTGAGGCGGGCCGATAGAGGTGGATCACGCCGGTGGGCGGTGGGTCCTGCCCCCGAGAGGGCAACCGGATGCGGATCGCGTCCGCGTCGAGGTCGTAGGTCACCTCGAGGCCGCTCCCCAAGGCGCGGGTTCGCGCCATCCGTTCGAGTTGCTCTTGGTAGCGAAGTTCCCGGTCGTAGTAGTCGGCGCTGACCAGGTCGACTCCGTGCCACAGGCAGAGTCCAACCAGGACCGCGGTACCCAAGCCGAACAGTCCAAACGCGGCCGCGATGGCGCTTGGCCAGCGGTTGGGGCGTGCGGGATGGGGCGGGGTACTCACGAGGAGGGAGGCGGGGTGTCTCGCGGGCCTATGAACACCGTCTTGAGGCGGCTGACGCGCTTGCCCTCAGTGTACACGCCCACGACCAAGTCCACCGTTCCGCCGGGGACCTGGTCGCGGCGCAGTTCGGCCAGGACCGAGGTCTGGAGCAGTTGCTGGGCAGGCACGCGGATGTTGCCGCCCGCCAGCAGGAGTTGGCCGTCGAGGTTTTCGAGTTTCAGAGTGACCGGGAGTTCGTGCGCGCTTTTGTTCACCAACTTGAGTTGGTAAAGGTTGTTGACGCGCCCCTCGGCGGTGAGGTGGAACAGGGCTCCGGGAGCGCGCAGTAAGGTGGCATCCAGATTGGACCGCGTGAGCAGCAGCGCCGCCAAGCCACCCCCCAGCAAGAGCAAGAGCGCACTGTAGGCCAGAATCCGGGCCGTGAGGCGCAGCGGTTCGCCTCGCTCGACGCCGTCGAGCGAGGCGTAGCGGATCAGGCCGCGGGGTCGGCCGATGCGGTCCATGATCGCGTCGCAGGCGTCGAGGCAGGCGGTGCAGTGGACACATTCCATTTGGGTGCCGTTGCGGATGTCGATGCCGGTGGGGCAGACGGCCACGCACTGGTGGCAATCGATGCAATCCCCCTGGCCAAGCTCGCGCCGGCGCGCGGCTGGCACCTGGCGCTGGAGGTGGGCGCGTCGTTCGCCGCGGCGATGGTCGTAGGCGACGACGATGCTGTTTTCGTCGATCAGGGTGGCTTGGAAGCGGCCGTAAGGGCAGATGAAGGTGCAGGCTTGTTCGCGGAAACGGGCGAAGATGGCGTAGAAGAGCAGCGTGAACAGCCCCATGAACGCCAACCCCTGCAGGTGGAGTCGCGGGTCGTCGGTGACGATACCGAGGAGGGCTTCGCTGCCGATCAGGTACGCCAGCAGGGTGTTGCCGATCGCGAACGAGAGCCCCAGGAACAGCGCCTGCTTAACTCCCTTCTTGATCAACTTAGCGGGTGTCCAGGGCTGCGCTGCGAGCGCGCGTTGGCGGGCGCGTCGCCCCTCGATCCAATACTCGATCCGGCGAAACACCAGCTCCATCAACACGGTCTGCGGACAAGTCCAACCGCACCACAGCCGACCAAACGCGGCGGTGAAAACGGCAATGGCGGTCAAGAACAACAGCAGCCCAAAGGCCAGGATCGCTCCGTCCTGCGGCCAGAACACCTGTCCCAAGATCACGAACCGGCGCTGGACCACGTCCATCAAGAACACTGGGTTGCCCTCGATCCGAAGGAACGGCCCGGCAAAGAGCAGGACCAACAAACCGTAGCTCAGCCACTGGCGCGCCCGATAGTAGCGGCCTTGCGGCTGGCGCGGGTAAACCCAGCGGCGGCGGCCCGCCGCGTCGGCAGTAGCCAAGTGATCGCGAAAATCCGTCCAGTCGGCCGCTTGGATGGCCGAGCCGCCTTCCGGCCTGATTTCGTCGCCACGGTCGCCGCGGGGGTTCGACGGCTGCGCGGGCGCCGCGGGGCCAGGTTCACGGGCTGGCGAGGCGACGCTACTCGTAGATGTTGGGGACATTGGCCGGGGCCTGGTTCTCCGGCGGCTTGGGTTTCGGGGGTTGAGTGCCGCGCAGGGTATAGATGTAACTGCCGACGGCGAGGACCTCGCGCGGTTTCAGCAAGTTCTTCCAGGAGACCATCCCTTTATCCGGCACACCGTGGTAGATGGTGCGGAGGTTGTCTTTGAAGGCGGCACCGTGGATCCAGTAGTCATCGGTCAGATTGGGTCCGACCAAGCCGCCGCCGTCGCCACGGTGGCAAGGGGCGCACATTTGCGCGAAGATCTGGCCGCCCTGGGCGAGGGCAGGTTCGTCTTCGAGGGGGACCAGCGTGGCCAGGTCGGCTTCGAACTGCGCGAGGGCCTTGGCCTTGATGGCGTCGCCGATCTCCATCTCGCGTTGGTACTCCGCCAGCATCAGGTCGCCCTTGGCCCAGACATGGTAAAACCCGAGATAGCAGAGGGCGAACAGGATGGTGAGGTTGAACAGCCAAACCCACCAGCGGGGCAGTTGGTTGTCCAACTCGCGGATACCGTCGGCCTCGTGGTCGAGCAGGAGCGGATCAGGGGCGTCACTCATGCGCAGTCTCCTTCGTTCGAGTTGGGTCGATCATCCAAAGGCAGCGCGGCCAGGGTGTCGAGGTGGGCCTTCTTGAGCCGTGCGGCACGGACCACCACGACCAGAAAGGCCAGCATGAACAGGCCCATCGACACGAGGCCGTAAGCCTCGATGCCACCGATTCGTTGGAGCGCGTTTTGGATCATCGCTGGCCTCGTTCACTCCGCCGCCAACTTCGGCGCCGTGCTCTCAGGCGCCCCTTTGATGTCGGTGCCCAACCGCTGCAAATACGCGATCAAGGCGATGATCTCGCGGTCCGGTTCGGCCGGCACGGAGCCGACCTTGAGGTTGGTGACGACGGTCCCGGCCTGGGCCGCAAGGGCAGCGGCCGCCTGGTCTTCAAAACCCTCGGGGTACGGCACCCCCACGCGGCGCAACGCGCGAATCCGTGCCGGCAGCACAGAGGTGTCCAGGCGCCTCGAGACGAGCCACGGGTACTCGGGCATGATGGACCGGGGCGAGGTCGATTGAGGATTCTCGAGGTGGTTGTAGTGCCAGGCGTCTGGGTACTTCCCCCCCCACGCGGTGCAGATCGGGTCCTGAGCGTTTCGACCCCCAGAGAAACGGATGGTCGTACACGAACTCGCCCACCTTCGAGTATTCACCGTACCGCTCGGTTTCCGAACGGAACGGCCGCACCATCTGGGAATGGCAACCCACGCAGCCTTCACGGATGTAGAGGTCGCGACCGAGCAGTTCGAGGGGCGTGTAGGGTTTGACCTGGGCGATGGTGGGGACGTTGGACTTGATCAGGTACAGTGGCAGGATCTCGACCAAGCCACCGATGAGCACGGCCACCGTCGTGAGGACCGTGAACGTCACGGGCACGCCTTCCAGCCAGCGGTGAGTCCACGGGTGACGCGGGGCGGGCTTGGCGGGGAGCGTCCGGGCTGGCGCTTGCGCTTCCTGGTCTGGAAGGAACTGGCCGCTCTTGGCCGTGCGGTACAAGTTGACGATCATCAACCCGATGCCCACCACGTACAGGGCCCCGCCCAGGGCGCGCAGTTGGTACATGGGGATGAGGCGGATCACCGTGTCGAGGAAGTTGCCGTACTGGAGGAAACCGTCGTTGGTGAACTGGCGCCACATGAGGCCCTGGGTCACGCCGCTGACATACATGGGCACCACATAGAACATCATCCCCAACAACCCGACCCAGAAGTGCCAGTTCGCCAGCTTCACCGACCAGAGGGTGGTGCGATAAAACCGCGGCAACAGCCAGTAAAGCATGCCGAAGGTCAGAAAGCCGTTCCACCCCAAGGCGCCGGTGTGCACGTGGGCGATGGTCCAATCGGTGTAGTGGGACAGGGCATTGACACTCTTGAGGGCGAGCGTAGGCCCTTCGAGGGTGGCCATGCCATAGGCCGTGACCGCCACCACCATGAACTTCAGCGTCGGGTCTTGGCGGACTTTGTCCCATGCCCCGCGCAACGTCAGTAACCCGTTGAGCATCCCGCCCCACGAAGGCGCCACGAGCATGACCGAGAAGACCGTTCCCAGGGACTGCGCCCAGTCGGGCAGGGCGGTGTAAAGCAGGTGGTGCGGGCCCGCCCAGATATAGATGAAGATGAGCCCCCAGAAGTGGATGATCGAGAGGCGATAGGAGAAGACGGGGCGATCCGACGCCTTCGGCAAGAAGTAATACATCAGCCCCAGGTACGGCGTGGTGAGAAAGAAGGCGACGGCGTTGTGGCCGTACCACCACTGGACTAGGGCATCCTGCACGCCGGCGTAGATCGAGTAGCTCTTGAACCAACCCGCCGGCACCGCCAACGAGTTCACGATATGCAGCAGCGCCACCGTGACGGCCGTGGCGATGTAAAACCAGATGGCCACATACATGTGCTTCTCCCGCCGCCGCAGGATCGTCCCCATCAGGTTCACCGTAAACGCCACCCAAACCGCCGCAATGGCCAGGTCGATCGGCCACTCCAACTCGGCGTACTCTTTGCTCGTGGTGAGACCCAGCGGCAGCGTCACCGCCGCGCCCACAATGATGGCGTTCCAGCCCCAGAAGTTGAACCAGCTCAGCGCGTCGCTGAACATGCGGGCCTTGCACAGCCGTTGCAGCGAATAGTAAATCCCGGCGAACATGCCGTTGCCCACAAACGCGAAGATCACCGCGTTGGTGTGCAGGGGGCGCACGCGGCCGAACGTGGTGAAGGGCAGCTTGAGGTTGAGGTCCGGCCAGAAAAGCTGCGCTGCAACGACCAAACCGAGGCTGGTGCCGACCAACGCCCAGAAAGCCGTCGCTAGCGCAAAGGCGCGCACGATTCGGTTGTCGTACTTGAAGGTCTCCACGTTCATGTCGGCTGCTCTCGCTGGTTCACACGGCTCAGGCCTTTGGATCGGGGCGGCGCCGGGTCCTCGGTCAGCACGCGCAGCGCGGGCGTCTCGGTGTCGTCATACTGCCCCGTGCGCACCGCCCAGATAAAAGCCGCCAGAAAACCTGCGGCCACCAGCAGGCTCACCGGAATCAAGAGGTACACCGCGCTCATACGCTTAGCCGGGGGCGCCCGACCGCTCTGGCAGGGGCGCGCCCGGGGCGAAGCCGGCCGCGGCGGCCGCCCGGCGTGTGGCCCCGCAGACAAAGCCCACCACACTGATCGAACTCAAGGGCATCAGCACCGCGCAGAACAGGGGCGAAAGCCATCCTGCGGCCGCCATCCCGATGCCTGCCACGTTGTACACGCT
The DNA here is from genome assembly GCA_016871715.1 of Verrucomicrobiota bacterium. GTDB lineage: Bacteria > Verrucomicrobiota > Verrucomicrobiia > Limisphaerales > J093 > VHCO01. The sequence continues at coordinate 24,803 of VHCO01000101.1, forward strand.
CGAGATTACAAAGCCCCATCCCACCACGCGCAAGACTCTTTGCCCGAAATGTAGCAGGGCCGGCAATTCCCGGACCTGCGTGGCCTCGAGGATCACGTCGCTCGCCGGCGAAAACGCGCCTTGCCCGGCCACGACCGCCACCCCAACGTCCGCCTGCTTGAGCGCCCCGGCGTCGTTGAGCCCATCGCCGACCATCAGCACGCGCTGGCCCGCCGCCTGCAACGCCTCCAGGAACCGCCGTTTGTCCTCCGGGCTCTGCTCGAATCGCATCGCCCCCTCCCCTGCAAAAAGCGGCGCCCACCGATCGCGCTCGCGGTCTCGCCCCCGATCCCCACTCAGCAGATGCAGCCGATACCGCCCGCCCAAGGCACGCACGGCTGCCTCGACCCGCGGCCGCAACGGATTCACCAGCTCGAAACACCCCCGGTACTCCCCCTCGATCGCCACGTGCACCGCCGCGCCTAGCCTTGGCCCCGCCTCCGGCGCCCCCACGCCACCCTCGCGCAGCCAAGCCGCCGAGCCTAACCGCACCCTTCGCCCGTCGACACACCCCTCCAAACCGCACCCCGGCACCTCGCGGAACCCGAGGACCGGGCGCTGCCCGGCGGCTGCGCCGAGGGTCCGGGCGAGGCGGACGGCGTGCGGGTGCGCTGAACCGCACGCCACTGCCGCCACTTGGTCGCGCTCACTCGGGGCGAGAGCTCGCCCCGTAAAATAAAGCTCCGCCGCGGTCGCGTCGGTTAACGTGCCAGTCTTGTCGAACACGACCGCATCCACGCGGCCGAGCGCCTCGACCACCCGTGCATCCCGCAAGAAGACCGCGTGCCGGCCGAGGATGCGCTGGGCAGTGCCGGTGGCGAACGGAGCCGCCAGCGCCAGGGCGCAGGGACAAGCCACGATCAGGACCGACACCGCCGCCTTCAATGCCCGACCCGGGTCGTGGCTCCACCACCCGATCGCCGCGCCGAGTGCCACGGCCACCACCACCGCGGTGAACCAGCGCCCGAATCGGTCGGTGAGCGTGTCCAGCGAGTCCGACCGTCGTTTGTTCCAGGCTTCCTGCGCCCAGAGCGAACTGAGGTAGCCTTGGGAGACCGGTTTCAGGGTTTCGATGGCGATCGCCCCGCCCATCTGTTTGCCCCCGGCAAAGAGCCGGTCCCCCACCCCCCGCAACACCGGCTCGGTTTCGCCGGTCACAAAGCTGTAGTCCACAACCGCTTGGTGGGTAAGGGAGTGGCGTTGCCGCCACTCCCTCCCCGTTGTCGCCATAGGGTTCATTCCCTATATTTACCGGCGTGCCCCTTTCGGGCACCGGGCGAGCCCTGCGGAGGAG
>VHCO01000102.1 GCA_016871715.1 Verrucomicrobiota bacterium
GACCAATTCGCACTTCCACGACAGCGCCGCATCCGGCGCTCGTATCACCCAGGCCGAAGCCCGCGGCCATACCCACGTCTTCCAGCAGAAAAGATATTGGGAAAGCTCAGCCATCCGATGGGGAGAGGGCGCCCGGACGTGAAAGTAATGGGGTCAAACGTTTACAATTGACATGCTGGAGAGCGGAGAGTTTGGGCGCTTGGCCAGTGCGGGGGATTACGCGTCGTCTTCTCGGACGGCGCAGAGTGAACGGCTCGCCAACGGGAAGAAGGAGGGGGAGAACAACCGCAAGAACGGGAATCGGTACCTGGCGTGGGGGTTTGCGGAGGCGGCGGTGTTCGCGGTCTGGTTCCATGCGCGGATCGCGGCCTGGGCGACTCACTGGGCCGCCGCAAGCGGTAGAACTGTGTTGGCGCAGTCGGTTGCACGACGGCGCGGGGAGGGGCTTCCGGCCCGGAGGGGAAAAAGGGCAAGGGGGGGGGCACCTGCTCGTGCCAAGCGCTACAGGATAGGTTCGCATGAGTCGTTGGCCGCGGCCGTTATGGCAGGGGCGGCGGCGCGGGTAAAGCACAGACATTCCCGCGCAGGCGGATTGGACTGTCCATAAGAAGACTCGATGGGCGATGAAAAAGAACTTGCGCGAGCGCTGCCTCTTTGGTAGGACGTTAGCAAGCCTGATGAGCGAGCCTGCCAGCGGTTCGTTCTTGGCTGCGGCGGAACCGATGGCCCGATCCCAGGCCTTGCACTCGGGCGGCCCAAACGGAGCATGGCGTATGAGTGATTCGATGACGCGGCTCACGAGGATCACGGCGGATCCCCCTGGAGGAAAACACCCCACGGTAGGCGCGGCGCTTGGTGCCCCGAGGCGCGTTGGGTGCCGGGCGCACGCGCGAAGCGCGGCTGGCCTGGCTTGTGGCGCAGAGTTCACCTCGACACTACGGCTTCGGGCACGGCGAACGTGTGAAATCTCCGGGCCAAGGAGTTCCCTGACTCAACGGGCTGGAATACTGAGGGTGCGTGGCTTCGTTCCGGCGGCGCTGGCGGGCGCACTCGCGTGGCTGGCGGGGTCGGCGGGGCCTTCCCGGGCCTTTGCGCAAACGGCCACTTGGACGGGCGGCAATGCCTTCAAGAACTACAGCGTCGCCGGCAACTGGAACCCGGCCGTGGTGCCGCTGAACGGTGCCGGGGCCAACTACACGGTGATTGTGCCGGACAACAACAGCCTGGTTTACGATGTGGCCGGCCACGGGATGGTGGAGGCCTTGAGCTTCGGGGCGGGCAGCGTGCTGCGTCTCACCAACCACTTTGGCCTCGAGGTCAGCGGCCCGGCGCTGGTCAAAGGAGTGATCGAGGCCGCCGGAAACGGGAGCGCCTTCCGCGCGCCGGCCAACGTGACGGTGCTCTCGGCCAATCCTCGGCTCTGGGCGAGCGAGGGCGGGCAGATCGTTGTGGGCGCGAGCAGTTACGGTTGGGACCGCTACAACGCCAGCGCCACGTTGCTCTCCGCGGTGGGCCTGGGCTCGCTGGTGGATGTGAAAGGGGTGAACTCGATGGTCATCAGTTACGGCGATGGCGGCTCCTGGACCTACTCCGTCAACGCCCGCAGCAACGGCGTGGTGGACCTGTCCGGCTTGACCCAAATCACAGGCCCCGGCCAGGACGACTTCCTCGAGTTCAATCTCGACAGCGGCGGGAACATCAAGCTCGAGGGCTTGCGTCGGGCGGCTGGGCGGGTGCGGTTCAACGTTGGCGTGCCGCGGCTCGAGCTCCCGCTGCTGGGCAGCCTGTCGGATACCTACCTCAATGTGAGCACCAACAGCACCCTTCGCCTGCCGGCGCTGGCGGCCTGGAGCGCCGGTTCCCTCAGTCTAGGTGCCGGGGCCGTCGTCGAAGCGTCGAACCTGGTCACCCTCAGCAGCGTGGCTCTCAGCTCGTCCATCAACAGCACTCTGCGGCTGCCGGCGCTGGCCTCGTTTGGGTCGGCGGCTTTCACTGTGGGCCAGGGATGCATCGTGGAAGTGCCCAACCTGAACTCGATGCTCTCCGCCAACCTGAGCCTGGGGCCAGGCACAGTCATCAATGCGCCCAATCTGACCACGATGGACAACGTGCCTTTGAACCTCACGGGCGACGGCACGCTCCTGGCCACCAATCTGGCGGCCTACCGCAATTCCGACATCCTGGCGATGCCCGGCCGCAACTTCCAGCCCGGCCCGCTGACGGACATTTACTCCTCGCGCATGGCGGTGAGAGACGGCGCGAGGCTGCGCGCCGGCGCTGTGAGCTACGAATTGGCGCCGGACTGGCGCGCGTTCGTGACGCTGTTCTCGGCCGTGGGCGAGGGCTCGCTGCTGGACCTCGCCCCGTTGAAATCGGTGAGGGTTCACGGCGGGCACGAGGCCCATATCGGCTATTGGAACAATGCGTGGACCTACTCGATCACGGCCGACACCAACGGGGTCATCGACCTGTCCGGCTTGGAGACGGCCATCGGGGCCGACCCCGGCAACTACAACGGGGACGACTGGCTGGTGTTCAACGTGCGCAACGGCGGGAACATCCGGCTCAACTCGCTGCGCCAGGTCACGCGCCGGACCCAGTTTAACATTCAGGTCGCCCGGTTCGATTTGCCGGCGCTCGAGTTGGCGGACCGCACGGCGTTCAATCTGGCCAATGGCACCCGGCTGAATGCCCCCAATCTGAGGCAACTGGACGCTTGTGTCTTGGGCTTTGGGTTCAACAGCACGCTCAACGCGCCCAATCTGGTGGACTTCATCAACAGCGGCCTCGGCTTGAGCCCCGGCGTAGTCCTGATTGCGCCGCCGTTCACCAATGTGCTCGGCTCCCGCTTTGCCGTCAGTGGCGGGTCGGTGCTGCACATCGGCGCGCCGGCTTATAACGGCTATCCGGATTGGCGGTGGTCGCCGACGCTCCTGTCGGCGGACGGGGCCGGCTCGCTACTGGACTTAGCGGCGGTGAAGTCCTTCCGGGTCTATGGCGGCCACGGCGGCAGTTGGACCTATTCGGTGCTCGCCAACAACAACGGCCTGGTCGATCTATCCGGCCTGGAGACCCTGACCGGGGCGAGCACTTCGGATTACGGCAACGACGATTGGCTGGCGCTTACCGCCCGCAATGGCGGCGAGCTCCGGCTCAGCTCCCTCCGCCAGATCACCGGCCGCACCCGCTTCAACCTCGAGGTGCCCCAGTTCGAGCTGCCGCTGCTGGAAACGGCTGACAGCACCACCTTCGCACTGGCCGAGGGCACCCGGCTGAGCCTGCCCAACGCCACCCGGCTGAGCAGTTGCGCCATCAACCTGGCCGTCAACAGCACTTTCGACGCGCCCAACCTGCTCCGGTGGGAAAACAGCTCGCTGAGCTTCGCCCAAAACAGCGCCTGCAACGTGCCCAGCTTGCTGCAGTTAATCAACATGGACCTGGCGGTAAGTCCTGGGCGGACCTTCAACTCGCGGGGTGTGACCAACATCTACGCCTCGCGCCTGGCGGTGAGCGGGGAGAGCACCCTGCAGGTGGCGGCTCCGGTCTATGATGCCCCCGCCGACTGGCGCGCCTCGCCCACGCTCTTCTCGGCGGATGGGGCGGGCTCGCTGCTGGACCTCTCCGCGCTCCAGTGGGTGAGGGTGCATGGCGGGCACGAGGCCCATGTCGGCTATTGGAACAATGCGTGGACTTACTCGATCACGGCCATCAACGGCGGCGTGATTGATTTGTCAGGGCTGGAAACGGCCATCGGGGCCGACCCAGGCAACTACAACGGCGATGACTGGCTGGCTTTCAACGTGCAGAACGGCGGGCGACTCCTGCTCGACTCGCTCCGGCAAGTCACCCGCCGCACGCGCTTCAACCTCGCGGTGCCGGGGTTTGCCCTGCCCGCCCTCGAGACCGTGGACAATACGGCCTTCACACTGGCTGACGACACGGAGCTGAGCCTGCCGAGCTTGACCGAGATGAACAGCTCGTCCTTTACCTTGGGGTTCAATACCACCGTCGAGGCGCCGCAACTGCGCGCCTTCGTCAATAGCTCGGTTAGTCTGAGCCCGGGCAAGACGCTCGACGCCCCGCCCTTCACGAACCTGTTCGCCTCGCGCCTTGCGGTCAGCGGCGGCAGCGCGCTCCGGGTGGCGGCGTTGGCGTACGACCTGTACCCGGATTGGCGCTGGTCGCCGACGCTCTTCGCGGCCGACGGCATCGGGGCGCTGCTGGACCTGGCGTCGATCAAGTCGTTGCGAGTGTATGGCGGACACTCCGGGGCTTGGACCTACTCGATCGCCGCCAACAACGGCGGGCTGGTGGACCTGGGCGGGGTGGAGCAGATCACGGGCATGGACCCGGCCTACGGCAACGACGACTGGCTGGTCTTCAACGCCGCCAACCTCGGCGCGATCCGGTTTGGCAACGCCTCGGTCACGCGCCGCACTCAATGCTCCGCCTCGGGCACGGGCTCGCGGCTGGACTTCGCCAGCTTGTATTTGCGCCCGCCCGCCACGCTGAACGTGAACAACCGCGCGCTCCTCAACGTGAAGGGCGATCTGCGCTTCGAGAACACCGACCCCAACAGCCTGGTGGTGGAGACGGCCACCGTGCAACTGGACGGCGCCCAGCCGCAAACACTCGAGGTGGGCGGCAAGAACCTCGGGCCCACCGGTGCCAGCTCGCGCAACTTCGGCTACAGCCTATTGATCGTCGGCCACAGCAACCAGACCAGTGTGGTGCGCCTCCAGGACGGGCTGAACAACGGCCAGCGTGGGCCTTCCGGCGAGTCCGAAGCGCTCTACCTCTATGGCCTCGACGGCCAGGGCCTGAGCTTGCTCAACCGCTCTCGGCTGATTCTCAACAACGTGCCCGTGTTCGCCTTCCTGGGTGGACGGATGGTCCAGCTCAACACGCTGCTCTCGCCCACGACCAATTCGCTCGCCTTTGACGCCGGCTTCCTCGCCAACCTGGGCGGGCCAAGGATCACGAATATGGCACCGGCCGGGGTCTTGACGCCGCCACTCAGCTCGGTCGAGGTGACTTTCGACATCCCCATTGAGGCCGCCTCCTTCACCAGCAGCGACGTGGTGCTCGCCGGGCCGGGAGGCCCGATCGCGGTGGGGAGCGTGGCGGTGGTCTCCGGCAACACCTATCGGATCGGCTTCGCGCCTCAAGCCGCTGACGGCCTGTACACCGTGCGCATCGGCCCGGCCATCGACGAGGCGGCCGGCAACCTCAGCGGCATGGATCAGGACAGCGATGGACTCAGTGGCGAAGCCGGCGAGGATGTGTTCACGGGCACCTTCACCCTCGACGCCGCGCCGCCCGTATTGGTGGCCGCCTTCGCGCTCCAGAACGGCGCGCGGGTGGGCGTGACCTTCGATGAGCCTGTCGCACCCGCCTTTGCGACCAACCCGGCCAACTACCGCGTCAACGGCACGGCGCCGACGCGGGCCCTCCTGCAAGCCAACGGGCGGCAAGTGGCCTTGCACGTGAGCGCGCTGGTCGGCGAGTCCATTGCGTTGAGCGTTGCCAACCTGGCCGATCCACTGGGCAACGTGACCAACCGGTCCTTTGCCGGCTCGATCCTGCCCATGGAGTCACGCGATCTCGGCAGCCCCGGTAGCAACCCGCGGGAAGCGGGTGCGACGTTGACCTTCGACGGGACGGATTTCGAGATGAGCGCGGGCGGCTATGATTACTACTGGGAGGGCAGTGACGCTGGCCACTTCGCCTTCGAAAACCGGCCCGGCGACTTCGACGTGCGCGTTCAAGTGAGCCGCCTGGACCGGGCTGACACCTACAGTCAAGCCGGCCTTATGTGGCGCGAATCGACCGCCCCCAACAGCCGGCGCGTGTATGCGTGCGTGAATCACCCCGAGGGCGGCAACAATTACTGGGCCTTGGTGCGTTCGAGTCCCGGCAGCGCGGGCGCTGAGTGGCCAAGCTATGCCCGGCCGACAGTGCCCGCCTTTCCGAACGTTTGGGTCCGGCTCAAGCGGGCGGGCAACCAGTTCATCGCCTATCGCGGCGCCGACGGCGCCAACTGGACCGAATACGCGAGGCTGACCATTGACTTCCCCGCGGCGGGCTTGCTCGGTCTGGCCACCGCCTCGAGGAACAATAATGCCGGCGCCATCGCCACCGCTTACTATCGCAACTATTCAGACCTCGGGCCCGTGATTATCGCGCCGCCCCAGAGCCAAAGCGTGGCCGCCGGTTCGACGGTGAGCTTTGGCGTGACCGCGCGCGGCCTGCCGACGCTGGTTTACCAGTGGCTCTTTAACGGCCTGCCGATTCCGGGCGCCGACACCAGCCTGCTCACGCTCCCCAACGTGACCACCAACCAGGTGGGCGACTACCGCGTGGTCGTGACCAACGCCCACGGCGCGGTCACCAGCCAAGTTGCCACGCTGATCGTCGATGGCGTCGGCGCCGGCGGCTTCGAAGCCGACGTGATGCCCACCCCCTACGGCAACAACAGCGTCACCGTCTCCGACTGGGTCCGCGTTGGCCGGCTGGTGGTGGGCCTGGAGAGCGTGCTGAGCTCGAGCGAATTCATGCGGGCCGACTGCGCCCCACGCACCAACACCTTGGCTGGCACACTCCCGCTGGGCAACGGAGTGCTGAGTGTGGCCGACTGGACGCAGGCCGGTCGCTACGCCGCGGGGCTCGACCCGCTCACGGCCGCCGGTGGCCCAAACGCGCCGGCGGGCGGCGGGGTGGGGCTCGCCTCCCTGGAGGCGCGCACCGACGGCAGCCGCTTGCCACGAGCCGCGGCGCAGGGCGCCGAGTCCGGGGCGCGCCTGGTGCGGTGCGCTGACGCGAAGGTGGTCCTGGGCCAAAGCTTCAGTCTGCCGGTGGAGCTGCTGGGCGCGGGTGACGAGAACGCCGTTGGTTTCAGCCTGGCATTCGATCCCGCTCGATTAGCCTATCGCGGAATCGAGTTGGGGGAGGGCGCGGCGGGTGCCGCCCTGCAGGTCAACGCGGCGCAGGCGGATCAGGGCTTGCTGGGCATCGTCTTGGCCAAGCCGGCAGGCGGCAGTTTCGCGGCTGGGGCGTCGGTGCTCATCCAGGCGCGGTTTACGGCCATCGGCAGCAGCGGCGCCACCGGGGTCAGGTTCAGCGACCAGCCCGCGGCGCGCGAGGTCGCCAGTGTCACGGCCGAGGTGCAACCCGCGGCTTACCGGGCCGGCGCGATTCACTTGGTCCAGCCGGGCCGCCTGAATCCGCAGGTGCGCCTGACCGGTGGCCGGGCGGAGCTGGGCCTCAGCGGCGAGGTCGGCGAAACCTATCGGGTCGAGGCTTCGACGGATTTGGTCCACTGGCAACTGCTCGAGACGCGGACTGCGGGTGTTGGGTTCGAGTGGATTCAAGATCCGGCGGCCGGCCAGTTCAACCGGCGCTTCTATCGGGCCGTGCTCGAGCCGTAAGCGGCAGCGGTTGATTCCGCACCCACACCCCTTGCCGGCCATGAAATCGTTCGTGCGATTCCCGGACACCAGCTCTGGCGCGCCGGAGGGTCAAGGAGCTGGCTTGGATCGCCCCGAGGTGCTGCGGGTCACAGACCCGCGCTCCAAGGACAGGTGCAAGGCTAGGGCAGCGGGGGAATGGACGGGGCCGCTGGGCGTGCTCCTGTTCGCCTGGCTGCTGGGCGTTGTTCCCTCGGGCTTCGGCGCTCAAACCCGGGCCTTGCGCGTGCCGGACGTCACGGTGGTCGGCGCGCAAGAAATCGCGCTGCCGGTCCAGCTCATCGCGGTGGGCGAGGAGAATGCGCTCGGTTTCAGTCTCGGGTTCGATCCGGCGCTCTTGAGCTACCGAGGCGAAAGCCCCGGCGCGGGCGCCGTGGGCGTGGCGCTCTACGTGAACACCAACGCGCTCGGCGCGGGGCGGGTGGGCTACGGTTTGGCCAAGCCCGCTGGACAGCGGTTCAGCGCCGGCACGAATGAACTACTGGTTCTCCGGTTTTTGGCCGGCACGGCGGTGACCAATGCGGCCCTGGCCTTTGGCGACTCGCCCGTGGTGCGCGAAACGGTGGACGCCGCCGCCCATCTGCTGCCCACCGCCTACAGCAATGGCCTCGTGACCATCACGCCCTTGTTTCTGCCGGCGATCGTCACGCACCCCACCAATCGAACCGTCTATGCCGGCGCCACTGTGACTTTCAGTGTCCTGGCCAGTGGCAGCGCTCCGCTGCTTTACCAATGGCAGTTCAACGGCGCCAACCTCGCCGGCGCGACCAATCCCAGCCTCCCGCTCAGCAGTGTCGCCACCAACCAGTCGGGCGACTTTCGCGTCGTGGTCGCCAACTTTGGCGGCAGCGTCACCAGCCAAGTGGCGACGCTCACGGTGCTGCCCGCGCTCCTTCCGCCCGCCGTCGTGCTCCCGCCCCAAAGCCAAGTAGCTTCCGCGGGCGAAGCGGTCGTCTTCGCTGTGGCTGCCACGGGCAGTCCGCCTTTGCGTTACCAGTGGAAGTTCAATAACAACAACTTGGCGGGCGAAACCAATCGCACCCTCCTGCTCACCAACCTGACCACGGCGCGCTCGGGGAACTACTCGGTGCAAGTGAGCAACGAGGCCGGCTCGACGACCAGCGCCAACGCTAGCCTCGCCATCTCGGCCACGCCGCGGCTGGTGCGCGCCCTCAACCGGAGCGTCGCCACCGGCGGCGAAGTCGAAGTGCCGGTCGAGCTGGTCGGTTTGGGGGACGAAAACGCGGTTGGGTTTAGTCTGGTGTTCGACCCGGCGCGCTTGGTCTATCGCGAGGCGCGCCTGGGCGGCAGCCTGGTGGGCGTTGCGCTGCTGCTCAACACCAACGAGGTCGCCGCCGGCCGGCTGGGTGTGGGCCTGACACGGCAAGGCGGTGAGCGGTTCCCCGCCGGTGTATCGGTGCTGTTGCAGGTGGAGTTCCAGGCCGGTGATCTGGCGGAGCCGGCCGTGGTGGACTTTGGCGACGCGCCCGTTCGGCGGGAGCTGGCCGACGTGTTAGGCAACCCCCGGCTCGTCGCCTTCTCGAGCGGCGCGGTGACAGTGCTTTCGACCGCCCCCGCCGTGGTCACCGACCCGCAGAGCCAGACCGTTCCCATCTTCAGTCCCGCCACCTTCACGGTTCTGGCCGGCGGCAGCGTCCCGCTCACTTACCAATGGCAGTTCAACGGCGTAAACCTGGCGGGAGCCACGAGCCGCACGCTGGTCCTACCGAGCGCACACCCCACCAACGCCGGCGGCTACCGCGCGATCGTGACGAACCTCGTCGGCGCTGCGACCAGCAGCGTGGCGACGCTGACGGTGCCCCGAGTGGTGCGCGCGCCCAACACCAGCGTCGCCACCGGCAACGAGTTCGATCTGCCGGTGCAACTGCTCGCCGCCGGCGACGAAAACGCGGCCGGCTTGAGCTTGCGGTTTGACGTCGCCCGGCTCGGGTTTCGTGAAGCGCTCAGCAACAGCGCGCCCGCGGGCGCCACGCTCAACGCCAACACCAACCTCGCCCCCAGCGGTGGGTTGGGCCTGGGTGTCGCCTACCCCGCCGGACAGAGCTTCACGCACGGCACGCAGCAGGTGGCGGTGGTGCGCTTTCTAGCGGGGACTACTCCGGGCACGAGCGCCTTGACTTTTGGCGATACACCCGTGTGGCGCGAGCTGGTCAACGAGGCTGCTGAACCGCTCGAGGTCATCTATCAAAGCGGCACGGTCACCGGACTGCTCGTGCGACCCGTCATCACTCGGCAACCCGCAGGAACCAACGTGGTGACCGGCGCCGACGTGTGGCTCGAAGCGGAGGCGAGCGGCTCGCGGCCGCTCTCCTGGCAATGGCAGCGCAACGGCGTGAACATCTCCGGCGCAACCAACGCGACCTTGCGGCTGAGCCGGGTCGAGATCAGCGCCAGTGGGTCTTATTCCGTGGGGGCCGCCAATGCCGCCGGCTCAACCAACAGCGCCCTCGCCCTGGTTACTGTGCGGCCGCCCCCGGCGGACCTGGCTGCGTTCGGCTTGCTTGCGCCAGCGCAAGTGACTGCGGGGCAGTCCGTGAACCTCGCCTGGGGCGTGACCAATGTCGGCACCTCGACGGCCATCGGGCCCTGGCAGGAAACGGTTTATCTGGCGGATAACCCGGATGGGACGGGCCGGCGCGCCGTCGGGACGTTCACCCTAAGCGGCTCGCTCGAGGCCGGTCAAGGCGCAGCCAGAGCCCAGACGGTGGTCGTGCCGGCCGACGTGGGCGGCGTGAAGTACTTCGCGGTCGTGGTCGATAGCGGCAACTGGCTGGTGGAGCCGGACGAAGCCAATAACCTGGCCGTGGCCGCCTCGGCGACCGAGGTCCTCAATGCCGATCTGGCCGTGAGCCTCCTGCGGACGGCGGCGGCGCAGTTTGGGCAAACAGCCGAGGTCACCTGGGCCGTCCGCAACCTCGGGGCTGGGCCAGCCAACGCGAGCTGGAGCGACCGGCTCTATCTCTCGACCCGCAGCAACAGCGTTGCCGGCGCGACGGTGCTGCACACGGCGCCGGCCCTGGCCACGCTGGTTCCCGGCGCCGCTTACACCAACACCCAGGCGGTGCTGCCGCCACTCGAGGCCGACTTGCCCCCGGGCAACTACTTCCTCATTGCCGTGACGGATGACGGCCGAGCGCAACCGGAGTCGGACGAGGACAACAATCTGCGTGCCCTGCCGGTGAGTCTGGCCTATCCGCCACTGCCCGATCTCAAGGTCGAGAACCTTTCAGTCTCCGGGCCGGATGCCAACTTCACCTACACCATCACCTGGGGCACGGCCAACCGCGGCGCGGCACCCACGCCGGGCGGGTTCTGGGAGCGGTTGTTCGTGCGCAACCTGACTTCCGGGTTGATCCTGACCAACCTCGAGTCGCTGAGCGCGGGCAGCCTGGCCGTTAACGCGACGCTGGCGCGCCAGGCCAGGGCCACGGCCACGCAGCCGGGGACTTACCGCGTCGAGGTCACCGCCGACGCGCGGAACGAAGTTTTCGAGTTCGACGGCGCAAGCCACGCCGGCGCCGAAAGCAACACCGCCGCGGCCACCTTCACGATCGCGCAACTCTGGAACCTCACGGTGAGGGCCGATCCGCCGGGGGGCGGCACGGTCGCCGGCGGTGGTTCGTTTCTGAGCGGCGCCTCGGTGACCGTGACGGCCGCGGCGAACACGAATACCTTGCCCTACTCGTTCCTGAACTGGACCGAGTACGGGGCATTGCAGAGCGCACAGACCAACTACACCTTTACCCTCACGCGGGACCGACAGTTGGTGGCCAATTTCACCTTGCCCGCTTACTCGATCACGGCCTCCAACCAACCGCCGGCTGCCGGCACGGTGAGCGGCCAGGGCACGTTCCCCTTCGGCACGACCAATGTGCTCACGGCGCGGCCGAACTTTGGCTACCGCTTCACTCATTGGAGTGAGGCGGGCATCGTGGTGAGCACGGACAACACCTTGACCACGGTCGTGAGGAGCAACCGCTTCGTGGTCGCCCACTACGCCGAGGCCAACGTCCTTCACCTGGTCACCACCGCCACCGCGCCCCTCGGGCTCGCGGTCGTGGCCGGCGCGGGGACTTACACCAATGGACAGACCGCGACACTCACCGCACCGCTGCGGGTGACCAACCCGCCTTCCCTGTATTCGTTCCGCGAGTTCCGCTTGAACGGGGTCTTCGCCGGCAACGACGCCAGCTTCAGCAAGACCTTCTCGACGCTGGACCCGACGAACCTCGAGTACGTCGCCCATTACGACAGCGCCAGCCTCCGGCCCTTGGTCGTCAACACCTTCGTCAGCCATGCCAATCCGGTGCCGGCCACGAGCAACTTCGTCTTCTCGCTCCAGTTCAACCGCAGCATGAATCCGAACGTGACGCCGCTGGTCGTGCTGACCAACCCGACCGCGCCAGTCCAGGCGATCGTGCCGCCGGGCGGTGCCTGGGTCCAACGCGCGACGAGCAACGACACCTTCTCGACTCCGCCCATCGCCTTCGGCCCAGGGATGGATGGCACCAACCAGGTCTGGGTCTCCCAAGCGCAGGACCTGGCCGGCGCCACCCTCGCCCAAACCAACCTCGGCGTCGTCATCGTGGACGTGACGCCGCCCGCACACCCCGCCCTCACGCTCACCGCCTCGAACAGCACTTCCGCCACCGTCAGTTGGTCCGATTACGCGGCGGCGCCGGACCTGAGCGGCTTGCGGGTTTACCTGGCGCAAACGAATTTCAGTTCGGTGGGGGGATTGACGATGCTCACGCGCCTGGCCAGCAATGCCCGCGCCTACACCTACGGCGGGCTGGCCCTAGATACCCCCTATTATGCCGCGATCGCCGCCGTGGATCGCGCCGGGAACAGCCCGGCGGAGGTCAGGCCGCTGGCCTTTAACCTGCGCGCCACCGTGCCGCCGCCGGTGCCCGTCCAAGTCGCCGCCACGGGATTGGACTCGGCGCAGGTCTCCTGGACCGCCTACAACGCCGCTAGCCTGCTGGGTTTTGGAGGCTTCTGGCTCTTTTACGAAACCAACGACTTCACCTCCGTTGCGAACCTGACACCGAAGCAGACTTTGGCCGGTGGGACGCGCACGGCGTCCGTGACGGGGCTGGACCGCCGGCGGGCCTACTATTTGGCCGTGGTAGGCTTCAACGTCCACAGGGCCTATGACCCCACGGTCACCACCGCCCGGTGGTCCGACCCCTTCGCGGGGAACCTGGCCAGTGACCTCACGCTGGGCGGGCCGGGCCAAGAGCGGATCGAGGTTTATGAGAGCCTGACGGTCGTGAACAACGCGGCGCTCACCCTGCTGCCCGGCACGACGCTGCGGTTTGCCCCGGGGGCCGGCCTCGCCGTGCAGCAGGGCCGCCTGGTGGCCCATGGCACCGCCCTGGACCCGATCCGCTTCACCTCCGCCCAGGACTTTCCCGGCGGCGCGCCTGCGCCCGGCAGTTGGGCCGGGGTGACGCTCGGTTGGGGGGCAGGGGCGTCGGTCATGCGGCACGTGTTCATCCAGTACGGCGCGGGCCTCACGCTCGACGACTGCGCGCCCACAGTCGAGGCCTTCACGGCGCGGCACAACACGCCGGCGGGCCTCACTTTGCTCAACGGGGCAACGCTTACCACGGCCGATGCCTTGCTGGCCTACAACGGTATCGGGGCACGGCAGAGCGGCCCGGCGCAATTGAGCCTTCGCAACTCGGTCCTCAAGCACAACCGCCCCAACGCGCTGGCAGCCGGGGCCCCAAGGCTCGTCGCTACGCACAACTGGTGGGGCAGCCCGTCCGCCGCCGAGATCGACGCCACCCTACAGGGGCCCGTGGACCGGTCCGACTTCCTCACCTACGAGCCGCTGCTCACGCCTGCCCTCGGCACGGCGAACAACGTGACCCAAGTCAGCACGCCCCTCGCCAACCTCAGGCTCGCCTGCCGCACGGCCGAGGCGATGCGCTTGAGCGAAGACTCCAGGTTCATCGGGGCCTTCTTCGAGCCTTTTGCCAACACGATCGCCTTCCCACTGAGCGAAGGCGGTGGGCAGAAGACGGTCTTTGCCCAGTTCCGCAGCCTCACCGGCCAAACCAACGCGCCGCTCGTCCTCACGGTCAACTATGTCACCGCCGGCCCGACCATTACCGCGTTCAACCTGGGCGAAGGCCAGGCGCTGACCCGGCCTTACCCAGTCACCGGCGCCGCCTCCGCGCCCTTGGGAATGGCCGCCCTCGAGTTCTACGTGGACGGCGCCCTGCAGACCACGGCGCCGGGCGGGAGCCTCGCCTACTGGTGGGACGTGCGTGGCTTGGGCAGCGGCGTCCGCCGCGTCAAGCTCCTGGCCCGCGACACCGCCAACCACTTCGCCCTGCTCGAGCGCAACGTGTTCCTCAACCTCACGCCTCCGCCCCCGCCGGCCATCACCGTCCCGGTCGCTGACTTGACCCTCAACACCGGTAACACCGTCGATGTCGCCGGCCGGGCCGAGCCGTTCCTCGACGTGCGCCTGGCTCGCGAAGCGGCCCATCTCGGCACCACCACGGCGGATGCCAACGGCGCGTTTAGCTTCGCCGCCGTCCCCTTGGTCGAAGGGCGCAACGAGCTTACCGCGACCGCCTTCGACGCCTTGGGCAGCGCCCGCTCCGCGCCGCGCACGGTCGTGCTGGACCGTGAACCGCCAGCCCCGCCGGTCCTCAATCCCCCGCTCTATACTCCAGCCGAGGGGCTGTTCTTGAGCTGGCGCGTGCCGGGGGGCGGCGAGTTGGCCCGCCGCTTCCAGCTCTTCTGGCACCCGACGCCCTTCACCGACCCGAGACAGGCCAGCGGCCGCAGCTCGGTCTTGGCGGTGTTGGGCTTGAACCTGCGCGGTTTGGCGCCGGGCGCTTACTACTTCGGCGTCGTAGGCTTGGATGACGCCGGCAACACCAGCGCCTTGTCCGAGGCGGTGCCCTTCGAATACGACCCGCTGCCGCCACAGTTCACGCTCGAGTTCGACAAACCCTCGCCCGTGAACGCGGGGCCGCTGCGCGTCGCGTTGCGGGCGGCGGAGCCGTTGCGGGGCCAGCCGAGCCTGACGCTCCGGTTCGCGGGCGGCCCGCCGCTGCTGTTGCCGGTGACCAACACGGCACTGCTCACTTACGAGTCCACGCTCAACGTGACCCCCTTCACGCCTTCGGGCCCGGTGCAATGGAACGTCTCGGCACAGGACCTGGCAGGCAACGTCTTCAACGGCCCGCCGGAGGGAGCGGCCTTGGCGATTGATGTCCAGGCGCCCTCGGGCCGAATCGCGACCGTGCCCGCGGGGCTCATCCAGGTGACTAATCCCGTTGCGGTGGCCGTGCAGCTCGTGCTCAGCGAACCGGCGAAGACCGGCACGACACCTTCGCTGAGCTTCAACCCGCCTGCGGGCGCCGGAGTTCCGATTGCCTTGGGTGGCGCCAGCAGCAACTGGACCGGCACGCTCACCTTGACGCCGGGCATGGGCTCGGGCGTGGGCGGCTTCGTCCTCGAGGCGCGCGACGAGCTGGACAATGTCGGCCACTTGGTCGCGGCCGGCGGCACGCTCGAGATCTACGACACGCCCTTGCCCGCACCCCCGCCCGCGCCCACCGGCTTGCAGGTGACCAGCCTGGCCGGTGGCCAAATTGCCTTGGCGTGGAATCCGGCGCCCAACGCGGACAGCTACCGGGTCTATGCGGAGCCGGGGACCGAGGCGGCACCCCCGACCGTCCTGATCGCGGACAACCTCACGGCGACTGCCCACACCGATCTGCCGCCGGCGGACGGCTACTACCGGTACGTGGTCGCCGCCAGCCGTCGCGGGGCCGAGGGTCCCGGCTCCGGCGTGCGTGTCATCGCCTCGGACCGCACGCCACCACCCGCGCCAACGGGCCTGGCGGCGCAACTGCTCCTGGCCGGCGTGCAGCTCGGCTGGCAGCGCGGCGCCGGGGAGGTCCCGCGCGAGTTCAGGCTCTATCGCAACGGCGCTCTCCTGCGCACGGTGGGGAACAACGTAAACTCCTTCCTGGACGCGCCGCCCCGCGGCACCAGCACCTACACGGTGACGGCGCTCGATGGGGTGGGCAACGAGGCCTCGAGCGAGCCGGCGAGCATCGCGTTGCTGGTGAGTGCCGTCAATCATCTGCAAGTGTTCGTGGACGCGGGGCAGGCCCCGCAACTGACTTGGACGAGCGACGATCCCGCGGCGGTTGGGTTCAACATTTATCGCAATGGCATCAGGCAGAACACCGCGCCCCTCGCCAGCCTCGCGTTTGTCGATCCGCTCCCCCAGGGGACCGACTTGGTGACCTACGCCGTGCGCGCGGTCAACGCCACCAACGCCGAGAGCGCCGCCCGCTCGGTGCCGGTGTATGCGGTGGACTTCGGCCTGAGCGTGAACACCGCCGGCGGTCCGACGAACCACCCACCGCTCACGCACTATTTCGACGAGTTCAGGGTCACTGTGTCCAACCGGACCGCCAATGCGGCCTTCCCGTTGCGCGAGGTCGAGCTGCGGCGCAGTGTCCCGGGCCTGGCGCCGCTGAGCTACCTGACGCCGGTCAACCTGCGCTTGGCGGCCGGCAGCCGACTCGAGCAAGCCGTGGTCTTCCCTTCGAGCGCCAATCTCAACGCCCAATCCCTGCGCGCGCGCGCCGTGCAACAAACCGACCTCGAGGGCAGCTCGGTCGTCTATGGCCGGGTGTTCGAGTTCCCGGAGGTTACCTCGTCGGGTGCCACGATTGAATTGGTGGCCAACGCGGCACCCCTGGCCGGTGGGTTGGCTTCCTTCGACGTGCGCATCCTCAACCCGAGTTACACTCCCATCGACGTCGTGGTCGCGCGCGAAAGTGGCGCCCGGCCCGGGGACCTCTACGTCGCGGTGCGCAATACCTTGGGCCAGGAAGTCAGCCGGACCGAATTCAACGCCGCGCCCCCCGGAACGCTGGGCGCGCCCGACGGCCGCGCTTTTGTGCGGATTGCCCCGCGCAGCTCGACGACGCTCACGATGACCAATGTCCTGGTGCCGGTGGCTCTGGGCACCAATGCCACCTTGTTCGAGGCCGTCATCCCGGACATCTATCACGGCTTGGGCACGGGGACGGAGCGCCGCGCCGGGCCACTCTCCGGCGCGATGGTCTCTTCGCTACTGGAGACACCGTATTACGGCACCGCCCAAACCGATCGGCAGCTCTACGCCAACGACGAGCCGGTCCTCATCAGCGGCCAGGCCCTCGACCGGGTGACGCGGCAAGCCCAGCCCAACGTGCCGTTGAAGATTGGGTTCTTCACGCGCGGCTACCGGTTCTATCGGGACGTGACCACGGATGCCAGCGGCGCTTACCAGTACGTGTTCAACCCGCCGCCGGGGCTCGGGGCCACCATGAAACTGTGGGCGGCGCACCCGGCGGTGTTTGACGTGCTGAACCAGGCCGAGGTCCGCATCTCGAGGCTCTACGCCTCGCCGGCGCGCGCGGAGGTCCGGATGTCGAAGAATGACACCCTGCCCTTCTCGATCTCGTTGCTCAATCCGGGTGACGACACGCTCAGCGGCTTCAGCTACCAGTTCCAGGCCTGGCAGATGCAGGACACCAATCGCGTCGCCATCACCAACCTCACTGGCGCCTGGCCCGACGCCGCCGGCTTCACCCTCGGCCCCCGCGCCAACCAGCGCATTAACCTCGCCCTCAACGCCACGCTCGACGCGCCAGACCATGCGCTGGTGGAATTCAGCTTCCACTCGGCTGAGGGCGCCACGGCCACTTTGAGCGGCACGGTGACGCTGCTGCCGGCGGTCCCGGTGTTGGCGGTGACCGATCCCGCTACGGGCTACGTGGAAGTGAGCGTGAACCGGGGCGACCTGCGCAGCCGCTCGATCACCTTCGCCAATCGCGGCTTGGGCGCGCTGACTGGAGTCACCCTCACTCCGCCGACCAACGTCAACTGGATGCGGGTGAGCCTGCCGGCGGGCGAGGATGGCCTGATCCATCTGCCGGAGCTGGCCCCAGGCGGCTCAGAGAGTTTCGTGGTGGCGTTCGCGCCGCCTGAAGGCACGCCGCTGGAGTTCCATCAAGATTCCCTGACCGTTCAAGGCACCAACTCACCGGCCCAATTGCGCGTGAACCTCTACGCGCTGGTGACCTCGAACCAGCGCGGGGCTGTCCAGTTCTTCGTCGATAGCATCCTCACTTACCCGGTGCCCAACGCCACCCTGCGCATCAAGAACACCATCCTGGGCGCGGAGCACACGGCCCAGACCGATGCCAACGGCTACGTCACCATCGGCGACTTGCAGGAAGGGGACTGGGCTTGGCAGGCAAACGCCCCCGGGCATTCGGCCACGGTGGGCGTGGTCAAGATCGTTCCCGACCAGACCGTCGAGGTCCGGACGCGGCTCTCGCGCAGCCTGGTCACGGTCAATTTCACCGTCGAACCGGTCCCCTTCACCGACCGCTACGAGATCAAGATCGAGCAGACCTTTGAGACCCACGTCCCAGCCCCAATGCTCGTGGTGGAACCGACCATGACCCGCTTCGACAATGTCGGCCCCGGGTTCGAGACGACCTTTATCGCCCTGGTCCGTAATCCGGGGCTCATTCAACTGAATGATCTGCGGATCGGCGGCGCCGAGGTCTCGGGGGCCACGCTCACGCCCCTCATTACCTACGTGCCCGTGCTGCTGCCCCAACAAACCCTCGAGGTCCCCTATCGCGCCGCTTACGCCGGCACCGCCACTGGCCCGGGCGTAGGACCGCGGCGCGGGGTGAGCCAACACTCCGGGGGGTTCAATGCGGCCGCGTTTGCGGATTGCGCGACGGGCGGGTTGGTCGGGTTGGCGAATGCCGTCACCGACCTGGCCGCGATCGGGAACTACATCGACACCATTGCCACCATGAGCGGCTTGAACGCCGACGGCCAATGCGCCGATGGCCAGGCCTCCCTCCAGGTGGCGGCCGTGCTGCTCGTCAGCTATTCCCTGCTGGCCGCGCCGAGCTTCAGTCCCTTGGGTTTCATCCCCACCGGGCTGCCCGCGGTGTCCTGGCCCATCATGTTTGTCGTCGGCTTGATTAACTGCACGGTCCAACAGTTCATCGGCCCGGCCCAAGGAGGCGGCGGCGCTGGCATCCAGGGCCTGACCGCCGGGCCCGGCATCCCGACCGCCACCGGTTACGGCGTCTCCGGTCCGGTGTGCTTTGCCGCCGGAACCACCGTGTTGTTGGCCGCCGGCACTTGGCAGCCGATCGAGGGTATCAAGGTGGGCGATTGGGTGCGGACTGGCTGCTCGACGGCCCAACGAGCCTCGGTGCGCCAAGTCATCAAGCGCACGAGCGATGAGCTTCACGAAATCCGGTTCCGCCCCACCCGCGCTCATGCCACCGAGCGTGCCGTCAGCGCCACGGGCGACCATCTCTTTTGGGTGGACGGATTGGGTTGGACCCAAGCCCGCGCGCTCCTCGCCGGCCAGTGGTTGCTCGGCTCCACCGGCCAACCGGCGGAGATCCTCAGTCGGCAGCGCCTGCCCGGACTTCACACCGTGTACTCGTTGGTCCTGGTCGAGGACTCTGCCTTCTTCGCCAACGACGTCCTGGTGCACGACTGGTGCGGCGTGCCCTGGCCCCAGGCGCTCGGCGCCCCAGAGCGGCCGCTGCCGCAAAGCCCGGCCCCGACGAGGTGAGTATGGCTACCAAGTGCTGGACCGGATTCATGGCCAGACGCCCCCTGGGTCAGGGCCTCTGGCTAGCCTGGTGGTTCGCGCTGCTCGCCCTCGGCGCCGCGCGCGGGTTTGCCCAGCAGCAATTCCAGGGCTTGTGCGCCCGCGTTAAAATCGAAATCCTCCAGGAGCTCACCATCGAACGGATCGGCTTCGAGGCGACCCTCGAAGTCACCAACAACGACGGCGAAGACCCGATCACCGATTTCTTCGCCGACCTGACCTTCGCACGCCCGGCCCTGGGCGGCCAGGCGGCGCTGGCGGATGCGGCAGACCTGTTCTTTGTGCGCGCGCCCCAGCTCAGCAATGTCAACGACATTGCCGGCCGCGGGGTCGTCGGCTCGACGCGCAAAGGCACAGTCAAGTGGTTCATCATCCCCAAGATCGCCGCCGGCGGGAACAGCCCCAACGGCGTGGTCTATAGCGTCGGCTGCAACCTCGCCGGCAAAATGCGCGGCGTGCCCATCCCCGACACCGTGCTGTTTGCCGTGGCCGACACCATCACGGTGCGGCCCGAGCCACAACTGGAAATCACCTACTTCCAGCCGCGGGACGTGCAGGGCGACGACCCCTTCACGCCGGCCGTCGAGAGCCCCATCCCCTTCACCCTGGGTGTGCTGGTGAAGAACGCCGGCTACGGCTCGGCCCGCCGCGTCAAGATCGACTCGCAACAGCCCAAGATTGTCGAGAACCGGCAGAACTTGCTGCTGGTGGCTCAATTAATCGGCGCGCGCGTGATGGATGCGCCGCGGTCGCCGAGCCTGATGGTGGACCTGGGCGACATCCCACCCGGCCAGGCCCGCAAAGGCGCCTGGGATATGATCACTTCCTTGTCCGGTGAATTCGTCGAGTTCAAGGCCTCCTACACCCACGCCTCGGAGTTGGGGGGCGAGGAGACTTCAGTCATCAAGTCCCTGGCCGCCCATTTTATCGCCCACGAGGTCCTCAACGACCAACCGGGGCGCGACACCCTCAAGGACTTCCTGGCCGACACCGACCGCGACCCGAACCTGCTTCCGGACGCGCTCTTTGAAAGTGAGGGTTTTGTTCTGCCAGTGAACCCATTGACCAACGCCACCGTCGAGGGTAGCGCCGGGCCGGGTGGAAGTTTCCAGGTGCAACTGGTTGCCGACGTGGCCGGCTGGGGTTACCTCCGGCTCAATGATCCTGGCCAAGCCCGGCTCAAAATTGCCAGCGTCGTGCGCTCGGATGGAAAGACCCTCAACCCGAACAACTACTGGACCAACATCCGCTACACGCGCGCGGGTAATGTCCGCCAGAACTTCCTTAATCTCTTCGACCTCGTGGATCTGCATACCTACACCTACACGGTGACCTACGCGGCGGGCGCGGGGGACGTGACGCCTCCGGTCACTTCGCTACGGTTCGTCGGGTCGGTCACCGAAGCCGCGGACCGGTTCTTCATCACGCCCGATACGCAGGTGTATTTCCTCTCCGAGGACGAAAACCCCGTCAGCATCTTCTACCGCGTGGCCAGCGAACCGTTCCGGCCAGCCCTGCCGTTCAACCTGCGCACCCCAGGCGACTACTTGGTTACCTATTACGCCCAAGACGCAGCGGGCAATCGGGAGTCGGACAAGAGCGCGCGGCTCGTCGTTGCGGGGGCGGCGGCGCTGGGCTTTGCGCGCGTCGAGCTGCCCGCCTCGGCGTTCTTCCTCCGCGGCGACACGCTCTCAGTGCGGCCGGCCCAAGCTCGGCTCCAGTTCCAGGCCCTGCCCAACCCAACCCGCGTGGATGCCCATTTGGCGGTGTTCCGCGGCGTCCAGGGCTTCGTCACGGTCGCTGGCGTGCCGTCCTCCCCCACGGCCGACACCAGCGCCTCCTTGGCCGTGGGCGGGGACTTTGTGGATTGGTACCGTTACCGCCTGAACCAGGGGACGTGGAGCGCGGAGCAGCCCGTTGCCAGTCCGCTGGTTCTGTCCGGTCTGGCGCCGGGTGTACACACGCTCGCGGTCTTGGGCCGCTCGCGCCAGGGTGACTACCCCGACGCCTCCCACGCCGTTACGGTGAGCTGGACGGTGGGGCCGACCGCTCCGTCCACGCGCATCACGGGCACGCCCGCGACCCCCAGCCGGGAGACGTCGGCCGTGCTGGCCATCGGTGGCGCCAACGTCACCGATTATCGCTGGACCCTCGATGGCGGGTACTACCGCGCGGAGAGCAGCGTGACCAATCCGCTCGCGCTCACGGACCTTACCGGCGGCGCCCACATCGTCGCGGCGCTCGGCAAAGTCGGCGGCGGGTGGCAGGAAACCAACAACCCCACGACGGTCACCTGGACGGTCAACCCGCTTTACGGAGCTGACCTCTCGGCCCTGACGCAAGTCCGGACACTGACACTCACGAACATTGGCGCCACCACACAGAGCTTTGTCTGGGATGGACGCAGCGATTCTGGGGCCGGCCTGCCCCCGGGCTGGTACACCGTTCGCCTTCTGCTCACCGATCGGCTCGGCCACACCAACTTCGCCACGCGCCTGGTCCAACTGGGCGAGCTGTCCGGCCCCGCCGCCGTGCTGGCTGAGGTCGAGCGGGGTCCGAGAAACCCGCAGGCCCGCGGTCACTGGGCGGTGTGGCAAGACCAAAGCGACGGCCACTGGCAGGTTTACGCGCAGGACCTCAGCTCGAGCAACCCCCCACTCCGTCAGTTGACTCGCGGCACCTTGAGCCAGGAGTGCCCGCGCACCGATGGCCGCTACGTGGTGTGGCAGGGCCGCCAAATCAATGGCAATTGGGACGTGCTGATCCAGGACCTTAACGGGCAAGACCCGCCCGCAGCCCTGACCAGCACGGCCGACCTGGATGAAACCCGGCCGGTGGTGGACTGGCCGTGGGTGGTCTGGCAAGTCCGCTCGCTCCTTGATCCCACCGCGCCCTGGCAGTTGCGGGCCCACAATTTGCTCACGCGACAGACTTCGCTGGTCTCGGCCTCGACCCAAGATCAGCTCGATCCGGACGTGTACGCGGGTCTGCTGGTCTGGCAGGACTTCCGCGACGTGGGGTATGGCGAGATCTACTCGAAAAACCTCGAGACCGACGAGCTGCGGCGCCTCACCACCAATCCCTTCGGCCAATACCACCCCGCCGTCTTCCACCCGTGGGTGGTGTGGCAGGACAACCGCCACGGACAGGTGGAGCTGTATGGCTTTGACCTACTCCGCGACACCGAGGTGCGCCTGAGCAACACGCCGGAAAATGAGGCCTGGCCCCGCTTGGATGGACCCTGGGTGATCTGCGAGGAAGATTCCCTCGGCCCCCAGGCGATCAATCTGCGCCTGCTCCACCTGCCCAGCCTGCGCGCCGTGCCCCTCACCCGCACCTTGACCTTCAAGGCCCGGCCGGCCCTGGCCGGCAACCGGGCCGTCTGGCAAGACACCCAAGACAACCTCGCCCGCATCCTGACGGCCGAGCTGCCCGTCCTCCAGCCCGTCTTCCAGAACGCCAACGCCGTGGCGATCACCGACTCGATGGTGAGCTTTGCCCCCGACGCCTATACCCTGCTCAACCTCTGGCACGCGCAGGCTGGCGTCCAGGAAATCACCCGCTATGTCTCGCTGGTCCCCAATCTCGTCAGCGAAACCGCGCGCTGGGCCAACGACGCCCCCTCGGGCGCGAACTTCAATCTCACCGCGGGCAGTTTCTTGTGGATCAAGTTTGACCAGACCCAGGTCCTTGACCTGGGCGCCAACACCGCTGCTCCCCTGAACCTGTCCGCGGGACTGAACGTGTTCAGTTACGCCCATTTCCCCAGCGAATTGACCGCGTACAGATTGCTCCGCCAGCTTGGCCTGGGCAACGTGCGGGCAGTGCGCATGTTGGACGCCGAGTCAGGTCGCTGGGCGGTGGCCGGTGTCGAGAAGGACCGCCTCGTGGGCCAGGACTTCGCCATCCCAAAGGTGGCGGTTCTCCTGCTCGAGATGGCCCGGACCGTGAACCGCTTTCAACCGCAATAAGCCATGAAGTCCCTAGCCCCGGCCGCGAGACCCTCTCGCCTGAAAACGCCCCGTGACGCCACCCAGCCTCCGACTTGGAGGCCGGGTTCTCCGACCCGCCGCCCGGGCCGCTTTCTGCGCAAGCTCTCCGCCGCGTTGCTGGTTGGCCTCGGGCTCGCTTCCCCAGCGCGCGCGCTCCCCATCACCCCGGCCGAATTGCAGAAGAAACTCGCCGCTGGCGAGCTCGTTGCTCTGATCGATCTGCGCAGCACTGACCTGTTCCAAAAAGGCCACCTGCCGGGCGCCATGAACATTCCCGCAGCGCTCTGCCAGGCCAAGAAGCTGCCACCGCTGGGCTATGTGGTGGTCTATGACGACGGCCTCTCGCCCGACTCAGCCGCGGCTGCCGCGGCCGAGTTGGGTCGCAAACCCGGCATCCGCGCCGATGTCCTCGAAGGCGGACTGCCCGCATGGGAAACGCTCGGCGGGCAGACGACCCGGCCCAGCGGCGTCCAGCCCGAACAATTACCGATGATTACTTACGCCAAGCTCGAGCAGCTCAGCCCTCAGGACGTCGTGTTGGTGGACTTGCGTCGCCCACACCCACCCGCCAGCGGCAGTGCGAAGGCCGGCGCCCGGACACCCGCATCGCCGCCCCTGACCGACCTGGGCGCTAGGTTTCCTGGCGCCCGCATTGTTCGTTGGCCGTTCGATCCGCCGGCGATACGGAAGTCAGGCCCGGGCGCTCTCACTCCGCCGCTGTTCGTGCTCATCGACAACGCGGACGGCCAAGCGGCAGAAATGGCGCGCACGCTCAAAGGCAATGGCATCTTGCGGTTTGTCATCCTGATCGGCGGCGAGGCGATCCTCGAGCGCGAGGGCCGCGCCGGGTTGCAGCGCCACGGCGCCGGTCTGCACCTGCCCGTCACCCTGCCCACCGGCTCGAACCCCTGAAACCCATGCTGGCCAAGCGCAGAATCCACTTCGGCCTTTCTCCCCTCCGGGCTGGAGTGCCCTCCGGGCAAGAAGGCTCTCCCCGCGCCGTTAGACGGCGGAGTCCTCTTCGCGCGCGAAAAGCGGTAATGGGTGAGGGTGCCGTCGCCGGGGCAAGGCCTTCTGCCTTGACCGATACTTCGGCTGGTCGTACCTCGCGGTGTGCGGCAGCGGTGTTTCTCGCCGGCTTGGGCCAAGTCCTCGCCGCCACCATCACCAATGTCAGCCTCGTCAACGTCACCCCCAGCAGCTTCACCGTCCTGTGGCACACCGCCCCGTCCACGCCGGCCATCGAGGTCTTCGCCGATCCCACAGGCACGAGTAGCCTCGCCGGGAGGCTCGGCGTCGAGGCCTTCCCGTTACAAGGCGGCAACCCAGCGGTCCCCGGCGATTACGAGCAACGCCAGTACCAGCGCGGCCTCCGGCAGAAGACCCGCAGCCTAGGGCTCATGCAGATGCGCGTGAGTGGCGGCCTACCCGGGGCCACTTATTATTATCGGCTGACCTCGGCTTTGCCCGGCGAAGGGGGCGTGGTTTTCCCAGCCCAAGGCCCCCTGCCCGCTGTGACCCTCCCGCGCGAAAACACGTTCTTGGCCGAAGCCCAGCAGTTGCTCCTGGACGTGCCGGGGCCGGACACCTATGGCGGCGTCCTCCTCCTGACCCATCCCGAAGCGGCCTACGCCCTCGCCACAGTCGTGGGCGACGGCTGCGCCACCAACCAGGCCTGCTTCAGTCTGGGTGACTTCTTCGCCCTGACCGGCGGTCAGTTCACACCCACGGGCAACCAGGAGTTCACCGTGCGTTTCCTCGGACCTAGCCGCCAGGATGTCAGCGAGCGCCTCACCTTGGCCTTCACCGGCGCCTTCACTGTGGCCCAGCGAACCTTGCTCGCGCTCCACCTCGACTTCGCCGCGCTCAGCCTGGGCTGGACCGTCGTGCGCGCGGGCTCGAGTGAGAGCGTGCCGATTCAGCTCAATTCCAGTGCTGCTCTGGCGACTGTGCGGTTCCGATTGGAAACCCCCTTCGATCGTCTGACCAACCTGCGGCTCGAAGACCTCGCGCCCGAGCTCGACGCTGCCGCCGCCCAAGTCCTGCCCCTGAGCCCCGGGGCCTGGCAGGTCCTTTTGCCCGCCCGCCCCGGCCAACTCCCC
Organism: Verrucomicrobiota bacterium; assembly: GCA_016871715.1. Lineage (GTDB taxonomy): Bacteria > Verrucomicrobiota > Verrucomicrobiia > Limisphaerales > J093 > VHCO01. Next base: position 25,268 of record VHCO01000102.1, read on the forward strand.
GAGGGCGCCCACCAGCTCGGCCGCTTGAGTTTCCTGGCGCTCGCCAACCGCCCCTCCGCTTTCGTTTCGCTCGTGCCCGCCGGGTTCCTGGCGGAGAAGGCCGATCTCACGCCGGTCACCCGAGTGCGGGTCCAGGCCGGGCGCGTTGTCGTGGTCGGGCGCGAGCCCCTGCTCGAGGCCCGCCTGCGGCCTGACCGTACGCGCGAGCTCCTGCTCTACGGCCAGCCCGGCTCCAGCTACGCCATCCAATTCGCCACCAGCCTCGACCGGCCGATGGGCTGGACCTTGCTGGCCCGCGTCCCGCTCGCGTCCCTCTTTACGGGTTTGGCCGGGCTGGAGGCCCACCACGACACGGTCTTCTACCGGGCCTTCGAGTTCTCGGCCGATCCGCCCTTCGCGGAGGCTCGGTTGCATCCCGACCGCACCCGCTCACTGTTGGTGTACGGCCTGCCTGCTCAGCAGTACACCGTCGAGTTCACTACGAACCTCTCCGCCCTGGTCACCTGGCAACCCCTCCTGGACTACACCCTGACCAATGCCTTCCGCTCCCTCCCCGTGCCGAACCTTGACCCGACGGTCTTCTACCGGTTGCGCACCCGTTGACGCTCCCGGTTTCGAAGGCAGAGCGGCATCGATGTGGGAGGAACAATCGTCCAACTCGTTCTTGGAATAGCTCCAGGCGTAGCGTGGAAGGCAATGGGGTCACCCATTAGAGGTTCCGGTCAAGACATAAAAATCCCCCCAGGCCGATAAATCGGACTCCCTCGTCCCGCCGTTGCTGAACGGGTAACCAGCGCCGCCGCCAAGCCGTCCCGCCGACC
>VHCO01000103.1 GCA_016871715.1 Verrucomicrobiota bacterium
TAGCACTTGCTCGTTCAGGTTGACGACGTTAAGGGTGAATTCGCCGACCCGTTTGTCCAAGTCGTATTGGCCGGTGGTTTCCACGACACCGGCGCTGGTGGTGCCTCGGCGCGCTTCGACCGAGAGCCGGCGGCAGTTGAGTTTGCTAGCGCGGGCCTCGCCGTCGCCCTCGATACGGAAGTGAGTGTCGGCCAGGGCGACTTCTCCCACGCGGCCATTGAAGCGGGAGAGGGACAAGTTAAGGCTGGCGCGGTGCGAGCCGCGTTCGAGGTTCCAGAGGGCGCCGAGGCTGAGTTGGCCGGAGCTGGCGGTGAGGCCGGGCGAGGGGAACCGCTCGAGGAGTTTGGGCAACTCCGCTTCGAGGGAGGTCTGCACGCTGCAATCGCGGGAGACCAAGTCATAGCCGGCGCCGCCATTGGCGGTGAAGAGTGGAGTTCCCTGTTCGGCCAAGGACAGCGCGAAGTTATCGAGGTGGATCCGGCGGTAATCCGAGAAGATGAGGTGTCCTCTAAAGTCGCAGAGGGCTTGGGTGAGGTGGACGGGGCCGATGCTGAGGCCGAGGTCACGGAGGCTGGCGGAGACGTCGGCATCGAATTCCTGCCCGTCCCGTTTACAGGTGGCGCGGGCTTGGAGATTCAGAAGGCCCGCGGGGGCATTGGTGCCCAGGACCCAGCGCCATTGGGTCAGGTCCAGGTCGTTGAGGGTCAGGCTGACCACGGCTGGGTTGAGGCCATGGATGTTTCGGCCCCAGGCCAGGTTCATGGCACGGTCTTGGGACAGGCTCAGGAGGTCGCGCTCGGCTTGGCGGCCGAGCAGGCTGAACCGATGGACGATGGCGGCCTGTTCTTGGCGGTTAAGGTTCACCTGGTAGTCCAAGTGCAGGTCGAGCGGCGGGGTGGCGCCTTCGGGGTGGCGGACGGAGAATTGCAGGGCGTTGATGCGCCCGTTGGCGGAGATGGCGTCGCCGCGCTGCGAGACATCCACCAGGTTCGTACCGGAGAGCGCGGTGTTCCCGAAGTCGAGGCCGAAGGGCGCGCCCGCGAGCTTCAGGACGCGGGGATCGAGCGGTTCGAGTTCGAAGCGCACGCGCGCCTCGGAGCGGTCGAGGTCGACCGGCCCGAACAAGCGCGCCTGGCCGAGCCGGCGGTTGCCCTGCTCGATGCGGAGGGTCATCTCCCAGACTTTGTTGGGGGCGGGGTCGGACCGGAAGGTGCCTTTGATACCCATGAGGTCGGCGTAATCGCCCCCTGCTTCTCCCACGCCGAACTTCACGTCGCCCTTGAGAGTGCGCGGTTTGAGATCGTCGCGCAGGTCGAACTCGAGGTTGGCCGACAAGGTGCCCGCTATTTGCGCGGTGGCAGCCGGCGTCACAGTCTGCACATGGTTGGTCTGCGCCCAAGCAACCGACAGCGTCAACTTGCCGGGCGCTCCGTTTTGGAGTTGGTCGAGGGCGAGATCCAGGCCGCGCAGTTCGCTGTGGTGGGTGGAGCCGTCGGTGGTGTGGCGCGTGAAGTAGAGTGCGCATTGTTCGAGGCGGACCTGTCCGAGCTCGATCTGGGGCGTCATTGGGACGCCTGGGCGGGGCGGTCCTTTGTGCCGCAACGCGTCGAGATTGCTGGTGCCGTCAGCGGCCTCGACCACGCGCACCTTGGCATTCTTGATGGCGATTTCCGGGAAGGCGAATCGGCCGGCCCAGACGGCGAACAACCGGTACCGGACTAGGATCTCGTCAGCTTCGAGCAGGGGGGTGTCACCCGTGGTGGTCAACCGGACTTGGCGGAGGCGGAGCTTGGCGAACGGGCTGAGGGCGATGTTGGCGGCGCTGATCTGGGCATGGCAAGCGGCGCCGACGCGTGGGAGGACGACTCGCTGGAGAAACGGCTGGCTGGTGAGGCCGAAGTACAGGACGAGCAACATGCCGACGGTCAGGCCGAGGAGCAGGAGGATTTTGCGGCCGCGCTGTGCCGGCCAAGGCCCGGAGAGACTCGAGGATTCAGTGGCCATGTTGGAGGGGCTGCCTCAGGGTTCCTTGCGCAGGAGGGTGTCGCGTTGGGCCCAGGCCGAATCGGGCTCTGGGCAATCGAGGTTGTAGTGCAACCCGCGGCTCTCGGGTCGCATCATGGCACAACGAACGATCAATTCGGCGACGGTCGCGATGCTGCGCAGTTCGAGCAGGTCGGCCGTGACGATGAAATCCCAGTAGTACTCTTGGATTTCAGCTTGCAGGTTGAGGATGCGTTTATGGGCGCGCTGGAGGCGTTTATGGGTGCGGACGATCCCCACGTAGTCCCACATCAAGCGGCGGATTTCGTCCCACAGATGCGAGACCACCACCAGTTCATCGGGGTTATGGGCGTCGCCGGACTGCCAGGGCGGGATGGTCAGTTGCGGTGGCGGTTGGCGTTGGGAGAGGGCGTGTCGCGCCGCGCGGTGGGCGCACACGATGGCCTCGAGCAAGGAATTGCTGGCCAGGCGATTGGCGCCGTGGAGGCCGGTGCAGGCGACTTCGCCGATGGCGTAGAGCCCGCCGATCTCCGTCTCGCCGTCGACGTTGGTAACCACGCCTCCGCACTGGTAATGGGCGGCCGGCACGACGGGGATCATGTCTTTGGTGATGTCGAGGCCGTACTCGAGGCAAGTGCGGTAGATGTTGGGGAACCGGTTCATGATGAACCGGGCCGGCTTATGGGTGATGTCCAGGTAGACGTGGTCGCTGCCGCTGCGTTTCATCTCGCTGTCGATCGCCCGCGCCACGATGTCGCGGGGCGCCAGGGACTTGAGCGGGTGGTGGGCGTCCATGAACTCCTTGCCTTCATAGGTCCGCAGGACGGCGCCTTCGCCTCGCACGGCTTCACTCACCAGGAACGACTTCGCCTTGGGATGATACAGACAGGTGGGATGGAATTGGATGAACTCCATGTTCGCCACCGACGCTCCGGCGCGGTAAGCCATGGCGACGCCGTCCCCGGTGGCGATGTCCGGGTTGGTGGTGTAGAGGTAGACCTTGCCGCAGCCGCCCGTGGCCAGCACCACAGTGCTGGCGGCGAACAGTTCGACCGCGCCGGTTGCCTTCGCCATCACGTAGGCACCCAAACAACGGTTGGGGCCGGTCAAGCCGAGCTTCTGCGTGGTCACCAGATCGATCGCGAGGTGGTTCTCGAACATTTCGATACACACCCGTTGCTCGGCCGCGGCGAGCAAGGCGCGCTCGATCTCCCGGCCGGTGACGTCTTTGGCGTGCAGGATCCGGCGCTTCGAGTGGCCGCCTTCCTTGCCCAAGTCCAACTCGCGACACCCGGCCGCGGCGGGCACCTCTCGTTCGGAGAACTTCATGCCCAACTCGATGAGCTCGGCGATTCGCGGCGGGCCTTCTTGGACGATGGCACGCACGACGGCCTCGCGGCACAGGCCTGCCCCCGCGGTCAAGGTGTCCCTCACATGCAACTCGAAGGAGTCTTCCTTGCTGGTGACCGAGGCGATCCCACCCTGGGCGTAGTTGGTGTTGGACTCGGCGCTGGTCTTCTTGGTCACGATCGCCACCCGCCCGTGCGGCGCGGCCTTGAGGGCAAAGAAGAGCCCGGCAATCCCGCTGCCCAGCACCAGGTAGTCAAAGCGATGGATCCGGTTCGACGTCGTCATGTCATGCGCCACGCGCGTTGCCTATCGTCGCTCCTCGAGCCGGGCGTTGTCAATCAACCGGGTCCGCCCCACCCACACCGCCAACGCCATGTGGGTGCCTGGGGACACCTGCGGCGCCGGCTGCAGGGTCTCGGGTGCGAAGAACTCGACATAGTCCAGCCGGACCGACGGGCGTGCTTGGATGAGTCGACGCACCTCGGCGGCGAGTTGGCTCGAGCGCAGGCTGCGCCGGGCAGCGGCCACGCGCCGCTGGACATGCTCAATGGCTTGCCACAACACCGTTGCTTGCTCTCGCTCGGCCGGGCTCAGGTACCGGTTGCGCGAACTCATTGCCAAGCCGTCGGGCTCGCGCACGGTGGGGGCGACGACCACCTCGATTGGGAAGTTCAGGTCGCGCGTGAGGCGCCGGACGACGGCGGCCTGTTGGTAATCCTTGGCGCCAAACACGGCGACGGTGGGCAGGACCACGTTGAAAAGCTTGGTCACGACCGTGGCGACCCCGCGGAAGTGGGTCGGGCGCGCCCGCCCTTCCATGCGCCGGCTAAGGTTCTCCTCGCTCACCCAGGTGCTAGGTCCGCCAGATGGGCCGCCAGGGTACATCTCGGCGTCGGCAGGCACCCACAGCACATCCACGCCCGCGGCACGACAGCGGCGGCGATCCTCCTCCAACTCGCGCGGGTACCCGGCGAAGTCCTCGTGCGGGGCGAACTGCGTGGGGTTGACGTAGAGGCTCACCACCACGCGGCCGGCGGGGCCGACGCGGCGTCGGGCCTGGCGCACCAGGCTGAGGTGGCCGGCGTGGAGGCTGCCCATGGTTGGCACCAGGCCGACGCGCAGGCCGCGCCGGCGCCAGCGCAGGGCGAGCCGCTGCATGGTCGTCAAGGAGTTCACCAATCGCATGGGTCGAGAGGGTGCGGGGGCAAAACCAACCGAATCAATCCTAATGTCGTAGCGCCAAATTGGCAGTTGCTCGTTGCGCGGGCGCTCGCCAGACTCGCCGGACTTTCAGCGATGAACATACACGAGTTCCAAGCCAAACAACTCCTGGCCCGCGCCGGGGTCGTGGTCCCCAACGGCAAAGTCGCCAGCACACCGCCGGAGGCTCGCGCGGCGGCCCGTGAACTCTTCGATGGCGGAGCGCAGCGGGTGGTTGTCAAGGCGCAGATCCACGCGGGTGGGCGCGGTAAAGGCACCTTTACGAACGGCCTGGCGGGCGGCGTCAAGGTGTGCAGCAGCCTGGACGAGGCTTGCGCGCGGGCGGAGGCCATGTTGGGGCAGGTGTTGGTCACGCGCCAGACCGGTCCCGGGGGGCGGTTGGTGAGCAAGGTGTTGATCGAGGCGGCTTGGCCGATTCAACTCGAGTTCTATCTGGCGGTGCTCCTGGACCGGTCGACCTCGCTTCCGTTGCTCATGGCCAGCACCGAGGGCGGGGTCGAGATCGAGGAAGTGGCGGCCCACACGCCCGAGAAGATTTTCAAGGTGGCGGTCGATCCGGCGCTGGGCCTGATGCCGTACCAGGCACGCGATCTGGCGGTGGCCCTCGGGTTGCGGGGCGACCTGATTGCCGCGGCCGCGCGATTGTTCCAAGGCGTGTACCGGTGTTGGTGGGAGGCGGATGCGGCTTTGGTCGAGATCAACCCGTTGGGCTTGGTGACTGCGCTGGACGGCAAGGCGAGGCTGATGGTGATCGACGCCAAGGTCAGCCTCGAAGATAACGGGCTCTTTCGGCACGAGGATCTGCAGAACTTGCGGGACTTGGCCGAGGAATCCCCGATCGAGACCGAAGCGAGTCACCACGACCTCAACTACATCAAGCTCGAGGGGAACATTGCCTGCTTGGTCAACGGCGCTGGCTTGGCGATGGCGACCATGGACATCATCAAACACTACGGGGGTAACCCGGCCAACTTCCTGGATGTCGGCGGCGGCGCCACAAAGGAACAGGTCACCGCCGCGTTTAAGATCATCCTGAAAGACCCCAACGTACGCGCCATCTTGGTGAACATCTTTGGCGGGATCATGGACTGCGATGTCATCGCCCAAGGCATTGTGGCCGCCGTCAAAGAGACCGACCTGACCCTGCCCCTGGTCGTCCGGCTCGAAGGCAACAACGTCGAGGCGGGTAACCTGACCTTGGCCGCCTCCGGCTTGACCATCATCCGCGGGCGCTCGATGGCCGAAGCCGCCCAGCAAGTCGTGGCGGCGGTGGCGGCTTAACCTCGACCGACTGCCGCTGTCTTCGCACCCCTACACCTTCCGGCTTACAAGTCTAACCCGCCAACGCTCGAACCTCCCACGCCTCACCCCCTCCCGACATGGCCATTCTCGTTCAACCCGACACGAAAGTCCTGATCCAAGGCATCACCGGCTCGTTCGGAGCGCGTCACGCCAAGCTGAGCCTCGACTATGGCACGCGCGTCGTCGCCGGCGTTACCCCTGGCAAAGGCGGCCAACGCTTCGAGGATCAGGTGCCTATCTTCGACACGGTCGCCCAAGCGGTGCGAGAAACCGGCGCCACCGCCTCCGCCATCTTCGTGCCGCCTTCGTTTGCCGCCGATGCGATTCTCGAAGGCGTGGCGGCTGGGCTCGAGTTGGTGGTTTGCGTCACCGAGGGGATTCCGGTGGCGGACATGATCAAGATCAAGCGCGCGCTACGGGGCGGGCCGACGCGGTTGATTGGGCCGAATTGCCCAGGGGTGGTAACGCCCGGGGACGGTCCCGGCTCGCGCGGCGGTTGCCGCTTGGGGATTGCCCCCGGTTACATTCATAAGCGCGGTCACATTGGGGTGGTCTCGCGGAGCGGGACCTTGACTTACGAAGCGGTCTGGCAACTGACTTGCCAAGGCGCGGGCCAATCGACCTGCGTGGGCATCGGTGGGGATCCGGTTCACGGGCTCTCGCACCTCGAGGTGCTCAAGCTCTTCAACGACGACCCGGAAACGCACGGCGTGATCATGATCGGTGAGATCGGCGGTACCGCCGAAGAAGAAGCGGCGGCCTGGCTCAGGCAAAACGCGCGCAAGCCCGTGGTGGGTTTCATCGCGGGCGCGACGGCGCCCCCGGGCCGCCGCATGGGCCACGCCGGCGCGATCATCAGCGGCGGTAAAGGCACGGCCGCGGCGAAGATTGCCGCGTTGCGCGAGGCGGGCGTGGCGGTGGCGGAGACCCCTGCCGTCATGGCAGAGACGTTGCTCAAGCGCCTTTGAGGCATGGACACGGTCCTGACGTTGCTCGGCGCGGTGAACCTGCTACTGGACCTGGCGGGTTTGCTGTTGTGGCTGGGCTGGCGGTCGACGCGGGCCGCGCGAACGGCTGGCGTAGCTAGCCCTTACCAGTCCGTCCTGCGGCCGGCCCAACCCGTCCGCTCGAACGGGTTCCTGCTCTTGCTCGGGTTGGGGCTGCTGTTGCTGGCCCGAGCGTGGGCGTACTGGCGGATTGGGTCGGAACTCAAGTGGGTGCCGGCGGTGGACCTGGGGGTGGTTCGACTCCCCTTCAACAGCATCCAACCTGGCCGCATGCTCCTGTTCAGCCTGACGAGCTTCGGCGCTTTCTGGACCCTCTTTTACCTCTGGCTGCTCCTGCTCTCGGTGGTCAATCAGTCGGTGCTGGACACCGACCCGCTGCAGCGTTGGGTGCGGCGCCAACTCGGCTGGGTGGACCGCTGGCCCTCTTTGCTGAAGGTTGGGGTGCCGCCAGCCGCGTTAGTCGGGGCTTGGGTGCTCGTCCATCCACAGTTGATCGCGCTGGGGCTGGCGGCTCCTCCGCAGTCCACCGCGCATGTGTGGCAACAGGGCATCGTATTCGGAGCGGGCGCCTTTCTGGCCTGGAAATACCTGATTGTGGCCGTTCTCTTCCTGCACGTCGCCAACAGCTACTTGTACCTGGGCAATTCGCCGCTGTGGATTTCCCTCAACGGCACCGCCCAGAATCTCATGCGCCCCCTCCGCTGGCTGCCGTTGCGCCTGGGCCGTATCGATCTCGCCCCTCTGGTCGGTATGGCGGCCACGCTCCTGGCCTTCAACTTCCTCGAGCGCGGCTTGACCCACCTCTTCGCTCGCCTGCCGTTGTGAACTTGCCGTTCCTCCACCCCCAGCCCGGCGGTTGCTCGCTCGCCCTCAAGGTCCTGCCCCGCGCCCCGCGCACGGAGGTCGGCGAGACCCTCGGGGGCGAACTCAAGCTCAGTGTGGCCGCGCCCCCGGTGGACGACGCCGCCAACGAAGAGCTCATCCGTTTCTTGGCGGACCGACTGGCATGTCCCCGCGCCGCAGTCCGGATCGTCCGTGGCCGCAACTCGCGCCACAAAGTCGTCGCGGTCCGCGGCCTGAGCGTGGACCAAGCGCAGCAGCGGCTGCTCCGGTAAGCCGATCCTGCCGCCACCCGCAGTGAGTCCGCACCACGCATCGCCGGCGCAAAGGCAACTGACGAGCTCTGCGGCGAGGTGGGCTTGCCCCCGGCAACCGGGGCTGGCGGTGGGCGACTGGGGCGTCGGCGCCCGTCATCGAGGATGGCGAAGGACCTGTCCGTCGGCCAAGAGGCGAGCGCGGAGTTTCTCGTAGGGAACCTCCTGCACGGTTTGGCCGGACTCGAGCGCCAAGACCGCCGCGGTGGCGGCGGATTGACCCAGGATCATGAAGACCGGCTCCATGCGGATCGAGCCGTAGGCGATGTGCGAACTCGACACGCAGACCGGCACGAGCAGGTTGGCGCATTCGCCAACCTTGGGCACCAGTGCGCCATAAGCGATGGCGTACGGGGCCTTAAGCGGCACCCCGATGTCGCCCTCATTTTGCACGTGCCCCTCGGGCGTGACGTAGCGCTGCACGTTGTGCGAGTCGATCGTGTACGACCCCATGCCCACCGGCTCTGGCGTGGGGCGGCGCCCGAGCAACTCGTGCTCCGTCATCACGAACCGGCCCACCATGCGGCGCGCCTCGCGGATGTAGAGTTGGTGCGGCCAATGGTCGTTGTCGCTGAACTCGTCGCGGGCCAGGCCCCACTGGCTCATGTCGTCGCGCACGTCGGCCGGGACGCGGGGATCGTTGGCCAGAAAGTACATCAGTCCCTGCTGGTAGAGGCGATGTTCGGCGACGATCTCCGCTCGGCGCGCGTAGCTCGCTTCTGGGTAGTCGTAGTTGTAGCCGATGTTGTCCGTGCTGAACGGGCCGTGATTGTTGACGTCGGTCTTCGCGTTAGGGATGGGGTCGAACTTTTGGAACGTCTCGCGCCAACCCGTGGCCAAGACCCGCAGCAACAGCTCGTACTGTCTCGGGTCATATCCGGCCGGCTGGGGGAACGGCAACCGGTTGGCGGCCACCTTGGTCAGGCACATGCGGAAACAGTAAGCCTGGACGCGCCGGTCGCCTTCCCCTTTCTGGCCAGGCGGCTCGGCGCTGATCCGCGGCAGCAAACCGCTTGCCGGATCGCCCGGCACCACGTAGGGATCGACCGGCTGCTTGAACCAGTGCCCGTGATGCAGCACCCCCACCTGCACCCCATTCCACGTCTCGCCGTAGACCGCTCCGGCCTCGCGCCCAACATGATAGGATACCCCCGCTGCCGCCAGGAGGTCGCCTTCGTAGGTCGCATCGATGAACATCCGCCCCCGAAAGGTCGCCCCGTCCAAGGTCGTCAGAGACACGAGCCGCGGTCCTTCGCGCCGCACGCCGCGCTCGCGGTCTAACCTCGCTTCGCGCACCACCGGAATGCCTTGCTCTTGAACCCACGCATCGAACACGGCCTCCGCCACGTGCGGCTCGAAGATCCACATCGTGCGCGCTGCGCCATCGATCGCCGCCGTGCCTTGGCCGCGGTTGCCGTACTCTTCTCGTTTCTGCCAACGCCAGGTCTCCGGCTTTTGGTAGTGTTGCCAGATCCGATGGTAGAACTGGCGCGACAACCCGCCAATGACCGCTTTGTTGCCGCTGTCGGTCCAGCCCAGGCCCCCGCTCGAAAGCCCGCCCAAGTGTTGGTCCGGGGAGACCAGGATGACCGACCGGTTCATCGCCCGGGCCTGAACCGCGGCGGTGACCGCCGCGCTCGTGCCGCCATAGATGACCACGTCGTAGGTTGGGTGAGTGGTAGGTTGGCCGGCCTCGCCCCGCAGGCCCAGGGCCAGCAGGAGCAAGGGAGCCAGCCGACGACGAATCCGACGGTTGCACAACGCACGCATACCCTCTCTTAAGCACATTAAGGGTCGGCTGCCAAGTTAAGCCGGCATTTTGTATCTATTCGCCGGCCTATTGATTGTTGACAGGGCAGGAACCTCGAGAACCTCGATGGGCCCGGCACGCCGCCAACGGCTTGGCCGCTGCGGCCGGCTTGAAGTGCCGGCTCTTAACTCACAGGAGCAAGGCCACACTCGGCGACCAGGCTTTCAGCCCTGTGGTGCTCTCAAGCGAACCGCTGGCGGAGCTGGCCTTTGGCCCCCTGGCTTCCCACGCCGTGTTTCAGTGCTTGACAGCGGAGTTACCATCGGCTATGCGCCTGCGTCGGTCGCCTTTGACGACACTCTTTATGTCCGCTGTTCTTGTGTCCGTGTTTGTCCGGCCATGCGGCCTACCCAAAGGGGGTGGCTTCCTGCGGGACACATGGGTCGAGCCAACCGTCTCACCGATCGCGGACCTTCAGGCAACCAAGGAATCGTACGCGGGCCAGCCCAGCACAACACTGGCCCAGCTAGACTTATGAAGAATCTAGCCTCTCCCAGAAGGTGGCTGCCGGCTACCCTCATCGTCCTCCTGACCCTTAACCTTAGCCCGTCCGCTCACGGCCAAGGGCGCGGGCGTGGGCAACCGCCGCGCCAAGGCCTGAGCCTGGCCCACCCGGCGGTGGCCGCGGTTGCCAATGTCCAGAACCGCCATACCCCAGGCTTGCTCCGCCTGGGAGGCGTGGTCGGCACGGCGACGGGTCTGGATGCCAATGGCCAGGTGGTCGTGAAGGTCTTCCTCGAGGGTGCGGGCATTCCGGGGATTCCAGCCGCGCTCGAAGGGGTGCCGGTCGACCCGGAGGTGACGGGTGCGTTCAGCGCGTTTGTGGACACGACGGCCTGGTTTCCTCGGCCCGTGCCGCTCGGGGTGTCGATCGGTCATCCCGCCATCACCGCCGGCACGCTTGGCTGCCGCGTGTTTACCGTGACCGGCGAGCAGACGCTCTACTTCATCCTCAGCAACAATCATGTCCTAGCCAACCAGAATAACGCCTTGCTCGGCGATTCCATTCTCCAACCTGGACCGTATGACGGTGGCAACATTAATAACCCGGACCACCACGTCGCGACTCTGTACGACTTCGTGCCGATCGCCTTCGACGGCAGCGCCAACGCGATGGATGCCGCGGTTGCGTTGACCACGGACATAGACACTGGTTTCGCAACCCCAACGGGGGATGGCTATGGGGCGCCGAGTTCGACCATCGTCGTGGAAGCGGGCCTGGAGGTGGGCGAACCGGTGCAGAAGTACGGACGGACGACGCAGTGGACTCACGGGTCGATCACATCGCTCAATGCCACCGTCACGGTCTGTTACGAGACGCGCATCGTGAAGGGCCGGCTCAAGTGCGTTAAGTCGGCGGTGTTCACGGGTCAGGTGATGATCCAAGGTCCGGGCGGGGCCAGCTTCAGCGCGGGTGGAGATTCCGGCTCCCTCATCGTCACCGACGACTCGAACCGCAACCCGGTCGCCCTACTCTTCGCCGGGAGCGACACCCACACCATCGCTACCCCCATCGACCGCGTGCTGAGCCACTTTAACGTCGCCATCGACGATGGCACCGGCGGCGCCACCGAGGGTACCATTACCGGTACTGTGACCGATTCGTGCGGGGATCCACTCTCTGGCGCCACGGTCACCGTGGATTTGAATGGCCCCTCGGCAACCACAACCACCGACGGCAGTTATACCATCGCGAATGTCCCGGTCGGCCTTCGAACCGTGACTGCTTCAGCGTCCAGCAGCTATGAGTCTGCCACCAAGTCCGTCACCGTCTACGGCAGTGGCGCCACCCTAAATTTCTCCCTCAACGGGGCCACGAAAGGCACCATTTCCGGCAAGGTCACCGACACGAGCGCTTCCCTCACCCCGCTCGCGGGCGCGACAGTCACCGTCGACACCGGCGGGTCCACGACGACGGCGGCAGACGGGACCTACACGCTGAGCGAGGTGCCTTACGGATGCCGCGTGGTAACGGCCTCCGCGCCGCAGCACGAATCTCAGTCCCAGTCTCTCACGCTGGCAAGCGAGTCGCTCGTTGTGAACTTCGCCTTGGCCTCGACGATTGTGGTTCCGAGCCCTTACGCCACGACCGAGGCGGCCGGTTGGGGCGGAACCCTCAAGGACCCGCTGCGCCTGCAGGAGGTCTATGCGGCGTCCCATTTCGGCGCCGCGCCGGTGCTGATCACGGCGCTGGCGTTCCGACTGGACAATCCCGCCGCCGCAAGCGCGTTGCGCTTAGACACGAGTGCAACAGGAGGCAACGCATCCACCAATAGTCCGGCCGGCCAAGGTTCGGCTCCCACCGCCGGTCGGGACGACATCCGGGGTGAACCGCTGGCCGCCACAACCCTCGACCTGGCCGTCCGGCTATCCACCACCGCGAAGCAACCTGACGCCTTAAGTTTGACCTTTGCCAGCAACGCCGGACCGGACGAATTGCTGGTGTTCGACGGTTTGCTCACGGTGGATCCGCTCGGCGGCGCCGGTTCGAGCGGTCCCAACCCCTTCGAGATCGTCGTGACCTTGACGACCCCCTTCTACTACAGCCCGGCCGCAGGTAACCTCCTCGTCGACATTCGCAATTACTCGGCCAGCAGCATCCAAATCGATGCATCGAATGTTGCGGGCGATGCCGCGTCGCGCGTCTTCCGACTCACGTCGACACCCGACACTGCCACCACAGCCCAGGCGGGCGATACGGGAGCTGACGTGCTCCAGTTGCGGTGGGTGCCGCCGCCAAACCAACCTCCGGTCGCCAATGCCGGCCCCGACCAGACCGTGACGGACAGCGACAGCAACGGCACCGAGACGGTGACCCTCGATGGGTCGGGTTCCTACGACGTGGACGGGACCATCGCAGCCTACGAGTGGAAGGAAGGCACAACGGTCCTCGGGACGACGGTCACCATCAACCCCAGCCTCTCAGTCGGCACCCACACCGTCACGCTCACCGTGACGGATAACCAGGGTGCTCAGGGGACAGATACGGTGGTGGTGACGGTCCAGTCAGCCCTGTTCTACGAGAGCTTCGAACAAGGTCTCTGGCCGCAGGACAGCCAAAACGATTGGTTCCAATCCAGCGCCCGCAAGACCGCGGGTTCACGGTCGGCCGAAGTCGACGGGAAGGCATCCAACGCCGCCATGACCTCGAGCAACATCCTCATGCCCCAAGGGTACTCGAACGCCCGGATCACTTTCGATTGGTACATCAAGACCACCCTCGACAACGGTGAGTACGTCGAGTTCAGGGTCTCGACCAACAACGGCTCGACCTGGACCCAAAAGGCCATCCTCCGGGGCAATGTCGATCCAGAGGGGGTGTGGCAGCCCCGAACCGTCGAGGTAACCGGCATCAGCCAACTCCGCCTCCAATTCCGCGGCAACATGTCGGCCACCGACGAAGCCGGCAACGTCGACAACGTCAAGGTCATCGCCTATTAGGCCGCACCCGTGCGCCCGCTCGCAGATGACTTCTGGTCCCGGTCGCGCGCCAAACCAAGGTGCCCGGTTCGAGCCTATTGGCCGCCCGGCTGCCGCGACCATTTCAACCCGACGCGCTTGCCCGACTCGATCCGCCGCCAATATTCCTCCTGCACCGCCTCGTAGATCCCGAAGAGCCCGCGCGCGTCTCGGTCGCGATCGACCGCGATCCACTGGCTAGGCGGAGGCGGCTTGGGCGCCGCCAAGAAACGCGGGCCCTCGGCGCGGATCGCTTGCGTCACGCTGCGGGCGGTGCCGTCGGGGTTCACGACGCCGTAGTCGCTGTTCTCGTTGACACGGAAACCGCCCGGGTACCACCAGAAGAACACACCGTCTGCCCCCGACTCGATCAGCATGCGGTAGAAATCCCGGTAGTACCGCGCGGCAAAGTCGAGCTTGGCCGCACTGGGCGCGCGCGCGGTCAGGTCCCAGACGTTGTACCCCATCTCGGCCCAGAGAACGGGCTTCGCGGGGTCGCAGAGCCGGGCGTAGGCCGCGGTGAAATGACCGGCCTTGACCTTGTCCCAATCGCCGATCCGACCGTAGGCCTCAGGCTCCCAAAGGTCCACCGCGTCACGCAGCCCCCAGCAATCGTACGGCATGAGCCGGTCCCAGTTCAGTGTCGGATCGCCGGCGTGCTGCATCCGGAAGCTGACCGGATGATGGGGGTCGATCGAGCGCACCAACCGTCGCGCCTCCGCATAACGCTCCCCCACTAGCTCGTCCAGGAACAGGCGGTAATCAGCCACCAACTTGCGCCAAGGCCCGTCCCGCGTCAGTTGCGCCGCGGTGGGCACGGCCAACACCTCGGATTTCGGATTTTGGATCTCAGACTTGGGCGCTGGCACGCCCCATGCCTGCTCGGCGGCCTGGATGGATCCGTAGCGTTTCCTCACCCACTGGCGCCACCCTTCGGTGTAGTGCCGGTGTTGGTAGGCGTGATCGTAGTGGCTCGGTTCCCATGCCAAGTCGTAGGCGATCACCGTGTCGTTCTGGGCCAGGCGATACTGCTCGATCAAGGCCTTCATCTCCGACCAACGAAAATCCATCGGCGTGCCCGGCCTAAGCGAGAGGTTCACCTTGAGACCGAGCCGCTCGCAGCGACGCAGGAAATCCAAGAGGTGCAGCGCGCCCAGGTCCCGATGATAAATAAAAACGCTCACCGCGTTGAAACCCAGCTCCACCACGCGGTCGAGGTCGCGCTGGATCACCCCCGGATCATACGCCCCGCGCCCCAGCCAATACTCGAAGTACGATCCACTCACCCCAATGCCCGACGAAGGCAGGTAGTTCACTCCATGCGCTTTCCAGCGTGTATCCCCCAGCCAAAAACCGCCGTCCCGCACCGCCATAAACTCGCGTTCCGCTCTGGGCCGCCACCGATGCAACTCCTGCGTCAGTCGATCCAACACCGGCCCCCCAAGCCCCGGCCGATCCGATTGTACCGCCGACTCACTCGTTCGAGCCGCCCGAAGCGACGCTGTGACACTGCAACGAGCCTCCGGCCAGAGTTGTGCCGCCGGCCAGACTGTCTCGAAGGAGGCCGCCGCACCCGGCGCCAAGTCCACCTCCCACTCATGCTCGAACAACATCCCACCCCGGGGCGATCGCACCTCGACATGAGCACGCAGGTCGCTCGCTCGCTCACGCCCAGCATTCAGCACGCGGCACCCGAGCCGAACCGGCTGGTCCTCGAACAACGTGTGAAACTCACTCCCACCCTCGAGCAAGAACACGCCGCGGCGCATCTGCCGGAGGACACCCACCACCGTTGCCTGGGGCTCAGCCTGGCGATAGAACCCGACCGTCGCGGGGGTAAACAAAGCCCACACCCCGCCCTTGAACGGCAATTGCCCATGCACCACCAGGGCGCCTACGGCGCCGCGATGCCACCGGCGTTCGAGCTCGGCTGAAGCGTCCGGGCTCGATGCGGCCTGCCACGCCGCATAGCCTTCCGCGTCGTACGCCGTGAGCAGGGGTTGCCAACGCCAGGGCCGTTCCTGGGCAAAACCCGCGCCGGCCGGACGCGGATGCAACCCGAGCAGCGGCGTGGCGCGCGGCCACGAAACGGCCGCCGGCGGGCTCGCCTCCTCGATCGGGCCGGCCTCCGCGCTCCTCTGCACCATCGCCGCGGTGGCGATCGGGTAACCCTGGTAGTAGGGCGCTAACGACTCGAGCCGGGGAACCTCCGGCGTCGGCGGAGGACTACCCTCGCCGAACGGACTCGACCCCGCTCCCACATCGCCGAGCCAATACTCGAGTTTGCCCTGGCCCACCGCCGTGTGGCTATGCGCCAGCCCGACGGTAAAGCGCGCGACCTGCTCGACGTTCAATCGGTCCCCGGCCCTACCCCGCCCGGCCGGGGGTTGCCAGGGCCGGAACGACTCGGGCGGCAGCGCGTAGTTTCGCCACTCCGGCCCCAGGTCCACCGTGGCAATCCAGCGTGAGCCGTCCTGTTCGATCCACTCGACCGCAAGGTGTTTCGTCACGGCGTTCCCGCGCGCGCGAAAGCAGGTCAGCGTGTCGCCCGGACCAAACACAAACGGCGGCGGCGGTTCGAGCGTGTCCCAGCCATCCAGCGCGTCCACCTGCACATGCAGCACCGCGCGGCCGGCTTCCCGCACCAACTCGCGATGCGCGACGCTGCGCGGGCGGTTCGAGTGCCGGACCCAGCGCCCGAGTTCGGCACCGCGCATCTCGATGAGCAACCGGTTCGGTTCGGTCTCAGCCAAAACAGCCGCGTATTGCTCCCGCGACATCCAACGTCCCCCCAACCTGAACGTGGGCGTCTCCCAAGCCGTTAACCCAATCGCCAACAGGTCGCCGCCGTTCTCGAGAAACGACTTCACCGCCCCGAGGGACTCGATGGGCAGGATCCGGGCATCGGGCAAGGCCAATAAATCCAACCTCTGCGGATCCAACCGCGCGATGTTGGTCAGGGCTGCGCTCTCCAGCCACTCGACCTGGTACCCCGCGGCGGTCACGCAGTCGGCCACCCCACGCGCCAGAGCCGCGTCGCCACCGGGCACGTCCGCCGACCAAATTGCCGCTCGAGGTACCGCGGCTCGACCGCCCGCCGGCGCCCCCCAACCCGGCGTCGAGTCCAACAGCCAACAGCCAAGCCCAGCCGCCATCGCCCATGCGCGCATGCCCAAGAGCCATAGGCTGACGGCTGGCTTTTGGCAAAGAGAACCGCACGGGAACCATCGAGGGCAACCACCTCCCCACCGCCATACGGCCAGACGCAGGGGTTGAGATGGCGGTGGGGACTGTTACTCGTCGTTACCGTTGCGATGGCCCCCTCCCCCAGCCGCTAAGAAGCAGAGAGTCAGCCACACATCCCGCCACGTCGTCCGCCAGGGCCCGCGCCGGATAAACCGGCGCCCGGAAGAAACGATCTCCGGCCCGATCAACCTGACTTGGCCAAGCCGCTTAAGTCGACGGGCGAAGTCGAGGTCTTCGAACCGCTCCCACTCGCGGTACCCGCCCAACTGCTCGAATGCGGTGCGTCGCGCGAAGATCGCCTGGTCGCCGAAGTACCAGCCCAGCCACCGGCTCCGTCTGCGCGCAAACCAACAGCACCACCGGAGCCACCCGCTCGGATGATCGAACCGGCGCAGGCACGCCCCACCCACGACCCGGGTGTCCGCGAGCGCCGCGGCCAAGTCCGCCAACGTTGTGGGCGCCACGCGCGTATCCGCATGCAGAAACAGGAATGCGTCGCCCCGCGCGTGTGCGGCCCCAAGGTTCATCTGGGCGGCACGCTGTCGGCGCGCGCTGGTCAACACCGCAGCACCCGCGGCGCCCGCCAAGTCGCGTGTTCCATCCGTGCTGCCGGCGTCCACGACCGTCACGTCGTGCGGCGTCGAGTTGGCGGCCAAGGCGGCCAAGGTCGCCGGCAACTCGACGGCTTCGTTGAGCGTGGGAATAATGACCGAGATCATGGCGATGGCGGCACCGAGTCGGCGTCCAGCCACCGCTATTGATCCGGCTGCCCGAAGGGTGCGCAAGTCATTTCCCGCTGGCGCATGCACCGCGCCCCAGGCATACCTAGCGGCATGATGACTCCTCTGTATATTCGGGTCCGCCATACCGGCCGGAGGGCCACCACGGCCCTCGCCCTGGTAGGCGCGCTGTCGCTCCACGCGGCCTCGAGTGTGGATGCCATCGCGCTCGAGTTCGCTTGCGCCTGTGACGCCTCGGCCGCCGTCGCCTTAGACGAGCGTCATATCGTCGCCGCCAGCGACGAGGAGAACCTGTTGCGCATCTACCGGCTCGACCATCCCGGACCGCCGGTCCGCGTCATCGACCTGAGCTCGTTCCTCGCCGTCCAGGGCAAGGCTCGGGAAGCCGACCTGGAAGCCGCCGCCCGCGTCGGGGATCGGGTCTACTGGATCTCCTCGCACAGTCGCAACGCAGACGGCAAGCGGCGGGAGAGCCGCGATTGCCTGTTCGCCACCCGAATCGGCGTAGCCGGACCGGATTGGACGATCGAGCCCGAAGGCCGGCCTTATCGCCAACTCCTGGACGACCTGCTCGCCGACTCGCGGTTGGCGCGCTACGATCTGCGACGCGCTGCGAGCCGCGGGCCGAAAGACCCCGGCGGCTTCAACATCGAGGGCCTCAGCGCCACGCCCGAGGGGCAGCTCCTGATCGGCTTCCGCAATCCCATCCCCAACGGCCGCGCACTAATCGTGCCCCTACTCAACCCGGAGGAAGTCATCTTGGGCGCGCGCGCCCGGCTCGGTCCGCCGCTCGAACTCGAATTGGGCGGGCTCGGGATACGCGATTTCACGCTCTGGGATCGCCAATATGTGATGGTCGCTGGCCGCTACGACGGCAAAGAGCGCGAGCAGTTGTTTTGGTGGTCGGGCGGCTCGGCCTCGCCCCGACCCGACCGGGCAGCCCATCTCAAGGGACTCAACCCCGAGGCGGTCATCGCCGTCCCCACCGCCGCCGGCGCGCGCGTGCTCCTGCTCAGCGACGATGGCTCGCGCAAGCTCGACGGCCGCAAATGCGAAGACCTTAAGGACAGCGCCCGGCGCCGCTTCCGCGCGGTCTGGCTTGACCGCCTGATTCGGTAACGCTCCTCGCGCGCTGGTCCAGATAGCGCTGCCAATCCTCCGCCTCGTCCACGTCGGCCAACTCGCGCAACCGACCGGCGCGCAGTCCGAGTGCCTGCGCTCGAGCGAGGGTCTCCCGCAGCACGTCCGGGCCGCTCCAGCGCAGCCCCTCGAACAGCCCGGCGCAAGGCCGCCGAAGCCCGATGAGCCAGTATCCGCCATCGGCTGCCGGACCCAACACCACATCCGCCTCGGCCAATACGGCCCAAGCCCCCTCGATGTCCTCGCGCGCGACGGCCGGACAATCCGAGCCAACGATCGCCACCAGCGCGGCTCCACCCGCAAAACCCTCGACGAAGGCCCGGTGCATCCGTTCCCCCAAGTCGCCTGCGCCCTGGGGTCGCATGTGCCACTCGCCGCGCAGCCAAGGCCGGACTTCTGCCTCCGCATCGTCCGGAGTGAAGCGCAATTCGACGGCGGGCACTCCTTCCAATCCTCGTAGCATGGTCTCAGCCAGAATCCGGTACGCGGCGGCCGCCTGGGACGCCCCCAACACCCGAGCCAACCGCGTCTTGACCGTGCCGGGGCGCGGCGCCTTCACAAACACGATGAGCAGCCGTTGGTTCATGCGCGAGCCTCGGCGGCGATGAAATCCGGGCGCCCAGCCCCTGGCAATCCTCGAATCGATCGAGGCGTGGCGCGCTCTGCGGACGCCAAAACCCTTGCCGGCTCGAACCCGAGAGATTAGAAGGGGCGTGAGCCGCGGGACGGACCGTCAGCCACACGAACACACGGCTGGGTGGCAGCGTCCGGCGGCTACCGGTATCGGACTTGCTCAAGCACGACTACATCCTCGAGTGGATCAAGCGCTACGTCCAGTGGCTCGCCCAAATCCTTGGCTTCATTCGGGCGCAGGATTTCGAGGCGGCCATGCAGCGCGTGGACCTGGCCCTGCGCACCTTGCTCGGCGTGGGACCGGACTCGGTGACTACCCTCACGGAGGGCGAGATTCTGGCTCGGCTGACCCTCGAGGACCCGCCCCCGCTCGTGCGCGAGAAGTGCGTTATTGTGGCGGCCCTCCTCCAACAACTCGGCGAGGTGTGTGCCGCCCAGCAACGCGAGGCAGCCAGCCACGACTGCTACCTGAAAGCGCTCCAGATCGTCCTGGGTCTGCGACTTCGACCCGAGGAGAGTCTGTTGCCCGAGTTCGCGCCGCGCGTGACCGACCTGGCGCGGCGCCTGCGCGGCGCCGCCGTGCCGCCTCGCACCCACGCCGCCCTGTTGATCTACTATGAGCAGGAGCGCCAGTTCGACCAGGCCGAAGACGCCTTGTTCGCCCTGCTCGAGACCGCCCCGCAGGCGGCCGATTCGGTCGCGATCGGCCTGGGTTTTTACGAGCGCCTGCGCGTCCTGAGCGACGAGGTCCTGGCTCAGGGCGGCTTACCCCGGGCGGAAGTCGAGGCTGGTTTGGCCGAACTGCGCGCGCGGGCGCAGGGCTTCAACCCTCCGTGAGGGCGCGCCCCATCGCCCGCCGGTGATACGACTCGCCGATGGACAAGCAACCCGCCGGTCTCGCCAAGGCCACGCGGGCAAGATGCCCGCGCTCCATTCTCGCCCGCCCATCGCCCGCCGGTGATACGACTCGCCGATGGACAAGCAACCCGCCGGTCTCGCCAAGGCCACGCGGGCAAGATGCCCGCGCTCCATTCTCGCCCGCCCATCGCTCGCCGGTGGCACGACTCGCCGAGGGATGAGCTCGGACGTCACAGGTGCCGAATCCGGCTTTTGTATTTATGGAGGAGTTGATCGTTGTGATCGTCGCCGGCAGTGTTGCTGCTGATGTAGATCTCGGGGGCCACGCCTTGGGCGAGGGCGTTCTCGGCACCTTGAACCAAAATGAGCTGGATGATCAACGCCCCGATCAGGGTCGAGGTCGACCCGATGCGCCCGGGCAACCCGGCCAAATCGATCCAGGCGTCGCCGTTGGGACCGCAGTTGTCCAGAACCACCTCCGCCACGTCGGCCAACTTGCGCCCCGAGGGATGGCGCGAGGGCCAGGCGTCGCTCTGCTCGCGGTTGAGGATGGCCGCCACGCGCAAGCCGCGCTCGCGCCCCGCCAGCGCCATCTCGATCGGGACCGCGTTGCGTCCCGAGTTCGAGATCACGATCAACACATCGCCGGCGGCGACCGGATACTGGGCCAGCAGTTGGGCGGCGAATCCGGACTCGCGCTCGGTGTAGGTGGCCTCGATGGCCTTTTCATGGAGCATGATGCGCGGGTCCAACATGGGCACGGCGTGTGCCAACCCACCGGCGCGGTAAAACACCTCCTCGGCCAGCAGATGCGAATGGCCCGTGCCGAAGACGTAGAGCCAACCGTCCTGGGCCAAAGCCTTCCCCAGCCAACCGGCTACCGTGGCGATCGATTCCCATTGGGTGGCGCGCACTTTGGGGAGCAGTTCGCACGCCACACCGTACAAGCGGTCCATTGCGTTCATGGCGACAGGATGCCCGGAACCCGAGCGCGAGGCAAATGCCGAGCGACCGCGCACCGCGCTCGATCCGCGGAACGGGCTCGACAAGACCGGCTCGGCCGACCACAAAGGGACATGCGTGTTCTGGCCTTGGACCACGGCAGCGTCCGCATAGGGGTGGCTGTGAGCGACGAGTTGAAACTCATCGCCACGCCGCTCGAGTATATCCCGGCCGAGCCCTTCGGCGGGGTGCTGACCCGGCTCAAGGACCTGGTTCGCCTCCGCGAAATCGAGCTCATCGTGGTCGGCCTGCCCCGCAACATGGACGGCAGCTACGGACCCGCCTCGCTCAAAGCGCAGGCCTTCGTCGCCGCCCTCAAGGAAGCCCTCACCGTCCCAATTCGGACCTGGGACGAACGGTTGACTTCCGCGCAGGCCCATCGGTTCCTCCGCGAGGGCGGCGTCCGGCGCGAGCAACGGCGGGAGAAGGTGGACGCCACCGCGGCCGCCCTATTGTTGCAGAACTTTCTGGACGCTCGGGACGCGGGGGCCAACGCGTGAGGAGCCAAGCGCGCGGCGTCGATCCGGTCGCCGACGGGCATACCCAATCCTCGCCCGAGGGCAGAGGTATCGCGCCGGCACACGTGCGCTTGCGCATGACGCTCGCTTACGACGGCAGCGCGTATGCAGGGTGGCAGGTGCAGACGACCGGCGAAGGTGTGCAGGAGCGAGTCGAGCTGGCGTTGGCCCGCCTCTTTCCCAAGGCGCCCAAGCTGCATAGCTCGAGCCGGACCGACACCGGAGTGCACGCGCTCGGTATGGTCGCGCACTGCGACGTGCCGCGCGACCGCCTACGGATACCCGCGCGCAAGCTGGTGCTCGCCCTCAACGCGCATCTGCCGCAGGACATCCGCGTCGTCGCTGTCGCCCGCGCGCCGCACCGGTTCCACGCCCGGTTCGACGCGGTGGCCAAAGAGTACCGGTACCAGGTGTGGAATCACCCCGCCATGAACCCGCTGCTCCGGCCATGGGCTTGGCACGTGCCGCGTCGCCTCGACTGGGCGGCGATGCGCACGGCGGCCCAGCGGTTTCTCGGCACGCACGATTTCCAATCCTTCGCGGCCAACCCCGGCTATGCGAAGGCCTCGACCGTTCGCACCCTGACGCACTGCCAACTGAGCCGGCGGGGCCCGCTGATCACCTTCCGCCTCCAAGGCGACGGGTTCCTGTACAAGATGTGCCGGGGGATCGTGGGCACGTTGGTGCAGGTGGGCCTGGGCAAGTTCGCGCCTGCAACCATCGAAGGGATGTTGGCCGAGCGCGACCGGCGCGTGGCCGGCATGAGTGCGCCGGCGCACGGCTTGGTGTTATGGAAGGTGTTTTACCCGCGCCGGACGGCGATTCGACCCTCCGCTTCCGCTGGCCATGCAGATCGTGCTCGTCGAGCCTGAGATTGCCCCGAACACCGGCAACGTCGCCCGCCTCTGTGCCGTCACCCAGAGCGCCCTCCACCTCATCGAACCGCTCGGCTTCAAGCTCGACAACCGCCAGTTGCAGCGGGCCGGCCTGGATTATTGGCAACAGGTCCGCTGGCAACGCTGGCGGGATTGGGCGCACTTCGCCGCCGCACTGCCCCCAGGCGCGCGCCTCTGGTTCATCGAGTCCGGCGGGCTGCGCCACTATGCCGAGGCGGATTTTCAGCCGGAGGATTACTTGGTGTTCGGCCGGGAAACCGCCGGTCTGCCCTCGGCCCTCCTCGACCCGCACCGGTCGCATTGGCTGCGCTTGCCCATGTTCAATCCCGCAGCGCGGTCGCTGAACCTCGCCAACTGCGTCGCCATCGTCGTGTACGAGGCCCTCAGGCAACAGGGGTTCCCGGGCGAAATCGCACGCCCGCCGGTGGCTGAGGCGCGGCCGCTAGGCGCGCCGCCAGCGGGCCTCTCGCCTCGCTAGCCTGAGGCTCAGTTGTTGCTCAGAATGTACCGGAGCGCCTTGATTTCCCCCTCGAGCGCCTCCTCGTCCGCCTCGTAATCCTCGACCACGGATTTGAAGACGCGGACGAACATCCGCTTGGCGGTGGTAAGGAGGTTGGCGGCTTGGGCGTGCGTGCGCACATCGAGCAAGGGCGTCAACTGATCGTAGGGCAACGGTCGCTGCGCCTCGAAGCTTTCCTGCAGCACTCGGTCGTGGAAGACCCGCCATAGATCTTTGCGATTGGTGGCCTCGCACCGTGCGCGCATCCGAGTGAGGGCTTGATGCACCACGCCCCGCGCAAACTCCAGGTCGAAACGGTCGTGGGCCGATTCGCTCAAATGGTCGAGGGCCTCCGGCGGTAGTTCCGCCAGGCCCGCGAGCGGTTGGTCCGGCGCACGCTTGGCCGCCCGGCCCTTGCGGAGCTCATCGATGACGAACCGGTTCAGACTCTGCACCAGGAACGTCCGAAACCGGCCGCGCTGCCGGTCCGCTTGGGCCAGGAGATTCCTGCGCAGGAGCCGGTTCAAGATGAACTCGTGCACCAACTCGCGCGCCGGGTCTGCCTCCAACCGGAACTGATAGCGCGCGTAGCGCTCGAGGGCGTGGTAATACCCCTGCAAGAAGTTCTCGAGGGCCGATAATCGGCGCTCCTCATCCGCCGTCTGCATCCCCTCGAGCGCCGACCACCGCGCCGCCGGCGCCCTGCTCGTCACCACGTTGGCCCGCGGCCGCTTCGTGGCGCCGCCGCTCACGGTGGACTTGGCCGGGCACAGCGCTGAACACGCAGTGGTCAGCCCCCGCGGCACCTACCTGGCCTACCCGGACGACCAATCCGTCACGGTGATCGACACCGCCACCGCGCAACCCATAGGCCCCCCCTTCGCCTTGGCCGGCCACGCCCACGCACTGGCCCTCAGCCCCGATGACACCCGCCTGGTGGTGGGTCTGGACACCGGAGCGATCGAGGTCTGGGACCTGCGCTCGCGCTCGAAATCCGTGCTACCCCTCGACCAAGGCACGGGGACCCTGACCCATCTCCAGGTCAGCCCGGACGGGGCGAGACTGGTCGCCTTTGCGGTCATGGGCGCTGAGAATGTGGCTGGCCATGTGCACCCGGTCGCCGCCTGGGACCTGGCCTCGGGCCAACCCTTGGGGCCGGCTTGGCCTTCGGACGCCCACACCGGCTTGGCCGCAATCACGCCCGATGGCACCCGCCTGCTCACGGCCGAAGGCGACCATGCCCCCCACGACCCGACCGCGAGCCGCGGCCGACCGGAACGGGTCTTGGTGCGCGACCTGGCGAGTGGCCAACCGTTGGCCCCGCCGCTAGCGCACGACGGCCAGGCGCTCGACCTGGCCATTACCTCCGACGGCGCGCGGGTGGTCACCGCAGCCATCGACGGCCAAGCGCGGGTGTGGGACATCGCCTCAGGCCGCCTGCTCACGACCTTCGACGCTCATCGCGACCGAAGCGACCCAGGAACCGGAATTGCGGACCGACCTCGTCTACGCAGCGTTCAGCCCAGACGCCGCGCGGTTGGCTTTGGCGGGTCAGACGCGCACCTGGATCTTCGACCTGGCCACAGGCCAACCCGTCGGCCAAACCCTCCCTCACCGCGGCTTGGGCGGCCAGATCGATTTCAGCCCCGACGGCCGGCGCGTTGTCACGGGATCTTTCGGAGACAAAGTCGCCCGGCTCTGGCAAGTCGAGACCGGCACGCAACTCGGCGCGGACATGGAATCGCGAGGGCCCATCCGCAATGTGGCCTTTACCCCGGACGGCGAGCGTGTGGCCACCTGGTCGGATAATGGCTTCGTGCGACTCTGGGACGCCCACAACGGGACGCCGCTCACCGAGAACCTCGACGCAGGCGAGGACTCGGCGATCAGTGCCTTTGGCCCGCGGAGCCAGCGGCTCCTCACGCATTCGAGCCGTGCCGGCCAGATGACCGCACGCGTCTGGGACGTGGACTCCGGCCAGCCCCTCACCCCGGAGTTGGAGTTTCCGTTTACGGGTTTTGCCCAGCAAGGCCGCTGGTTGGTCAGCCCCGGAACGGTCCTCGTGCTGCTGGACCTGCCGGCCTACGGCCTGCCTACCCCGCCCTGGTTCCTCGACCTGGCCGAGGCCCTGGTCGGCCTGCGCTTCACGGCTGAAGGGTTCATCGAGTCCGTCCCCGGAAGGGAACGCCTGACGCGCACCTCCCAGCTCCCAAGCCACGCCGAGCCTGACGAACTCGACCGCTGGGCCCGTTGGTTGGTGAGTGCGCCCGCCGATCGTTCCCTCTCCGCTTTCTCACCCCAGTCCCTAGACGACTACCTCCAGAGCCTCGAGACAGCGGATGAATCGCCCGTCGTGACCACACGCACCCTGGCGCACGTGCACCTGCACACCAAGCTCGACCTCGGCGCTGAGCTGCGTCAGGTACTCCGCCAATACCCATTGCAGCCGCTGGCCCTCGCGCGCCTCGGACGCGAACTGGGCCGCGTCGATCAACCCCAAGCCCGCGCCGAAGCGGAGTGGTACACGCACCGCGCCCTTGAACTCGCCCCCAACTCCGCACCCGTAGCCTGCTATCGCGCCGAGGTCCTGGTCGCCACCGGCCGCGCCGCCGAGGCGCTCACGGTCGCCGACACCGCCCTCGGGCGACATCCGCGGCACGCCGAACTTTGGGCCCTGCGCGCGCGCGCCCTCGAGGAACTCGAGCGCTGGGCCGAGGCCGCCACGGCCTACACAACCGCGCTAGGCGCCGATCCCACCGCCGATGACCTCAGCGGTTCCGCCCGCCTGGCCTACCACCTCGGGCGAGCGGGCCTGTGGCAGAAATCAGGCGCACCCAACCGCGCGCGAGAGGATTTTCTGCTCGCCACACGGATTCCGCCGCGCGCGCCGGGCATCGAGCCTGAGCTGATTGACTTGACGCCGCACTACAATGTGGGACTGACCGAGGGCTGGGTGCCGGCCCTGGCCGGCCGCCTCTCGGAGTCCACCAATTACATCGTCAAGGCCGGCAACGACCTCTCCTTCCTGCCCGAGGGCCGGGTCGTGCTAGATCGAATCCCCTTCGATGTGCGCGGCGCGATT
>VHCO01000104.1 GCA_016871715.1 Verrucomicrobiota bacterium
GGGACAGCGTCCACCAGGAAGGCCGCGCCATGCCCCAGCCAGCGGCCACGCCCAGCCTGCGGCCGTTCCCTTGATTGCCTCGATCAGACCTCCCTAAACTACCGTGGCGGCTCACATTGGCGCTAGGGGAATACGATACAGGGCAGGAGCGGGTGAAGGCGTTTCGGCTTTCCTCACCGCGGCTCAGAGCGCCGCTGCCGGAAGTCAACGTGCCGATGCATGAGAGCGCCCGTAGCCCCTGAATGGAACGCGGTGCCTGGGCCTGTCGGCGGCCGGGCTGGCGCTTGGGGAGGCCTGGACCGGCCACGATGGGAATGGGAAGCGGCCAAGAAGTTGGTTCTTGTTCTGGCAGTGCTGCTCACGCTGATCGCACTCGTGCTTGTGGTTCCGCTGCGGACGGCGGTCCAGATCGGGGCCGACGAAGGCTTCGAGTTGGCGAAGGCGACATTGGTGTTGGCGGGGCACGAGCTCTACACGGAGGTGTGGAACGATCAACCGCCGCTGCACACCTTCTTGGTGGCTTGGGTGCTGAAGCACATCTCGGGTTCGGTTGCGGCGCCGCGGTTAATGACGGTGACATTCAGCGCACTTCTGGTTCTAGCGGTGTTCTGCGTCGCCGCGCGGGTGAGCGGGCTGCGCGTGGCGTGGTTGGCCACCGCGTTCCTCATCGCCTCCCCGGGTTTCCTCGAGCTGAGTGCTTCCTGCATGCTCGAGCTATCAGCGGGCGGGCCAACTGCTCGAGCACCAACACGACCTGGGCGACGCACCTCTGGGACACCGGTTGCTTCAGGCGGTCGAATCCAACGGCCAATGGGTAGCTCTGCTCGATTGGGGGCCGGCGACCTGGAAGCTGGCCGACCGGAAAGAACGGATCGGCTGGACCCCGCAGCAAAAGGCCCAGCGGCTAGGCCTGGCGGTGCTTAAAGCGGACCTACACCCCGTGCCTTCCTGGCCCGAACTCCAAGAGTGCTGCCTGCACGATCCCCAAATCCCTTCCCGCGCACTCGTCAAGCACCGCTCCAAATGAAAAGACCGTGGTCTTGGATCCGATCGCCAACGTTACGGCGCGCGTCGGCGAGACCATCCGGCTGAACCCGGCGTACTTCGACCCTGACAACACCAACCGCTTTTCCGGCGATGACAACCGGTTGACGGTCGAGTTTTCCGGCTGGATGACCGCGGCCACGCGCACGGTGCGCTCGGCGGACGCAGGTCTGCAGTACGTTACGGTGACGGTAAGAGATGATGGCAACCCGCCCCTTAGCGCTCAGCGAACGGTTCAGGTGACCGTCCAGGTGCCCCCGTTGCGCTTCGGGCCGGTTCAGCGGCGCCCAGACGGCATCTGGCACTTGACGCTCGAGGGAGTGGCGCACCGCAACTGCGCCCTGGAGTACAGCAGCAACCTCCTGAATTGGACCGTCGTGACCAACGTTTTCGTGACCAACGTTTTCGTGACCAACAACGTCGTCGAGCTCGCGCTGCCTTTCGGTCCGCATTCGGACCGGGGTTTCTATCGAGCCAAGGACGACGAGTGAATCCCGCGGTTTCCGCCGGGCCGCAAAGGGCAGTCCCTCATTCAGCCGCCGTGGATCGGGCGGCAGCCGAGAGACAGCTCGTAAAGCGCCACCTGAAGGCAAATCCCTTTTGAAGACGGCCCGAACGATTCTGCCCATTGCGGCACGCTGCGTTGCGCGATGAATCGTTTTTGAGTTCCTGCCGTAGTCCTAGTGTGACGACTCGGTGGGTTGCGGCCAAAACGGCTGTCTGCTGGCACCGAGGCACAACAACAACCATATGAAACTGCATGAGATCGCGCCCTGTCCCGTTCGAGCTTCGCTGTTGACGCAGCGACATCTTCGTGCGTTCTGGCGCCCCTTAGCAAAGGAAAACTCAACAAGGATTATGAAGAGAACGACAGCAGTAATAGCTAGGCATGCCTCGGTCTTCGCTCTCCTCGGTCTGCTCACCATCCCTGCCGAGTCAGTGTTGGCATGGTGTCGCGCGATGGGTGGATACCCGAGCTTTGAAGCTCAAGCTGCGGCGCAAGCCCGCGCCCGGCAGTTGACCGTGCAGGTCACGGCGGATCAGTCCGCGCTGAAGAAGTTGGGCTATTACCAGGGCGAAGCCGATGGTCAGTCCAGCGTGTCGTATGGTCAGGCTGTCGCCGAGTTCCGCAGGGTCAACTCGCTTGGGCGTGGCAGCGATCTCGACGCTCGCAGCCGGGAGATTCTCAACTCGAGCAGCGCGGTCACGAAGGAACAGAGCGTGCAGGCGGCCGCGGACCAGCAGGCGCTCAGAACCCTAGGTTTCTTTAGAGGGGAGCCGGACGGTGTCCCGGGAGTGTCTCTGCAAACCGCCATTGCGGATTTCCGCAAGGTCAATTCGCTGGGGGCTGGCGGTACGCTCGACGCCGGGAGCCGGGCAAAGCTCAACACGGGGAACGCCTTCACCAAACAAGACAGCCTCCAAACGGCGACGGATCAAAGGGCCTTGAAACTCCTCGGGTACTACCAAGGCGAGGTCGACGGAGTGCCGGGGACTATCCCGCAGCCGACGATCGTCGCATTTCAGCGCGCCCACGGCTTGAGCACCAACGCAAACTTGGATGTACAGGCCCGGAGCGTTTTATCCAGTACGAACGCGATATCGAACCAGCACCGCCAAGATCTGGAAGCGTTGCGCAAGCTGGGCTACTACACCTGCCCGTCGAACACGCCGCCAGCGACGCCCGCGAGCCGGAACGCCATCGCGACCTTCCGTAGTGCGAACAAGCTTGAGAAGGCGGCTGCGCTTGACGAGGGCAGCCGGGCTGTCCTTCACGGCGGCAAGGCGGTGTCTAAGCAGGCTTGGGATGCGAGGCCTCGGTGGTGGCAGTTCTGGAAATGAACGGTTTAAGAGCTTCCCGGCAGGGCGAGTAGACTGTGGGAGGCGGCTCGAATCGATGAGCGCAGCGTGCTTTGCATACCGGAGTGCGCTGCGGTCTCTCTCTCGGCAGATTCTCGCGCCGCCATCGCATTTAAAGGATCAGCGTGGCTAGTCGAAAACCGTGCCGGTCAACTTCGCAGCACCATGACTGCCATTAAAGAACTTCCTGCCAAGCAACATTCCGCCCGGCGAGCCCGTTGGTTGCTGCTGAGTGGCGCTTTCGCTGGGATTGCATTGGCAGCGACGGGAGTGCTTCGAGGTCCTGCCTCGATGCCCCAGCTTCCCCAGGATGCGCCAGAGCTGCATGCCCCTGCGGCACTTCCTGTGGGCGCCGTCGCTCGGGTGAACGGTCGTTTGATCACTGACGAAGATTTTCGGCAAGTCCTCGCCCTCGAAGTTGCCGTTGGCGCGGATGCGGATGCCAACGCAAAAGAGCGGGTTCTCGACAGAATGATCGATGAGGAGCTGCGAGTCCAGCGCGCGGTCGAGTTGAAGCTGCACCTGTCCGATCCTCGGGTCCGAATGGACTTGGCTTCTGCGGTCGCAGAAGCAGCTACGGCAGGAGCCGAACGCGACCTCCTGAGTGAGCCGGCGTTGCGTGCCTACTTCGAGAGGCGGCGCGAATACTTCGCTCAACGGGGTCCCCTCCGTATCCGACAGATTTGGGTCGGGATTCTGGCCGGAAACATCGGCGAGGCCTTTAACCGCGCGCGCGCGGCGACAAAACTGCTCGGCCAGAAGGAGCCGTTCGAGACGGTCCGAGATCTCACAGGCAACGCCGAGCCGCGCCCCATCCCCAACCGGCTGCTTTGCCCGGCCGAGTTGGCTCAACACCTTGGCCGCACTGCCTTGAACGCAGCCCTCGCGATGAAACCCGGCGACATCGGCGATCCGATCCGGGCAGCCGAAGGTTTCCACGTTTTGCAGGTGCTCGAACGCCAACCTCAAGCCTCGCCCAACTTTGAAAGTTCCCGCTTGGATGTGGAGGCTGAGTTTTGGTCCGAACACGCGCGTGAGGCTCTCGAGGCGAATGCGGCAGGACTCCGCGAGAACGCGCGGATCGAACGAGCGAAAGCACTATGATGTACGCTCGCCTCATCGGCCAGTGGGCATTGCCCGGTATGATCGCCTTGGCCATCCCGTTCCGTGCACACGCGCACGACCGCACCGCGTCCTATTCCTCGTGGCACTTGGCTCCGACGCAGGCGTTGGTCGTGCTGAACCTGAGCGAAACGGATGTGGCGGCGCTCTGGCCGGCCGGTAGCGACGATCGGATGCTGCCCGACGCCTTGGGCGAGTACGTCGTCAGGCGCCTGTCTTTACTGAGCGGTGACCAGCCTTGCCCCGTGATTGAACCCCCTCATCGGCTGAGCGCGCCTGCGGGACGCGTGATTCTCGAGTGGACTCTCGCCTGCCCCACCCAGGGTCGGCTCGGCATCCGGAGCGACCTGTTCTACGACCGATTGCCCGGCCATCTTCATTTCGCAACCCTTCGGCAGGACCCAGGGGGCGCTCAGCGGGTCTTGTCTCGTACGGAGCCGCAGTGGGATCTAGGCGCCGAGGCCCGCACCCAAGAGGCTGTTAGGGGATCAACCGGCATTGGCGGTTATTGGCTCTTGGGTGTGGAACATATCGCGACTGGCTATGACCACTTGATATTCCTGTTGGCCCTGTTGCTCTCGGGCAGCAACTTTGGCGTCCTTGTGCGAGTTGTGACCGGATTCACCGTGGGCCACAGCGTCACGCTAGCACTCGCTTCCCTCGGGATTGTGCAACCGCACATTGCCCCTATTGAGGCGCTGATCGGGCTCTCAATCGCTCTGGTTGCAGTCGAGAACGTATGGTTGCTCGGTTCGCGGAGCTACGTCTTCCCGGCTGTATTGGTCGTGCTGCTCCTCTCGCAAAGCCTCGTCGCCGCTTGCGGCTTGGGACGCATCTCCGCCTTTTGTTTTCTTGGCTTCGCCCTGTTCCTGGCCTGCTACTATCCGCTCCTTCATCGGAGTCCTGGGGAGGGCAGGACAGCCCGCTGGGCGGTCGCTTCCATCTTTGGCTTGATCCACGGGTTCGCCTTCGCTTCAGTGTTGCGGGAGGCGGAACTACCGCCAGACCGCCTTCCCTTTGTCCTGGTTAGCTTTAACTTGGGGGTCGAAATCGGCCAAATCGTCATGGTTGCGCTCGTCTGGCCGCTCCTTCGATTCGCGCTGGCGCGATGGAACGCACTGGGTATCGAGCTGGGCTCGGCGACCGCGCTGGCGCTCGGCGTCTATTGGTTCGTTGCGCGCACGTACTATTAGAACGCTGTTGAAGACAAGGCCCCTCCGAACCCCAATCGTAGGCCCTTCCAAGCGCTTACTTGTGGTGTGCCCGCGCTTGCTTCGAGTAACTTTCGATCTGCTCGGCAAGCGGTGCCAACCCTGCCGCCATCGCGATCTCGCGCGCCTTCTCAAACAGGTTCATGGCTTGGTCGAATCGCTCGTCGATGTGGCTCAGCAGGAGGGCCTGAGTGGCAAGGCTGCGAGCCAAGCCCTCCTTTTTTTGCAGCTTGTCGCAGATCTCCTCCTGTCGTCTC
This sequence comes from Verrucomicrobiota bacterium, assembly GCA_016871715.1. Lineage (GTDB taxonomy): Bacteria > Verrucomicrobiota > Verrucomicrobiia > Limisphaerales > J093 > VHCO01. Next base: position 5,495 of record VHCO01000104.1, read on the forward strand.
AGCAACGACATCGCCCCGTCTAGGTCCCTTCTCGCCATAAGAATCAGAGCCTGGTTGCCAAACGTGCGCTGCAAGCCGTCCAGATTCTTTAGCTTGCGGCAAATGTCCTCCTCTTGTCGGTGAAGCGCCATGGCGCCGTCCAAGTCCCCATAGGCTTCCTTGAGAATCAATGCCCTGTTGCCTAGAGCGATGGCCAAGCCTTCAGAATTGCCCACTTGCCGACAAATCTTCTCCACACGCTCGTGGATCTCCATGGCTTCGTCCAACTGCTTGCGGTCTTGAAGAATCAACGCTTGATTACACAGCGAGATCGACAGCCCGTCCAGATTGCCCACTTGCGCGCAAATCCGCTCCTGTTCCTTGAGCAGCTTCATGGCCTCGTCCAAGTCTCCGCGTGCCTTGAGAATCAAGGCGTGGTTGCCCAGCGAAGCCTGGAGTCCGTCCAGATTGCCCCGTTCAATGCAGATCCGCTTTTGCTCCTCGAGCAGTCGCATCGCGCTATCCAAGTCGCCACGGTCCTGAAGAATCAAAGCCTGGTGCCCGAGTGAGACCGACCGTCCATCGGCAAGGCCGCACTGGATGCATAGCCACTCCTGTTCCTTGAGCAACCTCATGGCACGATCCCAATCGCCGTGCGCCCGTAGAATCCCCGCTTGAGCGCCGATGCAGGCTTGCAGTCCGTACGCATTGTCCTGTTGTCGATAGATCTCGCGCGACCTCGAATAGTGTCGGTTGGCTTCATCGAGGTCGCCACGCAACTGGCATCCGGTTCCCAGCCGAAGCAATGCCCCGGCACGCTGCTCCAGTTGGACCTGCGTCAAATCCTTGACTGTCGGCTTGGCCCTATGCTGGCCATAGCTGCGGCGCGTGACCTCCGGGTACGCCTGCGCAAGTTCCGCCGCCACCGCGCCAAAGTCGCGCAAGCGCGCGGCCCGGACTTTCGGATCCTTGGCCAGGCAGGCCAGCATCAGTGCCGACAGCCGCTCGGGCAGTTCCCCATTCAACCGCCGCGGATCAGGCGGCGGCACCGCCTCGTGAGGACGTCGCAGGGCCGCGCGGTTCGCCGAAGTGAACGGACGACACCCGCAGCACAACTCGTAGAGCATCACCCCGAACGCATACAGATCAGACTCCGGTCCAGTCTTCCCCGCCCATTGCTCCGGCGGCATGTATTCGGGCGTCCCGCCGGCCAGCGACAGCGTGGCCGCCAACTCCGCCAGTCCCGGCGCCGACGCGCCAGCCTTCGTCCCCGGCGCCTCGACCTCCACGAACTTCACCAGCCCGAAGTCGCTCACCAGCGCCTTGCCGTCCTGGGTCAACAGCACGTTGCCCGGCTTGAGGTCGCGATGCACCTTGCCCTTGCTGTGCGCGAACTCCATGCCCCAGCCAATCTGGATGGCGATGTCCAACGCCTCCGCCAACGGCACCCGGCCCCGCTCCAGCCGCGCCGCCAGGCTCCCGCCCTCGCAATAATCCATGAAGATGGCTGGGCGGTAATCGGTGGTCTGGTCGTCCTTCACGTCGAAGGCGTGGACAATGTGCGGGTGGATCAACTCGGTCCATGCCTCGGCTTCGCGGGCGAAGCGTTGGCGCGCGGCCTCGTCCTCGACGAACCCGCCCAAGGGCACTTTGATGGCCACCTTCTTCTGCGTGGCCTTGTCGTAGGCCAGATAGACGATGCCCATCCCGCCACGCCCCAGCACCCCGCGAATCTCGAACATCCCCCCCACCGTCTTGCCGATGAACCACGGCCCGGTGTCGGCGGAAGCGGCAGCGGATGCAGCCCCACCGATCTGAGCCGATGGAATCGGGCGGAGGTGTGGTCGCGAGGGTGGCTCAGCCCGATTCGGGTACGCCCTGTGGGGAAGCGGCTTCGCGGGCTCCACAGGAGCCTTCGTTGCGCCGCCAAGCAGCCTGTTCCAGAGACTCATGGGTCTTCCCAGACACCAGCGCGCGGGGACGTCCCCTCGGGCAAGGAAGATCGCCCGAGCGGCGAGCTGGGTGTCGAGTTCATACGGTCCTTTCGTGCTACCGGTGGTAATGCACCAGCAAGTAACAGCGGCTGTGGTCTTTTCCGAGCCGGAGGACATCGGCCGGACGCAGACGGGCCGGTTGCTTGGGGGCGAGTTCCTTTCCATTGAGCTGGGCGCCACGTGCCGAATCCACCGCGGTAATGGTCCATCCGCGCTGTTGCCTTCCTCCTGCATCCGGCTGGGAGCTGAAGCAGAGCTCGGTATGCCGCGGCGAAATGCCGGGGGCGGGCAGGAGTAGGTCGCAGGCGGGGCCGCTCCCGATGAGGAAGCTGTCTTGCTCAGCCTTCAGCCGCAGTGACTTTCCGGCACAGGGGCCTTCAACACAAGTGATGGCCCAATCTGCCTCGACGGGCGGCCTCTGAAGCAAGGACTGAGCATGAGCCAGGACGTTGCCGTGGAAGGAGACGGTGAGGCGGTATCCGCCGATTTCCAGGAGATCGCGGTCCCGCAACTGGGCGCGTTTGATCGGCTGGCCGTTGTGCAGCAATCCTTTCCCACTGTGCAGATCCTCGATGAAAACCCCTGCGTGGGCGGCATGGCCTCGCGCGTCTCCAACGGCCTGCCAGAACACCATGGCATGGAACCGAGCGGCGCCACCGCCATCGAGCCGCAGGGTGCAGAGGGAGCTGTTCCCGATGAGGATCGGGCCGCCGTCACTGCTGGCCGTCTCTCCCGAAGCGGAGATCAGCTCGACGAGCGCTGAAGCCATCGGACCGGGAGCCGGTGCCGGGCGAAAGGTCATCGTGGGAGGCAGCGCCGCCATGGGAATCGTGGCGCCGCTGGCGGCCGTGGTCCGGGTGGCAGAGCTGGCCCCGGCGATCGGCCGCCATTCCTGCTCGGGGCGAAGGGCGAAGACAAGCCAGCAGTCGCCCGCGCGCAGAATATCGCCATTGAGGAGGTGCTGTTGGTTGATGAGTTCGCCGTTGAGAGACGATCCGTTCCGGCTGGCGTGGTCCACCACCATCCAAGCTCTACTGACCTGGGCCACGGCACCATGGTGGGCACTGGCCCGCAGAGACGGCAGGAGCAGGTGACAAGGCTCCCTTCTGCCGAAGAAGAGCCACGGTCGCCTGACCTCAAAACAGGCCGGCCTGGACTCGGCGGAAAGCACCGCCACCCTGGGCGGGTCCACCTGGGCTTTGGCCGCGTGGTTGCAGGCGGCCGTGTGAACGGTCGTGGCGCGGTGGAAGTGACCCTGAGCCTGGCGGAGCAGTTCTTCGCGCTCCGCATCCTTGGGTTTGCCTTTGAACTCGGCGTCTTTCTTCAACTCCTCCAACTCGGCTTGAAAGAACAGTCTCTGCCGCTCGGCCTCGCGTGCGAAGGCCTGGGCCTGAACCTGCTGGTCGAATTGGATCTTCTGAAGGTCCAGCTCCAACCTGGCCAGGACCAGGCGCTGTTCTGCGACCCGGCGCTCGCGCGCCAGGTCGCCCGCGTGTTCGCGTTCGAGACGCGCGAGCTCGAGGTCGGCTGCTTGCTGGCGGAGCTGCGCCAGGAGCGTTAGGTGGCGCGCTTCCGCCTCGGCCGCCTCGCGCTCCGCCGCGTGAACCTCGGCTTCCGCATCCAGCAGGTTCTTGCGATAGGCGAGCTCGGTGGCGCGGAGGTCATGCTCGAGCTTGATGCGGGCCGCCGTCTTCTCTGCCGCGAGGAGGGCAAGCTCCTTCTCCCATTCGTGCAGCTTGGCTCGTCCCTCGACCTCAAGCCTGGCGGCGCGCAATCCCGCGTCGCGGAGCTGCCCCGCCAAGCGAGCGCGCTCCTCCAACGCGGCCATGGCCTTCTGGGCGGCTTCGGCCCGGTCGGCCTCGGCACACTCGAGGCGCACCTCAGTCAGCTCGATCGAAAGGCCAAGGGGCGACAGCCATCTGCCCAGTTGGTTCTGCCACCAAGCGAGAGGAAGCACTTGGCGCGACTGCAACTGGCTGAAGGGGTGCAGTGCTGCCAGAGGGGCCAGGACATCGTGGACGCTCGGGGCGATCCGTTGAGCAATCCAAGGCTGAAGTGCGGCCATTCCCAGCGGAGTGCTGGAGACGACCAGGTCGGCAATGCCACAACCCAGAAACGCCCGCGCGTCCGTCACCGACAGCTGCCCTACAAGCGACACATCGAGGCCCTTGCCCTCGACGTCCTGAGCGATGCCAGGAAAGGTCAGTTCCGCCGACCTTGGCTCTGCGTACACGCGCAGAAAGAGGGCGAAGGCGCCAGGACCGATCGCGATGCTGCCCTCGCCGGACTTGACCAAACGCAGGCTCAGCTCCCCGGTAGCCGACCGCGTCCTCAGGAAGAGCGACGCACCGAGTTCCGGGGAAGGGGGGACGACTTCGTTGCGATGGCTGCCGAACCACCTTGCCCGCGGCTGCGGCCGAACGGCCGCGACCACCCCCTTGCCGCCCGATGCGCTCTGGTCATCCATAGACACGACTGTAACACGACAGCGGTAGCACTCCACTCCAGAAGAAACTCGCGACCGCCACCAGCAAGACCACCCGTCTGCGCCGGCGTCCGAGCCGATCTCCGCGGTCCACCAACCCTACGAGGGAGATCGAAGATCCATTCGCGCCGCCCTCGCGCTCCTTCCGTTGCCCGGCTGCGTTCGCCTCGTTCGACCTCAGGGCCTGGAACGTATCTCCTCGTCATCCAGCGGCGCTGGAAGACTCGGGCGCGCCCGATTGCGCGCTTAAGCGAGTGCGAATAGGATTTCCACTCCGTCAGTATCCTCGAGGCAAGATGGGCATCGCGTGCCCGGTTTGGGGTTTCTCGTCCAGGTCCCCGCTGGGAGGGGGCAGCGGGATAGGGAGCGGGTTTAGGCTTGCCGCTGGTCTGGAGTGCGTTCTTGAATAACGCCTCGACCAACGCCGATGAGCAAGACTGTGCGCGACTTCAGCGTCCACCTGGACGAAACCGAAGCCGCGTTAAGCGTTCACGCCGATGGCCGCCCGCTGGTCGGAGAAGCGACCCAGCGCGTGCCGGCCGAGGAGATTCAATCCCTGGCGGGACTGGGGAGGTTGCTGGGGGAGGATGCCAACCCCTCTCGGGAGGAGGGTGTCGAGGCGGGCGCTCGGCTCTTTCGCGCCCTCTTTGCCGGGGCCGTGCGGGAGCGGTTCGACGAGGCCCGCCGGCGCGTGCGCGACACGGCCGGCGTGTTGCGCGTTGTCCTGAAGTACGACCCTCCGGGTGCAGGTCAGCGCGGTTGGCTGCACGAGGTCCCGTGGGAGTTGATGTTCGATCCGGACTGCAACCGCTTCCTGGCCCTGGACGAGGACCTCCTGGTGGTGAGACACCTGCGGGGAGGCGGGGACGGCTGGGAACCGGTTCGGCCGCGCTTGAGAATCTTGCTGACGGGGGCGTGTCCTCGCGGCCAGGAGCCGATCGACTGCGCTCGGGAGCTCGAGGAGGTCAGGGCCGTTCTCGGCCGGCCACCGTTCGCTGAAGTCAGCCGGGTGCAGGAGCTGCAGCATCTGGGCGCGGCTCGGCTCGTCCAGGAACTCAATCGCGCTCACGTGGCCGACCGGCCCTTTCATGTTTGGCACCACTGCGGGCATGGCGGGCATGGCAGCGACGGCTCGTTCGTCCTCGCTCTGCATGCCCAGGATGGAGAGAGAGACTCGGCGGTGGCGTTGACCGAGGCCGCGCGACTCGCGGAGATCCTCGCCCGACACCCGGAGTTGCGCCTGGCGGTTCTTAACGTTTGCCTGGGCGCCGGACGGCGGGGTTTGGCGACTCTGGCGGCGGCGCTCAAGGTGCCGGCGGTCGTCGGTTTTCGGTCCCGGGTCCAGGACCAGACGGCCCTCGGTTTTGCGGAGGCGCTCTGGCGGAGGCTGCCGGCGATGCCGGTGGACCAGGCGGTGCAAGGGGCAAGGCGCGCTTTGGCGGGGACGGCGCACGCGTTGGATTTCGCGCGTCTGGTTGTGTTCCTCCGGGCCCTCGGCCGGCCGACGCTGGTGGCTTGGGCGGCCGACCCAACGGCCGGGGCCGAATAGGAAACGCGTAGGCGGCGTAGCTCGAGGGTGGGATCTATGGGCGACAGCGAGAACGACGACAAGCGAAGTCCGGCGGGGCCTGAGGGGCCAGGTCTGCCTCCTCCCCCCGGCAGTGCTGAGAAAGCCCGCGACGTGGTCGCCGTTCCCGCTGCCGCAGTCTCGACTGCAGAGGCCGCTCACGCGGGCGGCGGGGACGGTCCCTTGATCGACGTTAGCTCGGCGGGAGCCGGCAGTGCCGCGGGTGCGCCGGTCGAGCCCGGGCCGGTGAAGAAGCCCGACCCGTTCCAGCGGACGCTTCGGGAGGCACCGTCGAGCGAGCCGCAGTTGCCGCCGGGTGCGCTGAACCGGACGCAGGCGGTGTTTGTGCCTTGGACGGGGCTCGAGGAACGATGCGCACAGCTCCGGACGTTGCCGCGTCGTTTCATCGTGGTGGCTGGCGAGCCGGGAGTGGGCCGTTTTACGGCTGGGGTATGGATGGGCCTGAGACTGCTTGGGGGGAGCGAACGGCCGCGGATCGTGGTTCCTTTGCCGACGCACCTGACGGGACCGGATCTGTGTGCCTGGTTGGAATCGAGCGAGCGGCAGAAGCGGACGGTCTATGTGCTGCGGCAACCGTTGGGGTCGGAGTTCACCTTCGGCACGCTGACCCACGAATTGCTGCAGCAGATGGGCGAGCGCTTGGAGGGCGAGCTCGACTCCTGGTTGATCATGACGGCGAAGGCCGACCAGGGGGGTGATCTCGAGCCGCCGGGCGAGCTTGTGCGGGTGCCGCCCTTGTCGCCCGACCGCCTCAGGCTCGTGCTCGACAAGCACCTGGATTGGCTGCGCGATTGCGAGCCGGGCTGGGGCTTGGGCAGCTCCGAGGATCGGTTGCGAGGGCCCATCGATTCGCTGATCGCCACCGGGAAGCTGACGACATCCCCGCAGGTGGCCCGGTTCCTCGGCAAGCTGCCCGGTTTGCTCGCGCAGGGGTTGCCGGAGGGCGACGACGAGTTGGCCCTGCGCCTGGCGGGTTTGGCGAGGAATGTCGCGGGCGAGGTGACGCAGGCCTGGTTTGCGCGGCTCACCCCCAACGAGCAGTTCATGGCGCTGCTGGTCGAGGCCTTCCGGGGTATCCCGCGATCCGGCATCGAGAACCTCTATTGTCGCGAGGCCGAGCGCCTAAGCCGTGAAGGAGACCTGCTCGCTGACCCGCGACGATTCGGTTTCGACGACCTGTACCGGCAGATCAACGTCCAAGTCGCAGCCCAGGTTTTCGAGGTGAAGACGGGCGAACGGATCGAGGTGCAGTACCTGGAGTTCGCGGATGACCGCTATCGGCGGGAAGCGCTGCGGCAAATGCGCAGTCGCCATCACCTGCTTTGGGGCGTCGTTCGCTCCGTGATCGCCGAGGTCCTGAAGGCGGTGGCCGAGGTGTGGCAGGCGCCGCAGCGGCAGGCCTTGGGCGAGGTGATCGCTCGGCTCGGGATTCACCGGCCGGAAGATCTCGAGGGTGTCCTGGCCCAGTTGGCGGAAGATCCCAGCGGCACGATCGCCTCTGTGCCCGGTTACATCCTGCGGGGCGTCTGTCTGTTGGACGAGCCGGACTATCGATTGGTCCACGGGCTCCTGGAGAAGTGGGTCAAGGAGCCCGACCACGTCTGGGCCGCAACCGCCGCTCTCTGGCGGGTGTATGCCGAGTTGGCCGGCGCTGCCGGCGCACCGCGTCCCAACCCGGCTCGGCGCTCGGATGCCGACCGCCTGATGCGGGATTTGGAGAAACTAGCCACGGAGGTGGCCAGCTCGGATTTCATGGAGTCGCTCCCTTCGGAGGAGGCCGATTTTCTGAGCTACGCCGTCGCGCGGATGTTCCAGGCCGCGCCGGAGGCGGTGGGGCGCTTGGTGCAGAGCTGGCTGGCGGCAGGCGGTCTGCGGGCCAAGGCAGGCCGGCGCGCGGCGCGCCGGCTGTACGTGGCGCACACGGAGTTGGAGTCGCTCGACGAGCCTCGGTTTCGCGCTCTGCTCGAGCTGGTGGGGTCGGTTCTGCCTCTGGATCGGGAGTTGGTGGACACCGTGCTGGGGGTTCTGCTGCAGTGGACGCAGCGCGAGGATTGGCAGGCCGCCCTGGCCGGGTCGTTGCTGACGGCGTGCAATCGGGCGCGGGATGGCGAACGGGACCTGCTGCGGCGGGCGATGGCCACGCTGTGGTTGCGCGCTCACCAGGCCAAGGCCCGGGAGATTGCGCGGGCGGTCATCGGCCGCGCCAGGCTGATGGACGGCGTGCCCACCGACTTGCCGGGGGCCGGTCGCGCGAGCCTGCTGGTGGATGCCTCGGAGGCCGCGCGGGAGAACGACACCGCCGACCGCCTGACGCAAGAGTTGTTCGAGTTCTTCGGTTCCCAGGTGGACCTTGGGGTGGCGCAATTGGGGAACCGCCGCGCGTTGTGCGAACCGGGCGGGAAACTCGAGGTTGAAGCGCTGCCGGCTCGGCGGTCGGCCGCGCGCATTGTGATGCCGTGGATCGAGCAGCTCCTGCCCAGGCACCGCCCGGAGGCGATGTCACCCGGGCTCCACTTTGTCTTCGTCGTCCATTGGGAAGGGTTGGTAGATGGCGAGGATGTCCAGGGCACGACGGATTTCCCCGTGGTCTCGATGCCGGTGCCGGTTCATCACCTGGAGGAGGGGGATGCCGCCGCCCATCCCGACTCGACGCGGACCGTGCCGTTCTATTTGAGGCCCCTGGCGGACGCGGTGCTCCAACTGCTGCAGCGACTGACCCGCGAGGAGAACGAGCGGCGGTCCGAGGTGCTCTTGTCGCACGCGGATCCGGTGTTGAGCGCCTGCCTGAGCCGCGCGCTGGCCGAGCGCACCCCCGAGTGCTGGTGGGCCTTGCTGGCGGCCTCGTCGGAGCGGCTGGCGGCCGCAACGGCGGCGGCCGAAGACCGCTGGACGGCGGCGGGCGCAGCCTTGGACGCCTTGGTGGGCCGTCTGGACGAGGTTCCATCGGACCCGAGCGGCCCGGACCCGATGCGGATCGCGTTGGGTTTGGTGCAATGGATGGCGGCCACCGATCTGCCCCAGACCGTCCGGCGGCTGTGCGATTGGATGCGGCTCGAGTCGCGGAATCCGCGCGGCAACTTCGCGGCGGCGGCTGCCACGATGCTGTTGCGGATCCACTTCTCGAGGATGTTGCCGGTGCCCGGTGCAGCGGCCCAAGCCGCACCGCCGGTGGGCGCGTTTCTGCCGTTGCTCGATTTGGCGCCGGCCTTGGCCCGGCGCCGCAGCGCCCTCGGGATGCGCGTGTTGCTGAGCGCCCTGCGGTGTTGGCTGGGGAATGCAGCTTGGGCCGCGGCGCTGCTGCGCCATCCGTCCCTGCTGCGGGCGGTAGATGCCTCGCCTCGGAGGCAAAGGGAACAGATGGCCAAATGGCTGGACTTCTGGACGGCCGAGCCGATCGAGGCCTTGGGCGAGAAGCGAGTTCCGGAGGCCGCCGGCGCGTTGCGCCTCCGGTTGAAATGGGCGGTGGCGACGCGGTCGATGGCCCAGGTCGCGCTGGGGCCGACGGTGGTCATCCTCGTGCACCACTCCGGGCACGAGGGCGCCCGGAAGCGGCTCGGCGAGATCGCCTGGCGGCTCTATGGATTGGCCGAGTCGCAGCGCAAGCCGGGCGGCAACTTGCCGCAATTCGTTTTCGTGCGGGCGGGATGTCGCCACCCCTTGGCCGTGACGGGAGAAGGCGCGGCTCGAGAGGCGTTCCGGCTGGGCCCTCATGCAACCGGCATCCTGGCGCCAACGGTCGAGCAACTCCGGCCGCTGGCCGACCTGATGCTGGTGCTGGCGGATGGGGGGTTGGTGGACGCGGAGGATTGGCTCGAGCCGGAGGGGACCGGGCGGTTGGAGCTGTTTTGGGATAACCGGCGGCTTGCCCCACCGAGCCTTGATCCGGCCTGGGTTCCGCTTTATCAATCCGGCACCGAGCCCGAGGCGGTGGGTCGGGTTGTGGAACGTCTGCGCGCAAGACTGAACCGAGCCTCATTATGAAACCCGTCGACCAGATCACCTGTCCGGTTTGTCAGACGCCCTTGTCGGACGCGGCTCGAGTGTGTCCGGACGGCGGGTGCGGCTACCGGTTGCCCGAGGGCTATGTGGCGGGGTGCCGCGAGGCGCCGCCGCTGCCCATCGCGGCGATCGGCTACTCGGGGCATGGCAAGACCCATCTGCTGGCGGCTATGGTCTTGACCATCCGCGAGCTCACCCTCCGGCCCTGGGCGGAAGAAGCGACCTTGGAAGTGCTGGACGACCAGACCCGGGCGAAGCTCCAGGATTGGATCGACCACGCCGACAATAACCAGGCGCTGCCGCCGACCGAATTCCGGCCGGAACGCCCTACGCCCATGATCCTCCGCGTCGCGGGTTTGTTTCCGCCGCGCACCTTGCTGGTGTACGATGTCGCGGGGCAGAGCTTTCACGACATGACCAAGGCGGACCAGTGTCTGCCCGCGTTGCGCGACGCCCAGACGGTTTGGTTCGTTCTCAGTCCGCACGACTTGGAGCGGCCGCCTGACGAGGGCGAGACACCCTCTGCGGATCGGCGGTCGCGGGACTTGATGTTTTTGTTTGGGGCGTACAAGACGGCGATGAGCAAGCTCGAGGCGAAGCTGGAAGGCCGCAGCGCCGTCGTGGTGGTGGCCAAGGGCGACAAGCTCGGCGACAAGGCGCCGGACCTGCGGGATTACCTGGACAGCGATCCTCTGCGAGCGGAGGCGGCCGAGTCGTCCGAGCGGTTCTCGCTCAAGTCCTGCGAAGAGGGGCTCCGCCAGATGAGCCTGAAGGTCGAGGACTACGTCGGTAGGGTGCGCGACGTGCGGAACCTGGTCGGCTTGCTGCGCAAGGAACGCATCGAGGTCGCCTTCTGCGTGACCTCTGCCCTGGGCAAAGACGCCGTTCCGGGGTTGCAGGCTGGGGACGCCAGCGTGGACGCTCCGTGGGCGCGCCAGCGCGTGCTGGATCCGATGATCTGGACGTTGCTGCAAGAAAAGCAGCGGAGCGCGGCCCAGGTGCACCTGATCCTGGATCCGGGAGGCGAGGGGGGCGTTGGCTATCCCGCGCTGGGCGGGCGCGGGTTACCGGAGCTGCTCTGGGAGCGGCTCCCACGGCACCAAGGGCTGCGGACCTGGATGCTGGGCGAGGCCGGCGCGGCCACGGCGCCGGGTCAGCCGCCGCCCGGGCAACCGTTGGCAAAGTGCCGCTGTCGGCTGTTGGGGCCGTTGCTCGAGCCGTGGTCGCAGGCGGAGCCGCTGGGGGGTCGCGTGGTCCTGGTGACCAACCAGCTCGTGCTGGATCTCGAAGATTTCCGGAGCGGCCCCTGGGCGAAGCGGTTGCTGCTGGTGACGACCTCCGACCGACCCGAGGTCCGCGAGCAATGGCCGCAGGTTAAACTGATCCGGACCGTCGAGGATCTGGGTGAGGTGACCCGGTTCCTGAGCCCAGGGCACTAAGGACAGCAGACCAAGGGCACGCTTTATGAACCACAACACGCTTGAGCTCGATCGGGCGAACTTCCCGATGATCTGGGTGGAGAGCCTGCAGGCCTACCTCCATTGGATCCCCGTCACGAAGATTCAGTTCGAGTATTTCCTGTGGGAATCGAGCTTTTCGAGACTCGATCAGGAGTGGCTGGACCGCGTCTACAAGCTCAACCCCCGGGTCACCCCCAAGAAGATCGGCAAGGGCAATTACTGGCGTGCGTTCCTGACCGGCGTCGCCCCGGTCGAGGCGGAGCAGTATGCGACCTGGTGTGGCGAGGCGGCCGATGGGCTGCAGTACTCGCTGCCCACAGCCGAGGAATGGCAGAAAGCCTACCGCGAAATGCAGGGCCGGCCGTGCCACCCGTTGGAACAAGACCAGGCCGCTTGGGGCCGGCTTTCCGATCGCGTCCAGACGCTGTTGACGCAGCTCCGGCTTTCGCTGTCTGCGCCCAAGCACCTTGCCGACCAGATGCTCTTCGACGGCGGCGTGCTCGAATGGGTGAGCACGGCAGCTCACGCGGACGCGGACTCGGGCTGGGGTGGGTACGGCCAAACCAACCGCAGCTTCGAGTTCACCGGCATGTATCTGAATCGGCTTTTCCCCGTCAAATCGGTGCCGAAGGGGCCCGACGACAACGCCGGGCGAGCGCCGTATAACGGCTTTCGTCTGCTGCGGCGGGAGCGAGCTTGAGGTATGAGCCGGCCCATCCGCGCGGACCAACTGGTCTACACGAACGTCTCGGCGGGCTACTCGCCCGCCGGGCAGCGCGGCTACCAAACCGTCTGCGCCTCTCGGGGTCTATCCCAGGGCGACTGTCGGGAGATCGAACAGCAGGTGGGCGGTCTCCCCGAGGCGAACGCCGACGCCGTGCGTTGGCAGTGTTTTCGACTGGCGCAGGACCGGTGGGTCTTGACCCGGTCCCAGCGGGTCCCGCCCGACGGCGAGATCTCGGATCCGCGCGGGGCGTTTCTGGCGCACGCGGTGGTGATTTCGGCGGTTGACTTCGCCGCCAGTCGCTACGATGCGATCGCCCTGATCGACGGCGTTGCCTTCGTCCGGTCGCCGCGGGAAATGGTGGACCGCTTCGGCGCCGCCAACGGCGTGGCACCCGCGGTGGACCTGACCGTAAATCCGACCCTGCCTTCGAGCGAGGGTTGGGCGGGACCGGCGTTGCTGGAGTTGGCTGGGCTGGCCGCGGGTGCCGAGGGCCTGGCCCGGGAGGGGCGGTCCTTGCTCATACTGGGCGAGCCGCACGAAGTCGAGGCGACACTGCGGTTGGCGCTCTGGCTGGCGCCGCCGGCTTGGCGCAAGCATTGCACGTTCGACACCATGGCGGTGTTGTCTGCGGTTCGGCCGGGTCAGTTCTGGGCGGTGGGCATAGCCGGCCGACGGCCCGAGCGCGAGGGGTACGTTCCGGTTGACGCCGGCCAGCGGGGCATTCCCGGATCGGCCAAGCTGCCGGAGTCGAGTCGGCCCTCGATCTACGCCCGTTGGCTGGAGGCCAGTCTAGGCGGGAATCCCGAGCTCATCGCGGGGTGTGTCCGCCTGGCGCCGGCGATGCAGGCCTTGGATCACGCCCTCGAAACGGGTGAACCGCTCGCGGACGACGTCGAGCTGGGTCCCGAGGTCTGCGCTGGGTTCGAGCGTTATGTTGGGGGACAGGTCCAATCGTTGCTGATCAAGCGTCTCAGCGGGGCGACCTGCGTCGAGGTGGGCGCAGCGTTGGGGGCCTGGCTGGACGAGCGACTGACCGCCGACAGCCGCTTGGGCCTGGCGTTGGGTCGGATTCCGGCCAGCGAACATGCGGCGGCCCTTTGTTTTCAGTGGTTATTGGCCGCCCAACCGGAGCTCTCGGCCGCAGCGAGCGAGCGCCTTTTAGAAGTGGCTCGGCAACGGCAGCACGCTGGCCTGGCGTTGCTGGCTTCGCTGTGGCAGCGGAAACCGGACCTGCGCACGCGCGACACCGCGCTGGCCGAGATCGAAGCGGGCGATTTCAGCCAGGTCTTGACCCTCTGTCCGCAGCGGATCGTACCCACGCATTTGGTCTGCCGGCCGCACGCGGGGTTACTCCTCGAGCGCCTGGGCACCGTGGCAACCGAGGAGGGTGAGCTCACCGAATGCCTGGCGGCCCTGGTGCGGGTGGGCCACCGCGGCCCCTTCGCTCCGGTGCTGTCGCAGGTTGCCACTTTGGGTCTGCGCTCGTTGCGGTTCCTGCTTCGCCTGCCGGGGCGACCCTGGCGTGGCGACCCAGCCTTCCTGAAGGCACTGATCGAGCAGTACCGGATCGTCAAGGCGGCGCAGCCTTGGTGGAAACGGCCGCTTCCCTGGCCGCGGCGCCCGCGGGCGGGCGCCGGCACTCCCGTTGAATGAGAATGAAAACCCACGCGTAGAACGGTACCAGTCTATGTCGTTATTGCGCCTTTTTCGTTCGAAGCCGGCGGGCGAAGCCACGCCGGTACAATGTCCGTTTTGCTTGCAGGTCTCGCCGGCGGCGCCCGGGCTGAAGCAGTGCCGCAACCCTGGGTGCGGTGAGCCGTTGCCGGTGCAGTATCTGAGGCGTTATGGCGAGGCCCCGCCGCTGTTCCTGCCCATGATGGGGATGCCCAACGCGGGCAAGACCAACTTCCTGATCGCCGCCACCGTGGCGGTGGTGAGTGGGAACCAGTTTTGGCAGGACCTGGATTACTGGCCGCTCACGGACGAGACCGATGCCTTCATCGAGAAGATCGAGCGCAGCATGCGGACGGGCGTTCTGCCCGGGCCGACCGAGGCCAAGGACATCAAGAAGGTGTACGTGCTGCAGCTCCTGCGCCTGCCGCGCTGGTCGAATCGCACCTGGGTTCTGCGGGACGTGCCCGGTGAGCACTTCAAGGACCGCAAGATCCAGAAGGATCAGGTCCCGTTTGTGATCCATGCCAAGACCAGCTTTCTGTTCTTCGACTTGAACGGCGCCAATGAGAAGGCGGGGAACAAGGCCGATGGCATGTTCGAGCGGAATATCGACCGGGTCTTTAGGGCCTACATCATGGGGCTCGAGGATCACGGGGTGGTCTTCGGGGACGGCAACGATCGCCGCGTGGTGGTGGTGCTCACGAAGGCGGACCAGCTTGACCTGCCGGCGCATCTCAAGAAGTACCTTTGGGAAGACGAACACTGGGACAGCGCCAAGCGGGGCACAGCCCTCACCAACGGCGGGGCCTTCTTCGACGACGACGCGATGGCGCGTTACATGGATCGGCTGCGGCGAGTCGATGCGGAGCTCAAGGAGTGGGTGGTGACGCAGCCGGGCGGGCGGAGTTTGGTCAGTGCGGCCGAGCTGACGAACCGTGTCGAGTTGCATTTCTGCATGATCTCGGCGATCCCGTGCGGCGTGCAGCGGTCAGGCCAGAGCTTCGAGCCGCGGGGGAAATGGCAGCAACCCCTCCGGATCCTCGATCCCTGTTACTGGGCTCTCGAGTTGAACAGCCGGCCGGCCCCGTAACCCGGAGGGACTATGTGGGAGCTCTTCAACGGTCGCAGCGCCAACGCCGCCGGTCCCGGTCAAGGTTGCGGCTTGTGCCTCTTCGCTTTGCGTCCTCAAGACGCGGCACCCGAACGCCGCTCCTTTGCCCGGTGCCCGCGCTGCGAGCGGGTCTATCACGCCGACTGCGCGCGCGACGACTGCCCCATCTGCAACAGCCAGCCCGAGAAACTGGAGTCGCTCGCCGCGTGGAGCGTCGCGCGGGCCGCCCCGCTCGACACCCGGAAGCGGATCCCCATCCTCCCGGCGTTGCCGCCCCCCGTGTCCCCGCCACCCCCGCCACCCTGCCGGCCTCGGCCAGTGCGTTGGTTGCTGAAGTGGGCGCTGCTCTGGTCGCTGCTCGGGGCGGGGCTCCTAGCCTTGGACGTGGGTGACCTTTCTGGGCAGCCGGAGTGGCTGCAGGAAACCAACCGACGACGCCTCGAATACCGCGTGCGGGTGCAGGAAAACCTCCGGGCCGCGCTGGTCAAGGTGACCCGCTTCTGCGATCGAGCGATCCAGGTTCTGTCGCCTGCGAGCGCCGAGGGTGAGTCTTCGGGATCCGAGTAAGGCCGCAGACACCAAACGCTTGACGGCCCTCGGGAAGTCGTTTGAAGTGCGGGCGTGCCAGAGCGGGAAAAGCGCGCTAGCGCCTCAGGAGGGGCTCGGAAGCGCGTCCCCCCGAGCCCCCTCCAAGCCGACGCCTTGGAGCGGCTCGAGCAGCAGGTGCTTCCCTCGCTGCGAGAGCGGTTGCGCTTTGCCAAGGCCGCAGAGGTCGCCCAACTGATCTGTATTCAATCGAGCCACGCGGAGTTGTCGGAGGAGACGCTTGCGGCCCTGGCTGCTGGGTTTCCGAAGGACTCGTCGGCTGCGCTGCGACGGTTGTTTGAAGCGGTGGATCGGGTGGCCTTAGAGAGCGTCCGGGAACCCTATGTCGAGGATTGCGATCGGGTTGCCGAGTACCTGAGGCCCGGCACGACCGACGGTCGCCGCGCCGAGATCCGGGACCAGTACTGGCTGGACTTTGCAGGTCCTCCCGCCGGCCCGCCGTCCACGCGACCCGATAGCGGCGGTGAGCCGACCTCGCTCCCCGAGGGGGAGAGCGCGCTGGGAGATGAGGACCAGGACTCGGAGACGGACCCGGACCGGCAGCGCGAGCTGGCGACCGTACCGCCGAGCATCATCGAACGGAGGCTGATGGCCATGCGGCGCCGGTACCGTGCGGATGCGAGCGATGCCGACCTGCCCATCTGGCAGAGCCGGGTCGAGCAGGCGGTTTTTAGCGCAGAGGCCTTCGGGCGCGTGGCGAGCAAGTACCAGCCGGCTTTGGGCAAAACCTTCTCGAGCTTTCTCGGGTTCCAGGTGGACAGACGTTGCCTAGACGCCGTGCAGGGAACCGACTCGGGCGATGCGATGTCCCTTGACCAAGTGCTCGAGCAACTCGTGGCGAAGGCTGCGAAGGCCGGCCAGGGCGGAGGCGTCTTGGGCTCCGAAGCGGCGGAGGCGGCCATGATCGTTCTGCTGCTGCGACTGGAGCAGGTCACGAGCCCGCGCAACCCGCGGTTGGGGATCGAGATACGCGCGGTCTGGGAACTGCACCGGAGGGCGTACTGGAATCCGGATCGGTACGGAGCGGGGACCACCGACATCTTGCGGGCTCGAGGGACCTGGGATCTGGAGGGGTTCCGGCAGGAGTACGCCGACGATCAGGTCGAGCTCGATCAGTTGGCCAACCAGGCTCGACCGGAGTTGACGTGGCAACTCCAGTCCGAGTGCGCTCGGGCGACGGCGGTGAGGCGGGATCTCGAGGCATTGGGCTGCGGGCATAGCCGGCTCGCCTGGCTGGCGGCGAACGGCCGCGCCAGCTACGTGGGCGATGGCGAGAAACGGTTGCGAGCGGCGCGTGTCGAGGGCAAATCGCAACGGGAGTGTCTCGAGCTGGCCTTCGTGCTCGAGCATGCGAAAGCAGAACTGACGCGCCGGCGGCTGGAGAAGGTCGAGGATTCCTTGGCGCGCTATCGCCGGCAGGAATACCCCTGGGTGCGCCAGCAAGGGGAGATCGAGCGGTTGACCGGGCTGGATCAGGTGACGGTGAGTCGGCGGTTGGCCGCGGCGGAAGTGGAACTGGCGAAAGAGCGGGAAGCCAGGTGAAGACTCAACTGAATGGTTTATCATGAATGCGGCGTATCTAGGGACAGCCGCATGCGGTAGTGCTCCGGCTCGGGTCTCCGGCTGGCTTCGCCCCGGCGGCGAGCAAAGGTTCATCATGCGTTTTCTTGAAGAGGGATGGAACCGGCGCGCGGGCGGCGTGGCGCGCGCACCGGTCCTCCGGGCTTGGTTTCGGCGGGCAATCCCCACCGCCCTGGGCCGGTCCAGGAGCGAGGTGACATCCGGGTTTGCCGCCGTCCACTGGGGTTACGGCGTATGAACGGCTCGCAGGATCGGATCGGCGGCGGGAGAGACCGAGGGCCGTCGGCGCGAGAGGCGCCGGCGGGAGTTGCCGCCATCCCGCCGGAGTGGCTGTGGGCCTACGCGGACGGCATACTGGACCCGAACGAGGAGGAGCTGCTGCGCGCCGCGCTGGCGCAGGACCCGGCATCGCAGGTCGAGCTGGAGCGGATTCGCGAGGCGCTGGCCGAGGTGGATCTCCGACCGGTCGTCGTGCCTCGAGCCGCCGTCGCCGCTCACCCGTCGCTGGCGGCGATTGTCCGGCGCAAGCTCGAGCGACTCCGCGCGGAACTCGAGTGGGAGCGGGAGGAACTGGCAGCGGGGTTCGCGCTCGTGGGCGAAGGACTGCTGACGGTCTTCCGCGGTGGTCGGTGGTCTGAGGTAGTGGCGCCCCAACGCGGTCTCGCCTATCGCAGCACAACCCGCGCTGTCGCACCCAGACGCACCCCGACCCGAGTCGAGGTCAAGAACCAGGACTCGGTCGGCATCGCCGTGGTGAGGGAGCCTGAAGGTGGAATCACCCTCATCCTGGACGGCCTCGATCGCACCTTGAGCGGTTGGGTCAGGGTTTGGAAGCGCCAGAGTAAGGCCGGCGCCGTTTCGACCGTGGACTCCGGGTGCGCAGGACAACTGCGGGAGGGTACGGCCACGATTACGGGCTGTCCGACCGGAGGTCTGAGCTTGAGGCTGCCGGACGGGCGGTCGTACTCGATTATCGTCCTGCCGCTGGAGGGCGCGGCCGCGTCTCGGCCGTTGGGCGCGCCCGGATCTGCCCCTGATGAAAGTCCTCAGTCTTAGGTACCATGTCGGCGAGCGGGGCAGGGTCGAGCTCCAACCCGAGCTCCAACTGCCTGGGGGTGGCCGGCAACCGTGGCGGCACTACCCGAGCCTCGGGTCGCGCGAGGCTGTGACGGCGGCGGGCGCGGCCTGCGTCGAGGCGCTCGATCGGGCGCGGGCGGCACTGGGATGTGCCCGGGACCTGGCGGATCTGGCCGGGGCGGAAGGGCATTTGGCGGGTGCGGTACGCGAGGCGGGGCGGACGCTCCGGAAGCGCGTGTTGCCGGACGAGGTGGTGGAGAGGCTTCTCGCCGACCGCACGATCACCCACCTAGTCTTCGAGTGCAGTCCGCTGCTGAACGGGATACCTTTCGACTGCGCCTTCCTGGCCAACGACTTCGTCGGTTTCCAATACGCCACCGGCAAGCACTTGTGGCACCCGGCCCAGGGCGATCGTGCGCCTCGAGCGCGAACGTTGCCCTACTGTGGCGCCAGCGTGATCGATCCGGGCGGGTTGCTGGCGCCGGACGTGGGGGCGGAGTTTCTCGCGTTCAAGAACGCATGGCAAAGCGGCCCGGCGAACGGGAAGATCGACTTGAGCCGGGCCTGGGTTTCGCGCCCGATCGCGGTGCCGCAGGTGTGCCAGCGGCTGCGCGAGGCCGAGTTCCTGAACCTGCTCGGTCACCACCGGTACGATGCGACTGCGCCGGAGGCGTCGGGTCTGGTGCTGGCGAAGGAGCCGGAGTCGATCTTTGCAGCGCGCGACTTGCTGGAGGCCGTACGGCCTGGGGATTCGGCGCCGCTGTTGCTGGTGTCGATCAGTTGCGACTCGGGCATCACCCAGGGGTGGGAAGAGGATTGGCCCGGGTGTCCGCGCGTGTACGGGTTGGTGGACGCGGCCCAACGCCGCGGCGTGAGGCATTACGTGGGGACGCTGATCGAGGTCCCCGAGCCTCGCTCGGTGCGGTTGCTGCCCCCGTTATACGAGGCCTTGGCGTCGGGTTGGACCGTGGGCGAGGCTTTCCGGCGCGCGCGGGTGGCGTTTCGCGATCCTCAGCGGCGCGGCGATCCTACGGACGGTGGGACGGTGTTGGGTTTGGCCTTTGTGCTCTACGGGCAGCCCGGAATGGCTTACGTCTGCGGTGCGGGCCATGCCGCCGAGGGCGTTCTGCCGCGGTTGTGCGAGCACCCGGTCGATGGGGGCTATTGCCTTCGGACGATTTGCCCTGAGGACACAGGCTGGCAACAGGCTCGTTGTCCAGCCCACGCCGTCGGGCCGGCGCAGCGCTGCTCGGCCGGTCACGCGGTCGGCTCGGCGTTGGAGTTGTTCAGTTGCCGGGTCGCCGGTTGTCGAAACACGCTTTGCCAGGACTGCAGCGGCCACGGGCTGGGGTTTTGCTGGGCGCATGGTTGCCACGAGGGCCACGAAATTGTGGGCGGGCCGGCAGGCCGGAAGATCTGCTCCAACCCCTGCAACCGTCATCCGCAGGAGTCACGTTCGGTGTGTCCGTTGGATCGCGGTTGGATTCGGGGGCTGTGCGGTGAATGCTACGACGCCCAGGCCGGAAGGTGAGGAAGACCTGGGCGCCAGGTAGCGAAGGTGCGCTGCCGCGTCGCCGGGGTTGGCTGGGTGCGCCCACGGCGAGGGCGATGTTTCGGCACGGGAGACAGCGATGAAGCGAGTCGTTCTTCGGCCGACCATGCCATGTGCGTTGCGCTCGGCGCTTCCAGGCCTTGCCCTCGTTTGCGAGCGCCCACTACGGTTTCCGCGTGGCGTTGGGTGTTGGGCTATGAACGGGTCAGCGCTGGAGGGGCGAGCTCTGCGAGCCCTAGATCGCGAACCGCGAGTTGCGAGTCTGCGGTTTGGAGTCCGAGGGGAGCCGAGGCGTCGCGGAGCTCCGCCCTCCAAGGTGGTCATTCAAGGCGGTCCGCACTGGAGGGGCGAGCTCTGCGAGCCCCAGATCGCAAACCGCGAGTTGCGAGTCTGCGGTTTGGAATCCGAGGGGAGCCGAGGCGTGGCGGAGCTCCGCCCTCCAAGGCGGTCATTCAAGGCGGTCCGCACTGGAGGGGCGAGCTCTGCGAGCCCTAGATCGCGAACCGCGAGTTGCGAGTCTGCGGTTTGGAATCCGAGGGGAGCCGAGGCGTGGCGGAGCTCCGCCCTCCAAGGCGGTGGTTGAAGGCGGTC
>VHCO01000105.1 GCA_016871715.1 Verrucomicrobiota bacterium
TCTCGGCCTCATAGAGCAGGCCGGCCTCTCGGGGCTTGGCCTTCCCGTAGAGGGCCTTCATGCGCTCGACCAATTCCTCGTCGGTCGGGTTCTGCTCGGCCGGAACGCGGACCAGGACATGGAAGTGGTTGGACATGATGCAGTAGGTGATGACTTCGAGGCCGCAGAAGGTGGCCAAGCGCCGGAGGAGCCGGACCAAGGTTTCTTTGCCGAGGTCATCCAGGAGCCGTTGGGCGCCGACGATGCGGGAGACGCAGTGGTAAACGGCGGGGCGGCCTTTGACTTTGATGCGTGATACTCTCATAGGTGATTGATTTGATAAGGTCGGCCACAGGTTACCCGTGCGGGCCTATCGTGGCAACAACTATCTTCATGGAAAATAAATTGCACGAATCCTTAGCGAGGTGCTTGAGGGCTGCCATTGCGGGTGAAACCCGGTAGGCTCCCTGTGGGGCGCGGATCGTCAGATCCGCTTGGCGGACGTGACCGTCCTCGCTCCGCCTCGCTAAGGATTCGGGTAAATCGCGGAGGCGCGGTTGGTCCCGAGCGTCACCAACCCCTGCCACGCCGGATAGGCCATGAGAGGCCGCCACTCGGTTGTCGGTCATTCGACGTCTGTCACCATCTATTTTCCCGTCATATTTTAGGGCGATGGCGTACCCGATGCGTGTGCGGGGAGCCGAAGTGTGCGGGGAGCCGTAGGGAAGGCCTCTCGCCTCTCGATTCTTGCCTGTTGGGATTTGCCCTTGCAGAGAGAAGGCAGGAGCGGGCGACGCAGGCGCTGGTCAATCGCTGCGCCCGGCGTAGAAGAAGAGTTGGAGCCCGCCGAAGTTCATCTTCGGAGTGCGGATGTACTTGAGGGCAGGCACCCACTCGACGTGGCCGTCCAAATGACCCTCGTTCGAGCCAGCGGGTTGCTTGCCCCGGTAATCGAAGTGGTTGACCCCGCGCACCAGCGGGTTGGGGTCCCCCGGTCGCATCCACGAGCCGTTGAGTTTGCGGTTCATATCCGCCCAAAGCAGCGGGTAATAAGGCGTGTCGGTGCTGCGTTGGGCGAAGATGGGCTGCTGCGCGATCGGTCGAGGGTAGAGGGATCGGTTGTCGTTGTAATAGGGCTCAGCCACCATGTACACGTAACCGATCACCACACTCTGACCGTCGGGCCAGTTCCAGAAGTCGTCCCGGTTCCACGGGCGGTTCGACGGGCAGTAGAACTGCGGCCGCGCCAGGGAGTAATTGGTTCGCAGCATATCGCGGAACGGGAGCTTGACCCAATGCGGGTCGTCGTCGCCGTCGGGCATGAACTTGCTTTGGTGATCGTCGGCATACATCAGGACCGCGTAGGTGAGTTGCTTGATCGCGTTCAGGCAGGAAGTGCGCTGGGCGCGTTCTTTGGCCTGGGAGAGCGCGGGCAGGAGCATAGCGGCCAGAATCGCAATAATGGCGATCACCACCAACAGTTCGATCAACGTGAAGCCACACCGACCGGGTACCCCAGACGGTTGACTTGGGCCAGCCGCCGTGGTGAGCCTGGTCATGAGTCCGTCCCCCAGCCACTCAGGTGATCGCCTTGACCCGCAGATCGCGCAAGACGCTCAACTCGCGCAGGGGTACGCCGCGAATGGGGCGCGCCCCGGTGCGTCGTTTCGGTCCGAAGCGGTCGCGGTGCAAGGCCCACACTTCGTTGACGAACGCCTCGGATCCCAGGATCGCCCCATCGGTCAGGTGCCGCACCCGCAAGCGCAACACTTGGCCGAGGCTTACGTCGCCGCCTTCGGCCAACAACCGCTTGATCTGGGCTCGATCCAGCGTCGACGGGTCGCCCGGGCGGCTGGGGCCGCCGCCGATGGCCATCAGCTTGCGGTACTCGGCGGCCGCCAGCTTCCATTCTTTGGCGGTGAGCACGCTCAGCAGGCCCGCGCGCGCCCGTCGATCTCCCGCCACGGCTTCCGCGTAGCCGCAGGCTGGGTAATCCTTCGGATCGCTCACCAGGCTCGCCCGGACCGGGTTCAGGTCGATGTAGGCCGCCACGATCGAGAGCACCTGCGGCCGGTCCTCGACCACGACACTCCGGAACCGCTCCGACCAGAGCGTCCCGGTCCTTCCACTGAGCCGGTTGAACCAGATGCTGAAGGCCTGTTTGAGCTCCTTCATGAACTCGGAGACGTCGCCCATCCGCTGGACCATGGCCTGCCGGAGGCCGGCCTCGACCCGACCGCGCTCGCGCAGGCTGGCGCGGGCGAGCTGCACCCGATCGGCCTTTTTCCCGTAGACCAGCTCCATGCGCTCGACCACCTCGGCGTCGGTCGGATCCTGCGTGGCGGGGACGCGCACGAGGACATGGAAATGATCCGCCATCACGCAGTAGGTGATGACCTCGAGGCCACAGAAGGTGGCCTTTTGCCAGATCAGGCTGGCCAAGGTCTCCTTGGCCTTGTCGACTTGGTCCAACAACGCAAGTCCCCCGACGACCCGCGGGACGCAGTGATAGGCCACGCTCCGCCCTTGCAGCTTGAGTCGTGTTTGTCTCATAGGTGTAGGTGTGGCAATGACAACGCAGGGTACGGTGCCACAAAACGGCGCGGCTTGTCAGCCATTATTCGGACCACCTTTCTGGTTGACCCGCTTTCGGCCGAGCTCTTAACCTGCGCTCCATGACCCGGAAATCAGCGAGTGTCGTGCGGTCCGCAAACCCACTTCCCAGGCTTGTGCTCGCGCTGGCGTGCTGGGGAGCAAGCGCATGCGGTTTGACCCGAGCGGCGCAGGAGGGAGTCCGCCTCATCGAGCGCGAGGGCAAACTGCGGATCGAGATCGGAGGCGACCTCTTCTCCGAATACCACTATCGGGATGTCTCGCGTCCGTTCCTCTACCCGATCCTGGGCCCGGGCGGCGCCCGGATGACGCGCGACTATCCCATGGTCCCCGACGCAACCGGCGAGGATCGCGACCATCCGCATCACCGCTCGCTCTGGTGGACGCACGGCGACATCAACGGCCACGATTTTTGGTCCGAAGGATCGCGGGCGGGCAAGACGGTGCATCAAGAGTTCCTCGAGTTGACCTCCGGCCCGGACCGGGGCGTCATCCGGGCCGCCAACCAGTTGGTGGGTCGTGAGGGCGCGGTGGTGGCCACCACCGAGCATCTGATCCGCGTCTTCAACCGCTCCGACGATCGGCTCTTGGATTTCGAGATCACCGTGCACGCGTCCCATGGCGAGCTGACCTTTGGCGACACCAAAGAGGGGACGATGGGGATCCGTCTGGCGGAGACGATGCGCCTGCGGGCGAACAAGGCCGGGGCCGGCGCGGGCCACGTCGTCAACAGCGAAGGGGTCCGAGACGGCGCCACGTGGGGCAAACGCGCGACCTGGGTTGACTACTACGGGCCGGTCCAGGGACAAACCGTGGGGGTCGCCATCTTCGATCATCCGCAAAATCCGCGGCACCCGACCTGGTGGCACGTGCGCGATTACGGCTTGTTCGCAGCCAATCCGTTTGGCATCCACGATTTCGAGCGGAAACCGGCCGGCACGGGCAATCTGGTGGTGCCGGCCGGTCAGAGCGTCACCTTCCGCTACCGGTTCTATTTCCATCGCGGCGACGAGACGGCTGGGCGTGTCGCTGACCGTTATGCGGAGTACGTCGGGGGCAAACCCTGACTCGCAGCGTTCAGGATTCAGATTTCGGATTGAGAGTTGAGACCCGGAAAGGCAATGGCCGTGGATTTGGGCGAGTTGAATCAGGGCTGGGGCGCGCGCGGCTGGATTGGCGATCGTTCCTGCCCGGCTACGTCTCAGGGCAGGTCTTTTTGCATATGACACCCATGAAAACAGTCAATCGACGCACCTTCCTAAAACACACCCTCTGGACCACGGCCGCGGTCGGCCTGATGGCTCCGCTCCGCCCCTTCGCCGCCGCCGGCCGACCCGGTCGGGTCGTGGGCCCCAACGAGGAGATCCGCTTCGCCGTGGTCGGCTTTGGGGGGCGAGGCGGCGACCACATCAAGGGGGTGATGACGCTGCGGGAGCAGGGCGAGAAGGTGCGCTTAGTCGCCCTGTGCGACGCGGACAAGGAGGTCCTCGAGCAGGGTGTCAAGTCGCTGGCCGATCGCGGGACGACCGTCAAAGGCTACGTGGACGTGCGGCAGCTCTTGGAGGACGAGGGGATCGACGCCGTCACCTTCGCCACACCGAACCATTGGCACTCGCTCAACGTCATCTGGTCGGTGCAAGCCGGTAAAGACGTGTACGTCGAGAAGCCCATCTCGCACAATGTCTGGGAGGGCCGCCAAGCCGTCGCCGCCGCGCGCAAGTATGACCGTATCGTGCAAGCCGGCACCCAGAGCCGCTCCAGCCAAGGCATCCGGGACGCCGTCGCGTGGGTGCAAGCCGGCAACTTGGGCAGAATCCGAGTCGCCCGCGGCCTCTGTTACAAACGCCGCGCCAGCATCGGCAAGGTGGACGGTCCCCAACCCATCCCGCCGGAGATCGACTATGACCTCTGGTGCGGGCCCGCCCCCAAGGACCCGCTCATGCGCAAGCGGCTGCACTATGATTGGCACTGGGTCTGGCCCACGGGCAACGGCGACCTCGGCAACCAGGGCATCCACCAAATGGACATCGCCCGCTGGTTCCTGGGCGAAACCACGCTCTCACCCCGCGTGCTCAGTGTCGGCGGCCGCCTCGGCTACGTCGATGACGGTACCACGCCCAACACCCAGATGGTCTTCCACGACTACGAGCAGGCCCCGCTCATCTTCGAGGTGCGCGGCTTGCCGGAGCGGGCCGGGTCCAATCGCATGGACCAACTCATGGGCGGCGGCGTCGCGGTGATCATCCATTGCGAGGGCGGCCACGTGCTGGTGCCCAACTACTACAGCGCCATAGCCTATGACCAAGCGGGGAAGGAACTGCGCAAGTGGGAAGGCGCCAAAGACCATTACGCAAACTTCATTCAGGCCGTGCGCAGCCGCAAATCCACGGACCTCACCGCCGACATCCTCGAGGGCCACCTCTCGAGCGCCCTTTGCCATACCGGCAACGTCTCTTATCTGCTCGGCCGCACGGCCGCCCCGGGCGAAATCCGGGAGGCCATCCGCGCCCAACGTGACGCCGAAGCCACCTTCCAGCGCATGCTCGAACACCTTAAGGTCAACGAGGTCGACGTCGACGCCACGCCGTTGACCTTGGGCCCGGTCCTGACCATGAACCCGGCCAAGGAACGGTTCGTGCGCAACCGCGCCGCCAACCAACTCCTGACCCGAGACTATCGCGAGCCCTACGTCGTCTCAGCCCAAGTGTGAGCTGGCGCGGGCCGGACTGGTTACGGATGAGGACTCGGGCTGGAAGACCGTGCGGTGGTAGCAGGGCGCGCCGTCCGCTGCGCGCCGCGGTCTTCCCAGGTCCCCAATGCTTTGCGGCGCGCGGCGGACCGCGCGCCCTACCACTGACAGGTTCTCCCTCTGGGTGACTCATGAGTATGTCCCGATCGTGCCTCGGACGAATCCGCTGGGCTCGTTCCCTGTTCGCGCTCCTCCTCGTGACGGCGCTCGCCCGCGCCGCCGACGGCCCCTCCCCCTCCGGCGCCTTGCCGCCCGGCTACCGGCTGTTATACGAGCAGAACTTTGCGGACGAAACCGCGCTGGCAGACTTCGTTTTCAGCGATCCCCAAGCCTGGCGCTTCTCGAGGGAAGACGGCCGGGGCGCACTCGAGTTGGCAGCCCAAAGCCGATACACACCCCGGGTGCGCTCACCCGTCAACCTCGCCCTGATCGCCGACCGTGTGTTTGGCGAGTTCGTGC
This sequence comes from Verrucomicrobiota bacterium, assembly GCA_016871715.1. Taxonomy (GTDB): domain Bacteria; phylum Verrucomicrobiota; class Verrucomicrobiia; order Limisphaerales; family J093; genus VHCO01. The sequence continues at coordinate 5,801 of VHCO01000105.1, forward strand.
TCGAGGTGGATCTGGTCCAAACCGGACGCGAGTATGGGCATCGTGACATGTGCCTGTTTTTCGGCGCCAAAGACCCAGCCAACTTCTACTACGTGCACCTGGCCACCGCCGCCGACGATCATGCCCACAACATCTTCCTGGTGAACGACGCCCCGCGGGTCAAGATCGCTACCCCCGCCACCCAGGGCGTGAACTGGGGCGTGGGCGTCTGGCACCGCGTCCGGCTCGAGCGCAAACTGAGCGACGGCTCGATCCGCGTCTTCTTTGACGACCTCACCACCCCCATCATGACCGCCACCGACTGGCACTTCGACTATGGCCTGATCGGCTTCGGTTCCTTCGACGACACCGGCAAGGTCGCCCAGATTCGGGTCTGGGGTCCCGGTTGGGGTCCGCGCCGCGCCGGCTTCTTCCACTAAAGCGCCTCGATCGCGCCTCTCAGCGCGCCTGCTTGCGCGTCCCTGTCAGGGTCCTGTGCTCGGGCCTTCAGACGGGCTCTTCGTCACTGGTCATCGACGGCTCGTGCGGCACGCGTAGATCAAGACGTTCGAGTCGAGAAAGGCCTCAACGACGGGCATGACGTTCCTTCCGCGAGGGCATCCGACCGATCTCACAGTCGAAGGTCCCAATCATCTGCAGAATGTCCCGCCGCGCCTGTTCTCGCCGCCGCTCTCCGTCCGACAGACTCTGCAGGTACCCGCGCACCAACCCGCTCACGCTGGTCTTGCGCTGGGCGGCAATCACCCGAGACTGCTCGTAGAGGTGCTCGTCGATGCTCAAGGTGATGTTCTTCATGGCGACACAGTAACTGTGGAACTGTGGGTAGTCCAGGCCAGTGCCCAAGTGCCCACGAGCCCTAACCTTCTTTCTTCCCCTGGCGGCCGCCGAACGACTCCACCCCTTGGCCGCGGTCATCCACCCCGTGCCTCACTCGCTTGAGCGCGGGGTGCCCCGCCCGCGCTGGGTGATCGGTCTGGAGTCCGCTCAGTTCCTGAAGCTTGGCCCTGAGGCCCGTACCCGAGCGCCTAGCGCTGCAGGAAATCCTGATAGGCCACCTCGCAATCCGGTTCGTCGTCCGGGGCCGAGGCGTGCAGCCACACGCCGAACCGCAGGCGAAAGGTCTCGCCGGGCTTGACCACGACCGCGCTCGGTTCGCCTCGCGTGAAGGCTTGCCGGCCAAACGGATTAGCTGCCATCAATCCATAGTCCCGATTATGAAACCAACTGGGCCGGAAATTCCGCGGGCTCGGCATGACCGTCATCCCCACCCGCCGCCCATCGCGCACGCCCGAGTAATCGCACCACTCGGCCGTCTTACCCCATGTCGCCCTGGCTCCCCGGGCGCCGGCACGACTCCGAATGGTGCCGCCGTTCTTCTCGGTCAAGGGCGTGGCCAGCCGCACGCCCAAACCCATCTCCTCCTGATCGCCAAACACCAAGTCGCCCGTCGTCGAGCTAAACTCGGCCTCCCAAATCAGCAGGTGCCCGCCCGGTCGCGCCATGATCCCGATGCGCGAGGTCAGCAGGCCGATGGCTTCGCCGGCTAACGTCTCGAGCCGGTTCTCGGTCGCGAACGTCAACTGCTCGGCCCGGGCCAAAGGCGGTTCGCTGAAGCGCAGGTGTCGGATCGTCGCGCGGTTCCGCCAGAAATCGTGGCCGTTGAGGTCGCCGAACCCGAGCCACACCCCCGGATGCATCGTGTCGTGGTCGACGGCGTCCTGGCCGGGCACGGGCGGGAAGTTCCGGGTCACCTGAATCCCACCCGGCGCATGCACGTGGGCGAAGAACGGCCGCCGCACTTGCGGGTCGCGAAACAGATAGTGAGCCACCGGTTCAGCCCCCCGCGTGATGACCAATCGGTCGTCTCGCAACTCGCTGCTGAACGCCCCAGGCTCGCTCGCCGAACACCCAACCCCGCTCAACAGGAGATGAGCGGTCAAAACAGCGCCGACAAAACAGCACACTCGTAGCACGTCGTTCCCTAAAGCAAGTTCGCCGCTAGCTCGGCCAACTCGGACCGCTCGCCTTTCTGCAGCTCGATGTGGGCGGCGACCGGCTGCTCGCGGAATCTGCTGACCACAAAGTTGAACCCGTTCGAGGCCGAATCGACGTAGGGATTGTCGATCTGGTAAGGATCGCCGGTGAAGACGATCTTGGTGTTTTGACCGACGCGAGTGACGATCGTCTTGACCTCGAGCGGGGTAAGGTTCTGCGCCTCGTCGATGATCATGAACTGGTGCGCGATGCTGCGCCCCCGAATGTAGCTCAGCGCCTCGACCACAATCGCCCCCGAACGCATCAGGTCGCCGCTGCGCCGGTTTTCCTGACCCATGTTCAGGTCGCTGAGCAACTCGAGCGCGTCGTGAATCGGTTGCATCCAGGGGTTGAGTTTCTCTTCCAGTGTGCCCGGCAAGAACCCGATCTCTTTGCCCATGCTGATCGTGGGCCGGGCTACGACTAACCGGCGAAACTCGCGATCGACAATGGTCCGCTTGAGCCCGGCGGCCATGGCCAACAAGGTCTTGCCTGTGCCTGCCTTGCCCATGAGGGTGACGAGTTTGGCGCGCTCATCGAGCAGGGCGTCGAAGGCGAAATGCTGCTCGCGGTTGCGCGGTTTGATGCCCCAGACCCCATCGCGTGTGTCCAGGATGGGCACCAACCGAGTGCCGGTCGGGTCGACCTTGGCCAAGGCCGGCTTCCGCGAGCTCTGCTGATCGAAGAGCGTGCAATACTCGTTGGGCGGGTACTTGCCCTCGAGCTCGAGCTCGCCGTTGGCCCGGAAGGCGATCATCTGCTCCGAGCTGACCGTCTTCTCGAAAGTGCCCGAGTAGAGGTCCTGCAACTGGATGCGACCCGTCTCGTAATCTTCCGCCGCCAACCCGAGGGCGTCGGCCTTGATGCGCAGGTTGATGTCTTTGGTGACCAGGATCGTGGGCACGTCCGGCTCAGCCTCGCGCACGGCCAGCGCCGTGCCGATGATCCGGCTGTCGGCGCTGTTCCCATTCAGCAGCAGGGGGGTGTGCGCCGGTTTCAGATCCAGCACGATCCGCAACCGGCCGCCATTGCGCAGCGGCACCCCTTCGCTGAGCCGGCCTTGGTCCCGCAGACTGTCCAGGGCGCGCGACACCGTGCGCGCGTTCTGCCCCAACTCGCTCCCCTCGCGCTTGAACCGGTCGATCTCCTCGATGACCTCGATCGGGATCAAGACGCGGTTATCGGCGAAATTCAGCAACGCGTTCGGGTCGTGCAACAGGACGTTCGTGTCCAGGATGTAGTTCTTCACGCGCGAAGATCCAACTCGAGTTCGTCGAGGCGCTCATACCACCGCTGCAAACGCGTGTGGGCCGGTGGCAACCGGTGGTGCCCCGAGTACATGAAATTGGCCAACATGCCGTACAAGTTGAAGTCCACGAACAAGGCTCGGTCCGCCAACAGAAACGGGCGGCTCGCCAGCATCTGCTCGCACGGCACCAATAAACGGGCCAATTCCTCGAGCATCTCGCCCTGCTGCGCCCGCCACAGCTCCAGACAACCCCGGCCGAACTTCCGCTCCTTGTGCCGCACGAACGGCAACCATTCTCGGCGCGGCACATTCTCCTGGTAGTAAATGTCGTTGAGCTTGAAGCCTACCCCTTCGATCTCGTGCTCGAAGTACCGCCACAAAACGTTCTGCACGCCGGCCCATTCCCGCGGAAAGAGCCCTAGCTCGAGCCGGTTGTCCAGGTACTTGGCGATCACCTGCGAGTCCTCGTCCGTCTCGAACACCACCGCCCGACCGTCCCGGAGCACCGGCACGGCATAGTAGCGTTGCCGCGTCAACCGCCAGACCAACGACCGGTCGCCGGTCGGGACATTCAGCGTGCGGAAGGGTGCCCGGGCAGCCTCGAGGATCCGACGTTGCACCAGGCAGTAGGGGCTATAGGGAATCTGAATCAGTTCGATCATGAGGCACTATCGAGAACACCCGCTCGCCAGGCGCGCACACGTCCAGCCGCCACCGCCCCTCGCCCCCGCGAGGACCGGACCGCTCGACCACCCACGCCAGCAGTGCCAACGCCGCTACTCATCACCCTTCCCATTGCCGCCACGCGCCCGGCCAGGTTTTCACTCGACGAGCGCCGACGATAGAAACCCGTCGCGCGGCTGACAAGCCGATTTACCGTTCCCTAGGTCATCGACCGACCCCATGGCGAAGGGCGAGAGTGCGGCGGCGTCAGACCCCTCTGCATCAGGGCGCGCGCGATGTTAGGGCCGGCGATGGTTCCGGGCAGCAGGCGTCCAGCCAGCGGACCTGGCTGGGGAACAAGTGTTGGGGCTGTATCTTGCGGCGGTCGGCCCGCGCCAAGTCCAACCGATCCTCCCCCACATGGATCTCGCACCGAGCGAGCTGGTAGTAACTCCGGGCCGGTTCCTCGAGCCGCTCGGCGTCCACCGTGGCGAGCAGAGCCGCCGCCTCCGCCCCGCGCCCCCCCATCGCCAACGCCAACGCGTGGTTAATCCGCGCTTCAAGTCGCCCCGGGTCGTGATCGAGGAATCGGCGCGTGAGCAAGATCGCCTCAGCGGGCGCCTGCCGGTTGACCATCAGCGCCGCCGCATAGTTGCTCTGCAACCGCAGATCCTCAGGCCAGGCCTCGTGCAGCTTCCTCGCCGCCTCGATCAACGATCCTTCCGCCTGCTTGGCGGCCCAACACGCCTGGAACATGAGTTGCCAAAACTCGATGTCGTCCTGCAGAGCCCCACCGTCAGATGCGAGGATCCGCAGCGCGATCTCCGGCCAGCCTAACTCCAACAACCGACGGCCCAGATACAGCGCCATGAACGGATGCACCCTCGATTGCTCGCTCGCCTTGGCGAAGTTCGCCGCCGCAGACGCGCCACGATCGAGGCCGTAGTCCGCGCGCCCCTCCATGTAGTAGCTCAAGTCAGCCAGCGCCCGTCGCCCTTGATCTAGGACCCGCAACTCCAACGCCATAGCCCGCATCTCGTCCCAGCGCCGGCTCGCTGCCAACACCTCTGCGCTGAGCAGCCACAGCCTCGCCCCACCCACCGTCCCAGGGTCGCCGAGTCGAACGACGTGTTTACGAAGGAGGTCTAAGGCTCGCTCAGGACAGCCCAGGGCCATCAGCGCCTCGACCAACCGCCTCAACTCAACCGCATCCACGGGCCGTTGGTCGTGTTGCAGAGCGAGCGCCCGAGCCGCTTCGACCTGGCCAGCCGCTTTCAGCAGCAGCCAATAACCCACACGCTGCACGGTCGTCGCCCGCTTCGCTTTCTCAAGCTGACGCATCGCCGCCTCTGCCCCCGCAACATCCAGCAGTTGAATCGAGACCTGCAGCTTCAAGGCGTTGGCCAGCACCCTCGTTTCCCGATCCTGCAACGCCGCCCCGAGGATCCGCCGGCCTTCGGCCATGGTCGAAGGCGGCCCCCAACCAACCCAGTAAGCTGCCCGGTACAACGCCAACTCCCGGCCCTCCCACAGGCTCGCCGGCGCCCGCGGGCACCGCGCCGCAAACTCCTCCATCCGAGCGAGCCGAAAGAGGGCGGTCAGGTAAAGCCGCTCCTCGACCACGGTCAACTCCGCCTGCCGAGGTTCGAGTAACTCGAGGACTTTAGCCCAATCGTCCACCCTCGCATACACTCGCGCGGCCAAACCCACGTCGGCCCGTTGCCCACCGCTCAAGCGCAACAACCAGGCCGCCTGAGCCGCCGCCCCCCCCGCCGGCAGGGCGGCGTCCGAATCGCACCCCGCATAGTGCTCGAGCGCACCCCGCAACAGCCCCGGATGCGCCCGATGCGTCGCCACCGCAACCTGCCAGAGTCGCGCCGCCTCCGCATCTTCCCCCTGAGCCGCGGCCTGCCGCGCCTCCCGCGCCAACCACCAAGCATTGAGCACGTTCACGATGCTGACCTTCACCATGGGCGTCATCCCTGCCGGCGAGACCGTCCAGAGCCGCAGAAAGCACACCCCCACCCCGAGCCCGCCCAGCAAAGCCAGCAAGCATATGTACCGCCAATACATCCGTTGCGAACGCGTCATGTCCAACTCCCCATCGCCCCCGCGGCAGCGCCGCCGGTTGATAACTTCAATTCGAGTTCCCGCAGTGCTCCCCGGACAACCCGACCAGCAACCGCACCCCTCGGACCGACGCGGCCAAAGGCGCGTATACCGCCCTCTAGCTCCAGAGCCGGGTCAGTCCGGGGAAGACACTACACCGCAGGCAGGTACCCCAAATGTAAGCCAGGCTCCCACCCGGGGCCATCCGCCAAGTGGCGTAGACGCCGCCCCAGCCCGCTGCTGGGCCTGTACCGTACCACCGGTGTTCTAACCGGCGCCGGTACGCTACCCGCCAGTTGGCAACCCACCCAATCCCCAACCGCAATCCACGCCATGCCGCCGCCAACCCTCGCAAAAAAGTGCCGACAGACGCAGCGGCCCCTGCCATCATGCCCGGTGTGACGAATGCGTCCCGCTCACGTAGGATGCCGACAGCAGCAACGAACAACACGCCATGAGGCCGCCACCTCCACCCCTCCCCTCGCCCGCAGACGATTCATCCGCGTCTCCGCCGGGTGACGCCCTGACTCGGCGCCGATTCCTGCTGGCTGCCAGCGGCGGTTTAATCGCCAGCGGATGTGACACACCGCCCAGCCAACCCGAAGGGCAAGGGGCGGCCGAGGCCCACCCGAGCTCGCCAAAGTCCGGACCTCGCCACCTCACCCTGACCTTGCGCGAGTACGAGTTGCCGCTCCGGCACGCCTTCACCCTCTCGCGCGGCTCGAAACGCTCGGCCCGAACCCTCATCGTCGAGCTCGCCCAAGACGGCATCCGGGGTTACGGCGAAGCTCCCGAATCGACCTACTACGGCGCCGCCCTCGATACCCTGCGCGCCGCGCTCGATCGGGCGCGGGGCCAAGTCGAAACGACGCCCTGGGACGATCCGGTCGACTTCTGGCATCGCCTCGCGCCCGCCCTCTCGAACCACCCCTTCGCTCAATGCGCCCTGGACGAGGCCGCGCACGACCTCTGGGGCAAACGGTCCGGCCGGCCGGTCTGGGACCTCTGGGGCCTGGACTGCACCGCGGGGCCGCTGACGGATTACACGCTCGGCATCGACACCATCGAGGTCATGGTGGCCAAACTGCGCGAATTTGCCGGCTGGCCCATCTACAAAATCAAATTGGGGACCCCGCGCGACCTCGAGATCGTCCAGGCCCTGCGCCGTCACACCGACGCGGTCTTTCGCGTGGATGCCAACGCCGGTTGGACGGTGGCCGAGACGCTCGCCAAAGCCCCCCAACTCAAGGCGCTCGGCGTCGAGTTCCTCGAGCAACCCTTGCCGCCAGACGACTGGACCGGTATGCGAGAGGTGTTCGCCCAGTGCGCACTGCCGGTCCTCGCCGACGAGAGCTGCCGCACCGAGGCCGACGTGGACCGTTGCCGAGAGTGTTTCCACGGCATCAATATCAAGCTGGTCAAGTGCGGCGGACTCACCCCCGCACGGCGAATGATCGCCCGCGCGCGACAGTTGGGACTCCAAGTCATGGTCGGCTGCATGACCGAGTCGACCGTGGGTATCTCCGCCATCGCCCAAGTGCGGCCGCTCCTCGATTATGTCGACATGGACGGCGCGCTCCTCCTGGCGAAAGACATCGCCACCGGGGTCTCGATCGATAAAGGGCGGGTGATCTACCCAAAGGTCAACGGCTGCGGTGTCCGGCTGCTGGACTGAGCCGATCGCCGCGCCACCATCTGCCCCCGACTGAAGCGTCAACAGCCCGGCCAAGCGGCGACCGCCGGCCTTTGCCTCGGAGGTAATCCGCGCTTACTGTAGGCCGGCGCTGGACAACCCGCGCCAACAGCAAACGCACAACCCAATCGGCCATGAAACAACCCATGGTCCAAGTCTGGTCGCCCTGCTTCGGCATGCTCACGGACCGCTTTGGCGTCGGGTGGATGGTGACGGTCAACGCGCAGCAGGGATGAGAGCTGCCTAGGGCATACCGCGGGCTTGCCACAGCAGGACGCGGGGCGGAAGATCGCCGCCCATGAAATCGGCGACCAAACGATGGGCCTTTGCACTCGCCCTGATGCTCTGCGGCTTGGGTCTCCTGCGCTGGACCGCACTCGCCGCCGCGCCTCCGCCGCCGAACGTCGTCCTGATGCTGGTGGATGACATGGGGGTGATGGACACCTCACTGCCCTTCCTCACCGATGCAACCGGCCAACCCCAGCGCTACCCCCTCAACGACTTCTATCGCACGCCTAACATGGAACGTCTGGCCGCCCGGGGCATCCGCTTCAATAACTTCCACGCCATGAGCGTCTGCTCCCCCACGCGCGTCTCGCTCCTCACCGGCCAAAACGCCGCCCGACATCGCACCACCAACTGGATCAACCCGGACAAAGACAACGCCGGACCTCAGGGGCCGCCGCAGTGGAACTGGCGCGGGCTGAAGCCGGGCGATGTCACCCTCGCAGCTCTGCTCCGCGCGGCCGGCTACCGCACGATTCACGTGGGCAAAGGCCACTTCGCCCCCCGCGCCTTCCCGGGCTCGGACCCGGCCAACCTTGGCTTCGACTTCAATGTCGGCGGCGCTTCGATCGGCGCGCCCGGCAGCTACTACGGCGAAGACCATTACGGCGGCAAAACCCAGCGCGCCCAGTCGACTGTCCCCCACCTCGAGACTTACCACGGCTCCGCCACCTTCCTCACCGAGGCCTTAACGCGCGAGGCTAACGCCCACGTCCGCACCGCCGTCCAAGCCCGCCGGCCTTTCTTCCTCTACCTCGCCCACTACGCGGTCCACGCGCCCTTCCAGTCCGATCCACGCTTCGCCCCCCATTACCAGGCCTCAGGCAAGTCGCCCCAGGCTCAGGCCTTCGCCACTCTCATCGAGGGCATGGACCAGTCCTTGGGCGACATCCTCGACCAACTCGACGCCGCCGGCGTGGCGGACAATACCCTGGTCCTGTTCCTCGGCGACAACGGCTCCGATGCGCCCCTCGGACATCAGCATGCCGTGGCCTGTGCCGCGCCCGTGCGGGGCAAGAAAGGCTCCCACTACGAAGGCGGCACACGCGTTCCCTTCATCGCCGCCTGGGCCAAACCCAACCCGGCCAACCCCCACCAAGCCCGGCTCCCCATCGCCGCAGGGGCCATCCAACCTCAACTCGCCGCCGTGCACGACCTCTTCCCCACCCTCCTCGCACTCACCGGGCTATCGGCGCCCCCAGGGCACCGCGTCGACGGCGCGCGCCTGGACCGACTCTTGACCGGCCAACGTGACCCGACTCGACGCGAAGTCTTCCTGATGCATTACCCGCACGCGCCCCATCGCACGGACTATTTCACCGTCTATCGCGAGGCCGACTGGAAGGTCATCTACCATTACCTCCCCACCCAAGTCTCCCAGGGCTCTCCGTACCAACTCTTCAACCTTGCCCTGGACCCCTTCGAGCAAACTGACCTCGCCCCAACTCACCCTCGCGAACTCCATCGCCTCATGCAACAACTGATCCACACCCTCGCCGACCACGACGCCCTCTACCCCGTCGATCAGCACCGGTCCACACCCCTCAAACCCAAGTTGCCTGACGCCCCGACCGCGCCATGAAACGTGTACCCCTCGGACTCGGCGTCTTGCGCCCGCTGCTCCTGGGCATGCTGCTCGGGGCCTTAGCCGCCACCTGGTGGCTCGCCACCCGCGCCGAACGCCAACAACAACAACAGCGCCTCGCTCAAACCACCAACTGGCCCCCGCGCGAGTTCAACTCCGGCTGCAATTGGCATTACCTGCGCGTCGACGCCTCCGGATGGTCCACGGGCCCCATCGGCACCTTCCAAGACCTCGGCAGCCGCTTCCGCCACCTCCTCCCCGCCGCGACCGAGGTCGTCATCCCCATCTTCCCCTCCGTGTACGCACCCTCCATGATCGACAAACTCTATTACAACGCCATCCTCCAAAGCGAGATCGCCCCGGGCGATAAGGTGCTCGTCATCGGCACCGGCTCCGGCGCCGACGCCTGGGTCGCCTCCCTCAAATCCAAGGCCCCAGTCTACGCCGTCGAAATCAACCCCATGGCCACCGTCAACGCCCAAACCACCGCCCGCCTCGCCCAGTTCGACCTCCGCATCGTCGTCGGCGACATCCGCGAAACCGAGTTGCCCGCCGACTTCTCCGACTTCGATTTCGTCCTCTGGAACATGCCCTACTTGGACAACCAAGGTAAAATCGCCCTGAACACCTTTCACGATGGCGATGACGGCAGCATCCTCAAAGGGTTCTTGGCCCGGTTGCCCGCCCTACTCAAACCAACCGGCCGCGCCATGCTCCTCAACGTCCCCGAGGCCGCCGCCTACATCGCCACCCCAGGCGTCACCACCCAAACCGACGGCACCATCGTCCTCTTCACCATCCCCAGGCCCTAAACCTGCACCCCACCCACCCGGCTCACCCCCATCTCGCTGAGCGCCTCTCCCATCGCCTGCACCAATCCGCGCAGGTCCGTCTCGAACAGCCGCCCAATGGTGCCGATCCGGAACAGGTTCACCTGGCTGATCTTCCCCGGATAAATAATGAAGCCCTTGTCGCTCAAGCGCCGATAAAACTCCTCGAACCGAAACCGCGGGTCGGCCGGATAATGGAAACTCGTGATGATCGGACTCTGCACCTCCGGACGCAAATAGGGACGCAAACCCAACCGTCTCGTGCCCTCCATCAACACCGCGTGGTTCCGCTGGTAACGCCGGAGGCGCGCCGCCGCCCCGCCCTCGAGTTCGAGCTCCTCCAGCGCCCGCGCGAAGGCCAACAGCGCGTGCGTCGGCGGCGTATATCGAAACTGCCCGTTCTGCTCGAACCCACGCCATTGGCTGAGCAGATCCATACTCAGACTCCGCGCCCAACCCTCGCAGGCGAGCAACCGCGACCGCCGGCACAACACCAAACTGAAGCCCGGCACTCCCTCCAAACACTTGTTCGCCGAAGACACCAGATAGTCGATGCCACAAGCCTCCAGATCGATCGGCAGAGCGCCAAAACTGCTCATGGCATCGACCATGTACGCCCGCCCATGACGCCGGGCCACCTCCCCAAGCTCCGCAATCGGGTTCAATATCCCGGACGTCGTCTCGCAGTGAACCGCCATCACGTGCGTGATCCCCGCCTCCGCCCCCAACAACCGCTCCAGCGCCGCCGGATCGGCCGGCGTGTCCTCCGGCGTCCGTAACACCCGGTGCCGAATCCGCGCATACTCGAGCATCCGCACCGCCCGCTCGCCGTAGGCCCCATTGGCCAACACCACCACCTCCCCCTCCGGTGGCACGCAAGTCAGAAACACCGCCTCGATCCCGAACGTCCCGCTCCCCTGCAGCAGCACTGCCTCCCAACCGGACCCGGCCGGGCGCCCAGCCACCTCGAGCAGACGATCCCGAATCCACTTCACCCGCGCGTTGAACTCGTAGTGCCACGAACCCGCGTCATGCAGCATCGACGCCTTGACCTCGAGGCTGGTCGTCAGCGGCCCGGGCGTAAACAGGAGCTTGTCGTGGGACCAAGGTAAGGTCGCATGCATGATCGTCAGTCCTTCACGGCCGGCGCGCGTAAAGCCGCAAACATAGGAACGCCGAAACCACCGTAATCGCCGCCATAAACTGAAAACCCAACGGGTACCCGCCCCGCGTCAGTAGCCAGCCAAAAAAACTCCCCGACAAAATCCCCGCCAAATACCCCGTCCCATCCACCAAACCCGCTACCGTAGCCGCCGCCTCTTTACCTCGCACCTCGACCGCCAACACGCCCGCCAGCAAACTGTACGGCCCGTACACCAAGAAGCCCACCAAACCCACACTCGCCGATACCGCCCACAACCCCACCCGCGCGATCGCCGGCAAGGCCAACAACAGCACGCTCAGCGTCCCCAGCACCGCACACAACAACCATCGCCGACGCCGCGCGCACAACCGGCCAAACACCCAGCCCAACGCCACGATCCCCAACGCGCCACAAGCGTCGAACGGCGTCGATAACATCGCCGCCACACTGCTCGAGAGCTCTGGCCCGCCTTCCGACTTCAAGTAGTCGACCGTCCAGAAATTGAACGCCTCCCGCATGAACGTCAGCGTGAAACTCAACGCGCAGACGATGTGCAACTGCGGTTCACCCAACAAACTGCGCAGGCCAGACCAACTCAGGCCCGCCGAACTCGACCCCCCATCCTCCGCGCGCCGCCCCACCGCACCCCCCTGCGGCAGCACCAGCCACGTCAGCACCAACAAAACCGCCAACACCACCGACGGCACCCCCAACACCCAACGCCAATTGTCTGCCGTGCGCGCCGCAATGAATCCGGCAAACGCCAAGGCCAATGCGCCCCCAAACACGTAACTCAAGGACAACAACCCATAGGCAAACGCCAACTTCCCCGCCGGAAACCAGTCCGGCACCAATTTGACCATCGACCCCCAACTCGCCGACCCAGCCAGCCGATTCGTGCTGTAGGCCCCCACCAAAAAACCCAACCCAGGCGCAAACGCACCCGTCGCGCCGAACAACGCCACCATACCCATCGACAACAACAATGCCACCCGCCCACCCAAACGGTCCACCACCGGCCCAAACACCACCTTCCCGACCGCATACGCCACCGTGCTCACGCTGGCCACCACCCCCACTTCCTCCTTCGCCAAACCCCATTCGCTCTGCAACATCGGCACCACCACCGAGAGGTTCTTCCGGCACAAATACACCCCAACGTACGCCAAAACCAACGTGCTCAACAGCATGTACGCCCGCGCGGGCGATCCCGCGGGCCACAGGCCATCCTGAGCGTCAAAACGAGCGGATTGCACGCTGTCGAGTCCGGTGGGCTCACTCTAAACACTCCGCCCCCAAGGTCAAAGCCTCTTGTCAGACCTCTCTTGTCATACCCTCCCCCGCCAACGCCACCGGCACCACCGTTGACATTCCTCCCCACCCACCACATCCTCAAAGTTCGCGCCCGGCTAGCGCCCAGCGAACCAGCCAGCCCAACCGATGAATCCAGCCCCAACCCCAGCGCTCCCCCTCATCGAAGCTAAAATGGCCGCCCACGGCATCGGCCGCCCCACCATCGCCGCCTTCCTCACCGCCGTCCGCCAGGTCGCCCACAGCGCCCACGGCCTCCTCCCCGAAGCCGACCTCGAACCCGTCACGGACTTGCCTCGACTCGACACCATGCCCGCACCGACACCCGCTGAGGCCGGCCTCCTCCGCCAACTGGTCATCGTCAAGCTCAATGGCGGCTTGGGCACCGGCATGGGCCTGGATCGCGCCAAATCCCTCATCCGCGTCCGCGACGATGCGACCTTCCTGGATTTCATCGTCCGCCAAGTCCTGCACCTGCGACAACAAGTCGGCGCGCACGTGCCCGCCTTCTACCTCATGAACAGCGCCAGCACCCGACCGTCTACCCTGGAATTCCTGCGCAACTACCCAGCTCTGACCCAAGCCGACACCTTGGACTTCCTCCAAAACCTTGTCCCCAAATTGGACCCGCACACCTATGAACCCATCGCCTGGCCACCCAATCCCAGCCTCGAGTGGTGTCCGCCAGGTCACGGCGATTTCTACCCCTCCCTGCTCGGTTGCGGCTTGCTCGATCGCCTCCTCGCTCAGGGTATCCGCTACGCCTTCGTCTCCAACTCGGATAACTTGGGCGCCACCGTCGATCTGCGCGTCCTCCGGTACCTGGCCGAAACCGACCTGTCCTTCCTCATGGAGGTCGCCGACCGTACCGCCGCTGATCGCAAGGGCGGACACCTCGCCCGCCACAAGCGCACGGGCCGACTCCTGCTGCGCGAGTCCGCCCAATGCCCAGCAGCCGAAACCGCCTCCTTCCAAGACATCCAACGGCACCGCTTCTTCAACACCAACAACCTCTGGCTCCGCCTCGACCACCTCCACGAAGAACTAAGCCGCCACGGCGGGCACCTGCCGCTACCCCTCATCCTCAACCGCAAAACCGTCGACGCGCGCCAGCCCAACTCACCCAAGGTCCTCCAACTCGAATCGGCCATGGGCGCCGCCATCGAGTGCTTCGCCCGCGCCGACGGCATCGTCGTCCCCCGCGCCCGCTTCGCGCCCGTCAAAGCCACCGTCGACTTGCTGGCCCTGCGCTCCGACGCCTACATCCAGACCGCCGATCACCGCCTGGTGCTCGCCGAGTCCCGCCGCGGTAAGCCGCCCCTGATCCAGCTCGACCCGCCACACTACCGGGTCCTCGCCCAGTTCGAGCGGCATTTCCCCGCCGGCGCCCCGTCCCTGGTCGGTTGCGATTCCCTTAAAGTCACCGGCCCAATCCAGTTCCCCGCCAGCGTGGTCTGCCAAGGCCACGTCGAGTTCCATAACCCTCACTCGGAAGTCAAAACCGTCCCCGCAAATACCTACCGCAACACCCGCCTCGGACTCTGACCGGCCCCGTGCCCGGCCCGCGTTTGACTTTCCCGCCGTCATGCTGTTACTACCACCCCAACAAACGGCAGCCACTCCCCGCAGCGTCGCGGAGCCCCGAACCGCTCCACGCGAGAGCGGCCGCCCAACGACAACCAAACCATCATGAGGCAACACGGCAATTTTATCGGCGGCCAATGGCAACCGCTCGTCCCCGGTCAAACCTACCAGACCCGTAACCCGGCCGACACCCGCGAGGTCGTCGCTGAATACCCGCTGAGCCAACCAACCCACGCCCGCGCCGCCCTCGCGGCGGCCCAAAGCGCCTACCCAGCCTGGGCCGGCCTCACCGCCGTAGCCCGTGGCCGCCTCCTCAGTAAGGCTGCACATATCCTCGAGTCTCGCCGAGCCGACCTGGCGGATTTCCTCACCCGCGAAGAAGGCAAGACCCTCGCCGAGAGCACCGGCGAAGTGCAGCGGGCCATCGACATCTTCCGGTTCTTCGGCGGGTTAAGCTACACCTTCGCCGGCCAAACCTTCCCCCATGATCTCCCCGGCAACTTGCTCTACACCGTCCGTCAACCGCTGGGCGTCGTTGCCCTCATCACACCCTGGAACTTCCCCGTCGCCATCCCCGCCTGGAAGCTCGCCCCAGCCCTCCTCGCCGGCAACGCCGTCGTCATCAAACCCGCTACCCCAGCCCCCGGCCTCACCCTCGAACTGGCCCGCGCCCTCGACGAAGCCGGCCTCCCTAAAGGCGTGCTCAACGTCGTCCTCGGCGAAGGCCGAGCCGTAGGCAGCGAACTCGCCGCCCACCCCGCCGTAGCCGCCCTCTCGTTCACCGGCTCTCACGCCGTCGGCGACCGCATCTACCAAACCCTCGCCCAACGCATGGCGCGTGCGCAGTTGGAAATGGGCGGTAAAAACCCCACCATCGTGCTCGCCGACGCCGACCTCGACCTCGCCGCCACGCTCGTCGTTAAGGCCGGCTTCGGCCTCACCGGCCAAGCCTGCACCGCCACCAGCCGCGCCATCGTCGAGCGCCCCGTCCTCGCACCCTTCCTCGAAAAACTCGTCGCCAAAACCCAAGCCCTCAAGGTCGGCAACGGCCTAAACCAAGCCACCGACATGGGCCCCGCCATCGACCAGGCCCAACTCGAGGGCAACCTCGCTTACGTCACCGACGCCCTCCGCGAAGGAGCCCGCCTCCAGTGCGGCGGCCAACGCCTCAGCGACGGCCCCTTTGCCCACGGCTGGTTCATGCAACCCACCGTCCTGAGCGACGTCACCCCCTCCATGCGCATCGCCAGAGAAGAAGTCTTCGGCCCCGTCGTGGCCGTGCTCGCCGTCGACGACTTCGACCAGGCCATCGCCGTCGCCAACGGCGTCGACGTCGGACTCTCGGCCTCGATCGTCACCCGCAACCTCAAGCTCGCCATGCTCTATGCCGACCGCATCCAGGCCGGCGTCGTCAAAATCAACCAAATCAGTACCGGCCTCGCCCTCCAGGCCCCCTTCGGCGGCGTCAAGAAATCCAGCACCGACTCGTTCAAAGAACAAGGCGCCGGCGCCCTCGAGTTCTATAGCCGACTCAAGACCGTCTACTTGGATTACTCAGCCTAAGCCCCACCCCGGCCCCGACCTCCATGAAACTTTGCCGCTTCCAACTCGCCACCCAACCTGACGCCCCTCCCCGCATCGGCCTCGTCGAACCACCCTCCACCCTTCGCGATCTCACCGCCGCCGGCGTCACCTCGCTCACCTCCCTGCTGACCGGTGGATCTGCCCTCCAACGCGTCGCCGATCTCCGTCCAGCCACCCTCCCACGCATGGACTTGGCCGATGCCAGGTTGCTGGCCCCCGTCGAGCGCCAAGAGGTCTGGGCTGCCGGCGTCACCTACCTGCGCAGCAAACAGGCGCGCATGGACGAGTCCCAGTTCAGCGCTTCCGCCTATGACCGCGTCTACGACGCCGAGCGACCCGAGCTGTTCTTCAAATCCATGCCCGAGAAAACCGTCGGCCCAGGCGATCCGATCGGCGTTCGCCACGACTCCCACTGGACCGTGCCAGAACCGGAACTGGCCCTCGTCCTCGACCCCTCCGGCCAAATCCTCGGCTACACCATCGGCAACGACGTCAGCGCTCGCGACATCGAAGGCGAGAACCTCCTCTACCTGCCCCAAGCCAAAACCTATCGCGGCTCCTGCGCCCTCGGCCCCTGGATCGCCGTCGGCGTCCCCGAAACCCAGGCCCGTACCTGGACCATTACCCTCGACATCCGCCGCGCCAACCGACTCCTCTTCTCCGGCACCACCGAACTCGCCCGGCTCAAACGCCCCGCCCACGAACTGGCCGCCTGGCTGTTCCGCAGCCAAACCTTCCCCCACGGAGCCGTCCTCCTCACCGGCACCGGCATCGTGCCTCCCGATGACGTCCGCCTGCAACCAGGCGACCAAGTCGCCATCGCCATCTCCGGCATCGGCATCCTGGCTAACCCCGTGCAAAATTGCTGATGACAACCCCTGCTTTTCTCGGCTACCCTGCCCTTTGCTCCGCGCAGCGGCGGCAGTGATCGTAGCCCAGAAAGAACCGGCTCCATGACTAAGAAATCGGCTCCCTCCCGCACCGGCCTGTTAGCCGGCGGCAACTGGATCATCGACCAAGTCAAACTGGTCGATGTCTATCCGCAGCGGGAACAACTGGCGAACATTCGCACTCAAACCGAAGGCACCGGCGGCGCACCCTATAACGTGCTCGTCGACCTCGCCAAACTCGGCGCCACCTTCCCACTCCTCGCCGCCGGCTTGGTCGGCAAAGACTCCCTCGGCGATCAAATCCTCGCACACTGCCGTAAACTCAAAATCGATACCAAGTACCTCCGCCAATCCCCCCAAGCCCCAACCTCCTACACCGACGTCATGACCGAAGTCGAAGGCGGCCGCCGCACCTTCTTCCACCTCCGCGGCGCCAATGCCCTCTGGTCCGGCGCCGACCTCGACTTCCGCAAACTCAAGGCCCGCATCCTGCACCTGGGCTACCTCCTGTTGCTCGACGAACTCGATAAACCCGACAAAAACCACGGCACCAAAGCCGCCGCCCTCCTCGCAAAAGCCCAAGCCGCCGGCCTCAAAACCAGCGTCGACGTCGTCAGTGAAGACAGCGATCGCTTCCCAAAGATCGTTACCCCAGCCCTCAAGTTCGTCGACTACTGCATCCTCAACGAGATCGAAGCAGGCAAAACCACCGGCTTCAAAATCCGCCTGCCCGACGGCTCCCTCGATACCGTCGCCGTGCGCCATGCCGCCGGCGCCCTCCTCCAACTCGGCGTCCGCGAACTGGTGGTGATCCACTTCCCCGAAGGCGGCTTCGCCCGCACACGCAAGGGCGACGATTTCTGGCAAATGTCCGTCAACCTCCCCGCCAAATTCATCGCCGGCGCCGCCGGCGCCGGCGACGCCTTCTGTGCCGGGGTCCTGTTCGGCCTCCACGAAGGCTGGGACCTCCAACGCTGCCTCGAAACCGCTGTGTGCTCCGCCGCCTTATCCCTCTCCCACCCCTCCTGCACCGGCGGCATGAAACCGCTCAGTGCCGCCCTGGACCTCGCCAAGCGCTATAGGTACCGTCGCCCCATCGAGGCCGCCGAATAGCCACCGTTGCCAAACCGGCCCCGGTCCACCACTCGTAAACCCTGCCCCCACGGACCGCCCCGCACGCTCCGCTCGACCGCTCCCCGGCCGCCTAGGCACGCTCCATGTACTTGCCGGTCCGCGTGTCCACCTTCAGACGCTCGCCGGTCTTGATGAACAGCGGCACTTGAAGCGAGATCCCCGTCTCCAGCGTCACCGTCTTCTGTACGTTGTTGGCTGAATCGCCCCGAATGCCCTCCGGCGCGTCCGTTACCGCCAACACCACCGACGCCGGCAACTCGATCGACACCGCCTTCTCCTCGACGAACGTCACCGTCACCGGCGTGTTCTCCACCAAGTAACTCTTGCTCTCCCCCACAATCTCCGGCGACAACGTCACCGTCTCGAACGTCTCAGGATCCGAAAAAACGTAGTCCTCCCCGTCCTTGTAGCTGAACTCCATCTTGCGCGTCACCATCGGCACCACGTCGACCTTCTCGGTCGAACTCAGCCGAATGTCCGCTGACCGCCCGCTCCGCACGCTGCGCAGGCTCACCTGCACAAAGGCGCGCAAATTGCCAGGCGTCCGGTGCTGCATGTCCAACACCACACACACATCTCCGTTATACAAAATCGCCATGCCGCGGCGAAGGTCGTTTGCTGAAGGCATAATACGTACAGAATCTAAGCCGCTGCCCAGATCGTCCGGAACAGCGGGAGCGCGAACATAGCCAAGCCCACCCTGATTGCAAGCTCGGAGTTGCCCCCGACAACGCCCGGGCGCCACCGCCCACAAAACGCGCCGCATCTCACTCTATCCGGAGCCCCCCCCCTTTAGTCTGCTTCCTTGATTCCGGCGCAGCCGTTTCAGACCTCCGCAGGGCACCAAAAGCCTCCAACTCGCGAAAAGACTCAGCTCCGCCCAGCAGAATGCGAGAATGACCGAATGCCGAATCCCATACTCCCGGCGTCCTCCACCACCGCCATCTCCACCCTGACCCTACGAGATCCCTGCCTTCTGCAAGTCCCGCAAGGCGTTCAACCCCGCCAACGGCGCTCCCCCGCCACGTATCGGCCGCGCCCCACTCCGCCGCTTCACCCCAAACCGCTCCCGATGCGCCAACCACACCCCATCCACAAAACCCTTCGATCCAAGCACCACCCCGTCCGTCATGTGCCGAATCCGCAACCGCAACACCTCCCCCACATTCAACTCCCCACCCTTCTGCAACACCCGCCTAATCTGCTCCCGACTCATCGCCACCTTCCCGCTGCTCCCAGACACACCCCCACGCACAAACAGCCGCCGCCGATACTCCGCCCCAACCTCCTGCCACTCACGCTCCTTCACCTTCAACTCCATCGACGCTCCGGCCACCTCATCAGCCTGCGCGCCGGCCAAGAACGGAGCGCGGGCATCTTGCCCGCGGGTCCCTGCCCCTGTCCCTGCCTCTTCCCCTGGTGCCCGCACCTCTGCCCCCGCCGTCTGGCCCCCTCCCGCCCCAACCCCGCTCTGAAACACTCCCGCACTCCCGCCCGTGTACATACTCAACAACCCCGACCGCGCCTTCGCATCCCCAGCCACCGCCGCAGCGTACCCGCAGTGCCGGTAGTCCTTCGGATCCTCCACCAACCCAGCCCGCACCGCGTTCAGGTCGATGTACGCCGACACCGTCTCCAGCACTCCCGTCTGATCCTCGACCAACACACTCCGAAACCGTTCTGCCCACAGCGTCCCAAACCGCTGATGCCGTATGTTGTACCACTTGCTGAACCGCTGCTTGAACTCCTTCATGAACTCCGACACATCCCCCATCCGCGCCAGCATCCGTTCCCGAATGTCCGCGTCCACCCGACCATGCTCGTGCAACCCCTTCTCGGCCTCATAGAGCAGGCCGGCCTCTCTGGGCTTGGCCTTCCCGTAGAGGGCCTTCA
>VHCO01000106.1 GCA_016871715.1 Verrucomicrobiota bacterium
ACGCCGGCCGCCACCACCATCCGTGGTTCGATGGATAGCCGCGCCAACCACTCGTTCCGGCTCGATTTCTTCTCTAACCCCGCCGCCGATCCGTCCGGCCACGGCGAGGGCCAGACGTATCTCGGGTCGGAGAGCGTGACGACCGACGGCGGTGGGCATGCCGATTTCTCGGTGACGCTGCCGGGCAAGCTGGTGTCGCGATTCGTTTCCGCCACGGCCACGGATGCGGATAACAACACTTCCGAGTTCTCGGCGACCGTCATCGCGGCAAGCACGGTGCCGGGACTGGCGCTCACGGTTACGACCGTCGAGGATGCGGGGCCCGGCTCGCTCCGCGCCGCCATCCTCGCGGCGAACGCGGCCGTCACCGAGGGCGATACGATCGCGTTCAGTATTCCCGGCCCTGGGCCGCATACCATCGCCCCGACCGAAGCGTTGCCCGCTCTGACCGATCCCGGCACCACGATCGACGGTTACACTCAGCCGGGTGCCCGCGCGAATACGCTCGCCCAGGGTCACAACGCGGTCCTGCAGGTCCGGATCGATGGGACCTCCGCCGGGTTCAACGCCACGGGCCTGCGGTTGGAATCCAGCTCCCACACCCTACGGGGCCTTTGCTTGGTGGGCTTCCGCCAATCAGCGATCCATGCCCTCGGTTACGGCAGCCACACCATTGAAGGCAATTTCGTCGGCGTCGACGTGGGCGGGGTTGCGGCACGGGGCAACTTCAGCCATGGGATCCTGCTGGAGAACTCTGCCGGCAATCGCGTTGGGTGGACGGCCGCCGCTTCGCGCAATGTGGTTTCCGGCAATTCGGGTAGTGGCGTGCGCCTGCAAGGCTCCGCGACGACGGATAACGTGGTGCTCAACAACTACGTCGGCACGACTGCGTCCGGGCGGACCAAGCTGCCCAATGGCAGCGGGGTAACGATCGACAACGCGCCCAGCAACCGCATTGGGGGTAGCGGGGCGCTGGCCGGCAACGTCATTGCGGGCAACTTCGGCGCCGGTATCGGTCACACGGGCAATAGCGCGACGAACAACTCGATTCTCGGCAACTTTATCGGCACGGATGTCTCCGGCACGCTCGACATGGGCAATAGCTCCGATGGCATCAACCTCAGCGGCGGCGGGCGGGCGACGATCGGCGGGGCGGCACCGGGAGCCGGGAACCTCATCGCGTTCAACCAAGGTGACGGCGTGGCGGTGGTCGGGTTCAACAGCATGGGCCAGGCGATTCGTGGGAATTCGATCACGGACAACGCCGGTCTGGGCATCGATCTGGGAAACAGCGGCGTCACTGGCAATGACCCCAAGGACGTCGATACCGGCGCCAATCTGCTCCAGAACTTCCCGGTCCTGAGTGCCGCGACCGGTGCGGTCGCCCAAGTCGTCATCTCCGGCCAGTTGCAGAGTGCGCCGAACCAGGAGTTCGTGGTGGATTTCTACTCGAACCTCGTGCCGGATCCCTCAGAACATGGCGAGGGCCGCACGCACTTAGGCAGCAGCACGGTCAACACGGATGCCAGCGGCAACGCCGCCATCAGCGTCACCCTCCCCGCGACGATGGTGGGGCGCCACCTCAGCGCGACCGCCACCGACCCGAGCGACAACACCTCCGAGTTCTCCCCTGTCATCGCTGCCGCGAGTCTGCTGCCCGCGGTGACGCTCACAGTCGTTAGCCGCGACGATGCCGGCCCTGGCTCGTTGCGCGAGGCGATACTCGCCGCGAACCTCAACGCCAGCCAGAACCCCAACGCGATTCGGTTCGATATTCCCGGCGAAGGACCGCACCTGATCGAAGTCCTTTCCCCGCTGCCCACGCCGACCGAGCCGGTGATCATCGACGGCTTCACCCAACCCGGCGCCCATCCGAACACGCGCGCGCAGGGGAGCAACGCACGCCTTCAGGTCTTCCTCAGCGGCGCCCTCGCGCCGTTCGGGACCGATGGCCTGACTCTCCACCGCGGCGGCGTCACCGTCCGCGGCTTGGGTCTCGATCAGTTCAACCGCGGCATCGTGCTCGCGTCGGCTGCGGGCAACAGCGTCGAGGGTTGCCTCGTTCACAGCAACCGCAGCGACGGCATCGTCGTTAACAACTCGCCCGGGAACCTGATCGGCGGCGCCGCGCCGGCTGCGGTCAACGTGCTTTCACACAACGGTGGTTATGGCCTTCGCATCGAGGGCGCTGGAGCGGTTGGCAATGTCGTAGATGGGAATCTCATCGGCACGGACTTCACGGGCGAATCCGCCGCCGGCAACCGTTCGGGTGGGGTGATGATCAGCAGCGCCTCCGGCAACCGGATCGGCCACCGGGTGGGCAATACCATTTCCGGCAACGCGGGTACCGGGGTGCAAATCGCCGGCAGCACCGCGACCTCGAACTTCATAGCCGCCAATCGCATCGGCACGGACGTCAGCGGGACGACGGCCATCCCCAACCAAAGCGACGGAGTCTCGATTAACGGCGCGTCCTTCAACACGGTCGGCGCGGAGCCCGGCGCCGGCCTCGCCAGTTCCCCCATCCGCGAGCGTTGGGTCACTCAGCAGGCCGCCGGCGACAGCAGCGCAGGGAATCTGATCTCTGGGAACTCGTTTAACGGCGTCAGCATCGCCGGGTTCCAGTCCAGCGGCAACCGGATCGCCAGCAATATCATCGGCGCTGGCACAGCGAGCGCACCTCTGCCGAACGGCTTCCACGGCGTGAGCCTGTCCGCTTCCACCGTCAGCAACCTCGTTTCCGCCAACGCCATCCTCTTCAATCGACAGGACGGGGTCTTTGTGGACAGCTCGAGTGCCAGGAACAGACTCACCGCCAACTCGATCGCCGACAACGTCGGCCTGGGCATCGACCTCGCCTTCGACGGTGTGACGCCCAACGATGCCAACGACCTGGACACGGGAGCGAACCTGCTCCAGAACTTCCCTGTACTGACCGCCGCCGTGGTCGAGGCCGCGGGCACGCGCGTCAGCGGCACGCTCGAGAGCAAGCCTGCGACGACCTTTCGGCTCGAGTTCTTCTCCAATCCGCTCCCCGACCCTTCAGGCCACGGTGAGGGCGCACAGTTCCTCGGGGCGGCCGATCTTACCACCGACGCTACCGGCAAGGCTCCCTTTACGCTGACGGTGGCGGCGGCGGTGCCCATCGGCCGCTACATCGCGGCCACCGCCACCGATCCCGAGGGCAACACCTCCGAGTTGAGTGGCACCATCGAAGCCACCAGCACGCTGCCTGGCCTCAGCTTGCTCGTCACCCACACCGCTGACAGCGGCCCGGGATCCTTGCGTGAGGCCATCCTCGCTTCCAATCGGCGCGTCACCGCGAGCCAGAACGTTATCGCCTTCGCCCTGCCCGGCGAGGGCCCGCACGTCCTCGAGGTGCAGACGCCCCTGCCGCCGCTCACGGAACCGGTGTTCCTCGACGGCTTCTCGCAGCCGGGTAGCTCTCCGAACTCCGCGACGACGGCCAACAACGCCACTCATGCCGTCGTTCTCAGCGGTCGCGGGCTGAGTGCTAACGACCAGCACGGGCTCGAGGTTCGCGCACCCGGCTGCACCCTTAAGGGTCTGCGCGTCGCCGACTTCCCGGGTCACGGTCTAGTGCTCCGTTCCTCCGGTGCCGAGGTTTCCGGATGTCTAGTCCAGAGCAACCGTCTCAACGGGATCCTGGTCGAGGGTCCTGGCACTCTGATCGGCGGGTCGGTCCCTGCTCGGGCCAACGTGATCTCGGGCAACGGCGGCAACGGCGTGGCGATCGAGGGCGCCCAGGCAAAGGCCAACCTTCTACACCGCAACTTGATCGGCACCGACGCCGCGGGCAACGCCCCATTGGGCAATACTCTCGAGGGCGTCGCCTTGAAGAACGCGCCGACCAACCAGATCCTCGAGTGCGTCATCTCCGCCAACGCCCTCAGCGGCGTGCTCATCGAGGGCGGCCTGGCCGGCGGCAATGCCCTTTCCGGAAACCAGATCGGCCTCGGCCTGGACGGCAAGACCCGCCTCGGCAACGCCGCTCACGGCCTGCACATCGACGGCGCGAGCGGCACCTATGTCGGTGCCATCCCCCTTCGCCAGGGCCAGCAGGTGTCGTTGGCTGGAGGTGGCCGAGCCACCGCGCCGCGCGCGCCGTCTCGGGTCGGAGCCAATCGCATCGCTCACAACGGTGCGGACGGCATCTTCGTCGGGAGCGGCACCGGGAACGTCTTTACCGGAAACAGCATATGGGACAACGGCGAGCTCGGGATCGACCTGGCGTTCAACGGTGTCAACCCCAACGACGGCCCCGGCGACGCCGATGCCGGTGCTAACCATCGCCAGAACTTCCCCACGATTCGAAACGTCACCTGGGACGGTTCGCGGTTGATCCTGGACGGCAGTGACGCCGAACCAGACACCTGGGGTCTATACCTGCTCGACACGGCAGACGGGAGCGACGTGATCAATGTTACGGTAGAGAACTTCCCCGCCAACGGGTTGCTCATTCATGCGGATGACGTCGCGGTGCGAGGTGGAGCGATCCGCAACAGCGGCCTGAATGGTATCCAAATCGTCCAGGGCAACCTGGTGGTCATCGGCGGCTCAGGCGACGACAGGGTCAGCATCACGGGAAACCGTGGCGGCGGCATCTTCAACGACGGCGGCGACCGCCTCACCGTCCTCAACAGCACGATCTCCCATAACACGGCTGATGGTATTTCCACCCGAGATGGCAATGAGCTCCTAATCGGCGGCACCACAATCTCGGGCCATGACAACGGCGTCGCCCTGCAGAACGTGCTGCGGGCCT
The DNA here is from genome assembly GCA_016871715.1 of Verrucomicrobiota bacterium. Lineage (GTDB taxonomy): Bacteria > Verrucomicrobiota > Verrucomicrobiia > Limisphaerales > J093 > VHCO01. Next base: position 4,787 of record VHCO01000106.1, read on the forward strand.
TTGTTCACAGCAGCACGATCTCGGGCAACCGGATCGGCATCAACGTCAGAGGCGGTGCCGACATCTTGATCGGCGGACCGGAACTCGAGCTCGGCAATCGATTGTCCGGTAACACGCTCGATGGCATTCAGACGCGCGGCGCTTCAAACGTCCGTGTCCTTAACAACCAAATCATCGACCATGGCGGCAACGGCGGTTTCTTCTCCGATTCGTTCCGTGCCACCATTCAAGCCAATACGGTCAGAGACAACGCCGCCGGCTTGACCTTCGACGGCAACCCCGGTTTCAACCACCAGGCCACGATCGGCAGCGATGCGGACCTTAACCTGGCGAACCTCTTCGATTCGAACCGTGGTCCCGCCATCCGCGTGCTCAATGGCCGCGGCGTGAACCTGCAAGATCGCAACCTCTTCGAGAACAACCTCGGGTTGGCCCTCGACTTGGGGGGTGACGGCCCCACCCCAAACGACGCCCTCGACAGCGATTTCGGCCCGAACGATCTGCTGAACTTCCCGCAACTCCTCACCGTCACCCCACTCCGCCCCAGCCAGGGCCGCGTGGTGGGCACCTATAGCGGCGTGCCCTTCAATCAGGTCACGGTGAGGTTCTTCGCCGCCGATGCCGGTCCGCCCTCAGGGCGCGGCGCACCCCAGCGTTTCCTCGGCTCGACCCCGGTCTTCACCGACCAAGCAGGTTTCGCGTCGTTCGCAGTCACCCTCGAGAGCCCGGAGTTCCCCGGAACGTCGGTGCTCTCGACCGACGCTCGCGACTTCAACGGCAACGTGTCCGAGCCCAGCCCGTTCCTCCCGCAAACGCCCACCAATGACGCCGACCTGATCCTCGGAGCCACCGACTCGCCGGACCCTGTCGTGCCGGGCGATTCGCTCACCTTCAACTGGTTCGCTTACAACACCGGCCCTACCGGCGCGGTGGCGGTTGTGCTCACGGCGCCGCTGCCGGCGGGCGCAGTGAATGTGATCTTCAGTCAATCGCAGGGCACGGCCACGATCTCCGGCGACAACGCGATCTACAACTTGGGAGGTCTGCCGACCCGACAATCCGCTCAGGGGTCGCTCACCTACACGGTCCCGCCGAGTCCAACCACCCTCAACCAGATGTTCGAGCTCCGATCCGACCGCAACGATCCTATCCCATCCAACAACCGCGTCACCGTCCGCACCCTCGTCCAAGACCCGGCTCAGCCCACGGACCTCAGCGTCGAGAAGACGGTATCGTCCCCCACCGGTCTGCTTTCCAAGACGCTCACCTATACCATCAAAATCGCCAACCACGGCCCTCAGCCCGCCACCAACCTCGAGCTCACGGACTTCTTACCGCCGGGTTTCCTGCCCACATCGGTCGTGGCACCGGACGGGTCGCCTACACCCGTGAATGCAGACATCAATTACGTGCGCCAACTCTACGCCGATCTGCTCGGGCGAGATGGCCTGGATGCCGCTGGCGCTGCGTTCGCCCAGGCCGTTGAATCCTCGAGCCTCGACCGCAGTCAGGTTGCCCTAACGATCCTGAGCAGCGATGCCTACCTGACCTCCCTGGTCACAGAGCGCTACCAGAGTTTGCTCGGCCGACCCCCCACTGCGACCGAGCTGTCTGCGGACCTCAACCACTTGCGAACCGACGCCGACGGTTACGAGCAACTGCTGTGTCGGATATTGGCTTCGGACGAATTCGCGGTCCGCGCCGCCCTCTTGGTCCCCCACACCTACCTCCTCGCGCTCACCGGCGTCCTGTTCGGCGGCCCGCCGACCCGGCCCGAAATCGAAGCCTTCAACAAGTTGATCGCGGATGGCCAGCTCACCATGGCCGAGCGCGAAGCCTTCATCAAGGAGCTCCTTGACGGCCCCGAGTTCTATGATGAGTCGGTCTACCGTTTCATCAAGGAACACCTCGGGCGCAAGCCGTTCCCGGACGAACTCGACGATTACCTCGACGACCTCGAGGCAGGCGTCTCGCTGCTCGAGCTCTTCGCCGATGTCCTGGCCACCGAGGAGTACTACTTCCTCTCCGGCGCCACCCAAGGCGTCTCGATCCCCTCCTTGCCGCCCGGCGGGATGACGCTCGTTTCGGTGCAGGGCTTTCTCTATCGCGAAGGCGCACTCACTAACCGCGCCGCTGTCGTCGGCGCGCAAGTCGACCCAGATGTCAACAACAACCAGGCGATGGTCCCCGCCCAGATCCTCCCCAACCCGTCCTTTGGCGTCGATTTAGCGCTGGGCACGACGAGTCTCCCACCCACCGGCGTGGTCGGCTATCCCATGCAGGGAAGCTTCCCGATACGAAACATCACCGCGAATAACTCGACCAGCCTCGTGGTGACAGTCGAAGCCCCTTTTGCCGCCGATGACGTCAGCCTGAGCACACCCAACGGCACCGTGACCCCGGCCTCGCCAGAAGGCAACTTCGTCAACCAACTCTACCGTGACCTGCTCGACCGCTCGCCGCGCAACTCCGACCTCTTGCCCCTCGAAGACGCCTTGAGATCGGGTACCCTCTCCCACACCGACCTCGCCGGCGCCCTTGTCTTCAGCGAAGAGGCCCGCCGCCACCTCCTCAACGACCTGTTCCAAGATTTCCTTGGCCGGCCTGCCGATCCTGCGGAGCTGGCCAACTCCTTCGATCTCCTGGCCACCGGCGGCAATCATCAGGTCGTCCGTGGCCTGGTGACCTCCCATGAATACTTCGACCGCGTCGGCGGCACCCTGAGCTACCTCAACGCCCTCTACCGCGATCTCCTCGACCGCGCCGCCAGTTCGCTCGAGCGCGACGCTTTTCCCGGACCTTTCGACACCCGACAGCGACGCGAGCTTCCCGTAGACAGCATTCTGGGCTCGGCTGAGTACCGCCAACAGGTCGTTACGGACTACTACAACCGATACCTGCGCCGTAACCCGGACACTGCAGAGGGGGAATTCTGGAGCCGACGCATCGACATCGGAGCCTTCGACGGCCCCGTGCTCGACGGCCTCATCGGCTCGGACGACTACCTCGACCGAGCCGGCCAACGGTTCCGCCTCGAGATTCCCTCGCTCGCAGGCAACTCGCAGCAGGTCTTCGTCATCCAGGCCACCCCTACGGTGCGCGGGCCCAACCTCTTCCACGCCCGCGTTCGCAGCGAAGACACCGAGCTCCGCCCGAGCGACAACCGCGCGGCGGCCAACGTGCCGATCTTCGCCCCCGTGCTCGAAGTCAGTCCCGCCACCGGCCAATTGTCCGTGAGTCGGTCCAGCGGCAGCGATCGGTTCCAGGCCGAAGGCACCTCGCAACTCGAGAGCCCCTTCTGGAGCCACCGCAGCGTCCCGCCAGCCGCGAACAACGGCACCTTGCTGACCGTCACCCTACCGACCGTCGGCTCCCAGCGATTCTTCGTCCGGCTCGCGCCAGTATTCGACCGCTGCCTCCAGGATGACACCACCGGCGACCAGTTGGCCTTCAACTCGACCACCGGCCAATACCGGCTCACCCGCGGCAATGGCGAGATATTCTCCGGCACCGCCACCCTGGCGATGAACGGGTCCATCCTGACCTTGCGCCACGCCACCCAGGACCGCCTCTTCACGGCGGACCTGGATACCGACACCCAACGAGGCCAAGCTAGCCTCGACACGCCTCGCGGGTCGCCACGCCTGAGGATCGCCGACAGCAATACCGCCAACAACGCTTGCCCATGAGTCACAGCGCCGTCAGCACGACCTCTAATCCCGTGCGCACGGCAGCAACTTGGCGCTGGAAATTCCGCAACGTGGTTTTCATGACGGACGCGAATGGAGGCTGCTGGCGACCCTCGACGCCGGACCCCCATCCAAGTCCGACGGACTAGGCCCACCCCCAGTTCCGGCCACCGCGCCCCGCTAGGCCCTACTCCCAACGGGAACCGCGACCCGGCCCCTCGCCAAGACGCATTTGACGAGCGCCCTGAGTTGTGATTCTGTTCCGCCGAACTCATGGAAAGCGGAATGATCGGCCCTGAGGGAGGTGCCTGCGTCTCGGAACGGTGGCGGCCCGACCGTAGCCTTAGTATGGCTTCGTTCTGGCGGCGGCTCTGGCCAGGCGTGGCGTTGGCTTTGGCCTGTGTGGCCCCGAGCCACGCCCTGCAGATGGTCCCCTTGTCGCTCGAGGAATTGGCCGGCCAGGCGGACGTAGTCCTCCACGGCAAGGTCCGCAGTAAAGCCTGCCAACGCGATGCCGCCGGCCGGATCTACACCCTGGTCGAACTCGACGTGGCGGCGGTGTGGAAAGGCGCCGTCCACTCCCAGCCCTTCCCCATTGTCCTGGCCGGAGGCACCCTCGGCAGTGAACGGTCGGTCGCGTTCGGTCAGGCCGAGTATTGGCCCGGCGAAGAAGTGGTCGCGTTCCTGCGGATCAACGCTCGTGGTCAAGGGGTCACCCTTGGCCTGGCGCAAGGCAAGTTCAGCGCTTGGAGAGATCAAACCACCGGCGAGATACTGGTGCGCAATCTGTTCCATGGCATCGACCACCCCAAGGACCGCCCCGGATCCCCAAGCCTACCCGGCCGCAACCGGCTGACGCTCCAGGGGCTCAGGCGCACCGTGGCAGCGGCTTTGCAGTGAGCGCCGGTTCGAAAACCCAGCCCCGGCGTCGCCCCTCCGACCGTTCGACTGTCCGACGCGCGGTGAGCCTGAGCTCGATTCTGCTGAGCTCGAGTTTGGCGGTTGCCTGGGTCGGACACGCGTTTGTGGTGGACTACAGTCACGCCGATCGCCCCCGGCGTTGGGATCTGATCACCCCGGAGAGCCGCGTCGGGCCCAGCGCGCGCATCATGGTCAGCACCAACGTGGTCAACCCCGTCACTCGCGCCATCCGTTATTACATCGCCGCCGACGCCTATTCGACCACCAACACCACCGCCGAGATCAATGCCGTGCGCGCCAGCTTCGACCAATGGCAGGCCGTCCCGGACAGCATCCTTAAGTTCGAGTTTGCCGGCCTGGCCGGGCCCGCGACCGACATCGACGAAGTCGATGGCACGAACGTGGTCTTGTGGGCCAAGAACAATGCCCTGCTGGCGGGCGGCACGCTCGACTTGGCCAATACCCTCGCCCTCACCTTCTTCGCCACCGCCGAGGAAATCTTGGTGGGAGCGGACGTGGTGCTGAACGCCACCCCCAAAGGCGGTTACCTGTGGTACACCGACTTCGAGCATCGAACGATCGAGTTCCGCCAGCGCTTCATCGAGAGCGTGCTGGTGCATGAAATCGGCCATTTCATCGGCCTCGAACACTCGCCCCTCGGCGGCGGTACCATGTTCTTTCGCGGGGCGCCTGGGGTGAACACGTGGCTGGGCTTGGCTGGAGACGACATTGCCGGGGCCCAGTACCTTTATCCCCAAGCCGGCGGGCTGGCGAGCCGGGGCCGGATTCAGGGGCGGGTCCTGCTGGCCGGTAGCGGGGTTTTCGGCGCGGTGGTGACGGCGGAGGAACCCACCGGCCGTTTCACCGGCGGCACGGTGTGCCGAGCCGACGGTTCATTCGACCTACCGGCGCTTCCTCCGGGAACCTACGACCTCCGCGCCAGTCCCTTGGATCCCCGGCGTCCCTCGGTGCTCCTACGCGGCCTCGACATCCTCAATCCGACCTATGCCGACGCCCTGACCACCTTTCTCCCCACTCCAAGCACACCGGTCACGGTCGCCGCCAGCCAAACCCGCATGGTCGACTTGACGGTCACGGCTGGCGAACCGGTCTTTCGCATCAACTACCTGCGCTGGCCCACCGATAATCCCGCCAAACAAGATCGCGTCCAGGCCGGCGTGGCCCTCACCGCTGGGACCAGCAATCAGGTCATCGGCGTCTACTCGGACAGCTACCTGGCCGGCGCCACCCTCCGCGTCAGTGGCGAGGGAATCGCCCTCACCCCGCTGGAATCGACGAGCGCCTTCTGGGGGACCAGCCTCGTCTCTGCCTGGGTCCAAGTTAGCCCCAGCGCCCACCCCGGCCTGCGTAGCCTCTTCCTCGAACGCGCCGACGGCCGAGCCGTAGCCAACGGCTTCCTCGAGGTCCAATCCCCGATCCCCGACTACAACTTCGACGGCCTCGACGACCGCTTTCAGCGCCGCCATTTCCCGTTGTGGACCGCCCCCGAGGCCGGGCCTACCGCCGACCCCGACCTCGACGGCTTCAACAACCAGTTCGAGCTGCTCAGTGGATCGGTCCCCACCGACGCCGCCTCCCTCCCAGACGTGCGCATCGACCGCGTCCTGCTCACGGCGCAAGGCACCACGATCAGTTGGCAGGGTGTGGCCGGCGGCAAGTACCGCCTCTGGAGTCGTGCCGAATTCTCAGCGGCCCATCCCTGGCAACCCATCAGCCCATGGTTGGCCGGCACCCAAGGCACGATGGAGTTCCTCGACCGGACCGCGACTCAAGCGATCCGTTTCTACCGCGTCGAACTGATGCCCTGACTCGGCTCGGCAGCCGCGCACACCGCCGCTCGCCCCCGCGCACCACGTGCGGTCCAGCGCCCCAGCACCGGGTATGGCACCGAGTACGGCTTGACTCGGCCAGCCGAACCAGCCGAAAACGGAGCCGTCAATCTGCACACGATGAAACGGCGCTACTTACTCCTCGGCCTCCTGGGTGGGCTGGCCGCCCCCCTGGTCGCTGCCCAACGCCCGAACCTGGTCGTCATCCTCAGCGACGACATGGGCTACTCGGACATCGGCTGCTACGGTGGCGAGATCGACACGCCGCACCTCGATGCCTTGGCCGCCCGCGGCCTGCGCTTCACCCAATTCTACAACACCGCCCGCTGCTGTCCGACCCGCGCGTCGCTCCTCACCGGCTTGCATCCGCACCAGGCCGGCGTCGGCCACATGATGGAGGATCGAGGCCACGACGGCTACCGCGGCAACCTCAACCGGCAATGCGTCACGATCGCCGAAGCGCTCCGCCCTGCCGGGTACCGGACCTACGCCGTGGGTAAATGGCACGTCACACCCGGCCAATCCGCCCAAGCCCTCGCGGACCGACACAACTGGCCGCTCGCCCGCGGGTTCGATCGCTACTACGGCACGATCCACGGCGCGGGCAGTTTCTGGGACCCCAGCGCGTTGGTGCGGGACAACTCCCTCATCACCGCGGCCAACGACCCTGAGTACCAACCCGACACGTTCTACTACACGGACGCCATCAGCGACCAAGCCGTCCGATTCGTCCGTGAACATGCCCGCCAGCACCCTGCAAAGCCCTTCTTCCTCTACATCGCCTACACCGCCGCCCATTGGCCCATGCACGCCAAGGAAGCGGACATCGCCAAATACCACGGCCGCTACGCCGGCGGTTACGCAGCCGTCCGCGCCGCGCGTCTGGCGAAGCTCAAGCGACTCGGCCTCCTCGATCCCCGCTGGCAACCGGCCCCGCTCGTGGGCGACTGGAACAAAGTCAAAGACACCGCCTTCGAGGAACGCTGCATGGAAGTGTACGCGGCGATGGTCGACTGCATGGACCAGGGGATCGGGCGCTTGGTCGCCGCGCTCGAGGATCAAGGCCAACTCGACCATACCCTCATCTTTTACCTCCAAGACAACGGCGGCTGCGCCGAGACCGTCGGGCGCGGCGCCACACCCACTCCGCGCGCCGATCGCCCCACCGTCCCTCCCCTGGCCCCAACCGATCAGCAGCTCAGCAGCCAGCCCAAACAGACGCGCGACGGCTGGCCCGTCCGCACCGGCTACGGCGTCCTCCCCGGGCCCTCGGACACTTACATCGCCTACGGCCGCGAATGGGCCAATGTCAGTAACACCCCCTTCCGCGAGTACAAACACTGGACCCATGAAGGCGGGATCAGCACCCCGTTGATCGCCCATTGGCCGGCCGGCATACCCGTTGCGCGTCGTGGCCAACTCGAACCTCAGCCGGGCCAACTCACGGATATCATGGCCACTTGCCTCGACGTCGCCGGCGCGACCTACCCGGCCGAGTTCGCCGACGAGCGCATCCAACCGCTCGAAGGCGTCAGCCTCCGGCCCGCCTTTGCCGGCCAACCCTTGGCCCGCACCCACCCATTGGTCTGGGAACACGAAGGCAACCGCGCCCTGCGCCATGGCCGCTGGAAGCTTGTGGCCAAAGAAAAGCAGCCCTGGGAACTCTACGACCTCGAGGCCGACCGCGGCGAAACGCGCAACCTCGCGGCCGCGGAACCCAACCGGGTGCGGCAGATGGCTGAAGCTTGGGAAGCCTGGGCCGCGCGAGCCAGCGTGCTCCCGCTCGGAGCCTGGCGCGGTCCCGCCGCCGGCAAAGCCAAACGCCCCTAATCGTTGATCACGCCTCGCCTCAGCCCGGGGCTCGGGCGTCTTCCCCCGGCACGCGGGCAAGATGCCCTCTCTCCGAACGCGGGGCTTCGACACCGTCCAGTGGGACTGGAGGACTGCAGTCTGCGGGACCTGGCTGGGGTTCCGACGAGGAAAGGCCGTCGAATTTAGCACTCGGCCGTTAGCGACTGCGCGGCTACCCTACGGCCATGCGCTTATCCAGCAAGACCACGGAAACCACCGGCGCAAAGCAACGCCGGGTGAACGCACTCCACCGTTGCGACCTGGCCCACACCGCGCTGCTGGTCGTGGACATGCAGCACGGCTTTCTCGATCCGGGGGCGTCGCTCGAGGTGCCCAGAGGTCGGGCGATCGTTCCCGTAATCCGCCGGTTGGTCGAAGGCTGCCGCGCCGCTCGCGTGCCGGTGATGTTCACCCAGTTCGTCTATGCACCGGTTGTGCCGTGTCTGCGAGGCGATCCGTTCGGCCCCGAACACCTCCCCGCCCACCCGGGCCAGCCGACCGGTCTGGGCCGCCCCTCGAGCAACTGCCTGGTGGGGCCGCAGCCCGGGCAGGGAGCCGAATCGGCGCAGATCGTGTCGGAGTTGGCGCCGCAGCCGGGCGAGTTGGTCGTGGCCAGCCACGTCTACGACAAGTTCCTCGACACGCCCCTGGATCTCGCCCTGCGCAGTCGCGGCCTTACGCACCTACTCGTCACCGGCGTCACCACCGATATTTGTGTGAACTGCACCGTGCTGGCTGCTGCCAACCGCGACTACCGCGTGACCGTCGTGACGGATGGGGTGGCCACGGTAGACGACGCGATTCAAGAGGCCTGCTTCGCCATCTGGCGCCGCAAATTCGCCCGCCTCCGCACCGCGAGCCAGCTCCTGGCCGAGCTGCAGGGGCAACGCTGATCGGATTCAACTTGCCGGTCCTCTCCAGGGAGGGCACCCTCCAACCGCGTCGAGAGTGCAAACATCGATCGGGTATGAGTGCATCCGCCAGGTGCTTCTGCTTGCTTGCGTGTGCGCTTCCGGTTGCGAGTGCTGGACCCCCGCCGATGGCGTTGGCGATCGAGCAGCCCGCGGCAGCAAAGCCGCCGTGCCCCTTTTTGGATGTGGGACTGACGGCCTACGATGCCCGATATTATCGCGACGATTTGGGCAGCGGCTTCCGCGCCTTGCATGAACGCATCGAGGTGGCGCGCCCGGCGGTTCGACTCGTGGCTGTCGTGGCTGACGGAGCTACTCGGCTCTTGATCGAAGGCACTGGGGTTCACGAAGGCGGTGTCCGCGTCGAAGCCACCGCCTGGACGACCTTCTCGCTCCCGGATCCGGACCTGGACGGAGGCTTCCTTCCACTGGGCGGGTCTGTCGCTCGCGAAGGCGCGCTCACCGTCAACTGGGAGCCAATCTCCGAGACGCGCAAGGGAGTGTTTGTCCTCTACGCGGTGCCGGAGCATTTCGTAATCGACCCGTCGCATCGTGCCCTGTCCACGCGGACGAACTACCTCGAGGCGGTGACCACCATCATCGATCCCCAAGACAACTCATGCCTGGTGACCAACCGGTTGGAACTGCAAATCATGAGACCGCCGCTCCTGTTTGCCCATGGCCTGTGGTCCTCGCCTGCGGCCTGGCGCACGACTGCCGAGCGGCTCGCGCAGGAACTTCCGGGGCTCCGGATCTATTACTTGAACTACGCGGACACAGCGGACCGGGCGTTCGCGGCCAACGTGGGCCGAGTCCCCGCGGCGATCCGAGCCGTCCGAGAGCTCGAGGCTTCCACAGGTACCGCGGTCACTCGGGTCGATTTTGTCGGGCATAGCATGGGCGGCCTCTTGGGCAGGGTTTGGGCGGGGAGCGACGGCGCGGGAGGCTACCGCCGGAAAGACAACTACGACCTCGGCGATTTTAACAAGCTGATCACGGTCAATTCGCCGCACGAGGGGAGCTTCCTGGCCGACCGCGCCCTCGCTGCCCTCGCGTGCCTGCCAGCCCACGAACGTGTCGCGCTGTTGCTGGCGGCGCGTCATTTCGGTCACGCGCTCGACCGTGGCGCCCTGCGCGACCTGGCCACCGGGAGCGCGGCCTTGCGGGCGATGGACGCCGCCACAGTTCGAGTGAGGTGCGCGGCGATCGCCGGGCGCTTTTTGGCCGACGACCTCTGCGGGGCGTACGGGTGGGTCGGTTTTGTGTGCGCGCTCTTCAATTTTCATCACGCCGGGAGCAGTTGCGTCTTCAACAGCGGCGATCCGCCGCCGGGCGACCTGGTGGTTACCCTGCCGAGTCAAAGCCCGGGCATCCCCACGGCTACGTTCCCACTACACCATATGGAGGCTCCCGCCCACCCCCTCGTCCACCGTCAACTCATCGAGATGCTAAATGCCACCTCGGCGGAAGCGAACATGCTGTTTGCGAGCGGCTTCGGTTCCTCCTCCTCGGCAGCTCCCCCCCCGATCGGCGCGGCTGTCCACACCCCGGCCCCCGACCTGGGCGCCGAACCCGTCTGGACGGGGCCATTCCTGCGTGTTGGCATCGCCGAGGAACCAGCTCGGGTGAAGCCCGGTGCGACGATTCACCTCCTGCTGCGCGCCGGGGACGGTGCGCCTCTGACCGAAGCGATCGCTTGCGCCGGTTCGTCGTGGAAGCTTGTCCGCGATTGTGGATCGCGCATCGAGTTCAGGCTTCCCGCGGATATCACAGGCCCCCTGGACCTTTGGGCGGCAGCGCGTTCTGCCCACGGTTCGCTGTACGCCAGCACGCTACGGCTGGAGCTGCGGTTGGATCTAGACGAGACCGTCGTGGCGATCGAGACGGAGCCACCCGCGTGGGTTTTCACCCGCCCGACCGACCGTCTCCGGCTCACGGTGACAGCTCTGACCAGCTCGGGTCTCAGGCTGGAGATCAATTGCGCCGATGTCGTCTTTCTCTCCGAGGATTCGTCGGTGGCGATGGTTACCCACGAGGGTGTGATCACGGGCGTGAACACGGGACGGACCGCAGTCCAGGTGGCCTACGCCGATCACATGGTTTCGGTCCCCATCACAGTCGGTCCAGAGCAGCCGCCCTGGGCGTTCGAACCCTGGGACCAGTGGGTCATCTCGACCAATCCGTCGGGGCCTGGGTCCTTGGCGCAGGCTGTCTGGAATGCCTACCTGGCGTACAGCCAATACGGGCGGCCTGGGCGGATTCGGTTCGATTTGCCCGGTGCCGGCCCCCACACCATTCAGACTGGCGTCATCGGACTCAACTCGCCGGTGATTCTCGATGGCTGGAGCCAACCGGGTTTCGCCGGCCAACCGCTCATCGAGCTTCGCGCCAACACCACAAACCTCTCTGCCGGAGTGGCGGTGCACAGCGCCGGTTGCATGGTGCGCGGCCTGGCCATCGATGGCTTCCGGACCGGCATCTACGTTGGGCCCTCCGGATCGAGTCGCCTCGAGGGCAATTGGATCGGCACCTCCCACGCTACGGGGCTCGGGCGGCCCGAACACGGCATCCACCTCGACAACAGTGCGCGAAACCTCGTCGGCGGACTGGACCCGGCGCGGCGCAACGTCATTGGATCGACGAGCGCCGAAGGTCTCCTGCTGCGGGGGGCGAACGCCACCGCCAACCAGATCGTCAACAACTGGATCCATACGGATACCTCCGGGGTCGCAGTTGCCACAAGTCCCATGGCCTTCGGGATCGCCCTGTATCATGCCCCCTCGAACATCGTGGGCGCCGCCCACCGGCGATATGGCAACGTGGTCACCACGGGCGTCCTGCTGAGCGGCGCCGCGACCGCAGCCAACGAAATCCTTGGGAACCGGCTTGGTTACGACGCCGACGATGTTGCCACGGACTTCGGCTCGCCCGTGCTCCTGCGGGACGCGGCCCACCACAATCCGATTGGAGGCCGCTCCGAAGCCGCCGCAAACCACCTTGCGCCCATGGGCATTTGGCACGATGCCGGGGAAGGCAATGCCATCCTGGTGAACCGGTTCGCGAATTCCCTGCCGATCTTCCTCGGGTGGGAGACGGCCGATGACGATCCCCTCGATGCCGACACCGGGCCGAATCGGGGGCAAAACTCGCCCCGGCTCGACTCCGCACTCCAGTCGTTGTTCGGGCTCGAAATTGTCGGCCACCTGCAAAGCGAACCAGGCCGCACGTATCAGATCGATGTCTACGCCTCCCATGGCGCCGACGGTTGGTACCCCCTGACCGCTTATCGCCAAGCGTTCTCCGTTCGAACAGGACTGGATGGAACGTCAGCCTTCCGCATGCTCCTTCCCGTCCGGATCACCACTCCCGCCTCGCTGTCGGCGGTCGCGACCGATGCCGCGGGGAACAGTTCGCCCCTGGGAACACGATCTGTGGAGCTGACCGACGCCATCGATCGACCCGAGCTGCTGCCGGTGGCGAATGTCCTCGCCCAACCTAACCAGACTGTCGTCCTAGCCCTAGCGACTTCCGACCCCCACGAACCAGCCGAGCTGTTCTCGTTCCGTTTGCACAGCGGCCCGCCGGGACTCGAGCTGGACCGATGTTCCGGCGTCATTCACTGGACCGTGCCGCCCGACACGACCCCGGGCGTCTACCGCGTAACCTTCGAAGTGGGGCCGCTACCCGCATCCGAGGCGAATCCTCCATCGGACTATGCGTTCGACATTCGCGTGGAGTCGCCCGCGCCACCCAGGTTCACTCGGATCATGTCAGCAAGCGGGGCGTTCGACCTCACCTATGTTTCCGATAGCGAACGCCGTCTCCGCCTCGAGCGCAGTGCCGATCTCGATTCCTGGGAGGACCTCGTGGAAGTGCCCGGCGGCGCTGGCACTCACCGAGTCCGGCTCATACCCCCCATCGCGCCGGCTCCCTCTTCCCGGGGCTTCTTCCGGTTGCGAGTGGAGTGACAGGAACTCGAGTTGCTGCCGGCTTCCGTGACCAGTTCCGCGCTCCTCGGCACCGATACCGCCAGGATGATCCGCGCACACAGAACTGCAAACCCGTACCGCCGGTCTTCCAACCGGCGACTGTACAGTCGATTTGCCGGTCCACCGTACCGACAGGAATGTCGGCGGTACTCCGTCAGTTCGTGGCAACGCCACATCGCAACTCCGGCGGGGCGCCTCTGTCCTGGCAGGCAACCCGAACACACTCGAGAGCGGAACGCAGACTACTCCGCGGTGGCCAAACGCCCGTTGGGGTCCATTGACGCCTGCCTCCGAGCTGGCCTTGGTGCCAGGGGCGTGTCATCCTGCGGTCGACGATGAAACTAGCGAAGAGCCCACGGGGGCCGGCGGCTGCCCTGGTGGCGACGGTCTAGCCGTATGACCACCTCGAACCGCCGCCCCGACCTGGTGGCCGACGCCGTGGCCAAGGCCGCGCGGCGGTTGTTGCCTTTCCTGTTGTTGCTTTACTATGCCCTGATCTATCTGCTGATCCAGATGAGCGTTTACGGCGTGACCATCTATTTGCCGGCCCAGGTCGAACAGTTGCTTGGTCGGAAGGCCGGATTCGAGGTGGGAGCAGTGGCCGCCGTTCCTTGGGTGTGCGCGCTGCTGGCCGTTTGGTGGTTGCCGCGCGTAGCTCGGAGCAGTCTCAGGCGACGAGCGCTGGCGGCGTGGACGCTGGGCGGCGCGGCGTTGGGGGTTGGGCTCTCCGCAACGCAACTCCCCGGGCTGGGCCTGGCCGCCTTGTGCGTGGCGGCGGCTGGGTTCATCTCGGTGCAACCGGTCTTTTGGACCTTCCCAACCGACGAACTAGGGGGTGCCGCGGCGGCGGGCGGGATTGCCCTGATCAACAGTTGCGGCGCCGTGGGCGGGTTCTTGGCCCCCAACGTGCGTGCGATGGCGGAGCAAGGGTTCGCCTCTCCCACCGCGGGAGTGACGGTGCTGGCTGCACTGACCGGCCTGGCCGCCGTGTTGATCGGGACGCTGCCCAAGGCACCTGAACCTCGTCCCCTGGTCACCGGACCCTGACGATGAGCACACCCACCATCCGACACGTGCGCGCCTTCACCGTGCGCGGAGGCGGCGCGGATTACCACGATCAGACCGGGTACCATTGGATCGACGATCACATCGCCACGCCCATGGCCAAGTACCCCGGCTATCGCCAGAGCCGGCGCAGCTTTGGCTTGAACGTCCTAGGCACGCTCGTCGTCGAGGTCGAGGCCAGCGACGACACCGTGGGCTTTGCGGTGACGACCGGGGGCGAACCTGGGGCCTGGATCGTCGAGCACCACCTGGCGCGGTTCGTCGAGGGCCAGAAGCTGAGCGATATCGAGACGATCTGGGACCAGATGTATCTTTCCACGCTCTACTACGGCCGCAAAGGTATCGTGATCAACGCCCTCAGCGGCGTCGATTTAGCGCTGTGGGATCTGCTGGGTCGCGTCCGCCGCGAACCGGTGTATCGCTTGTTGGGTGGGGCGGTGCGAGAGGAGTTGCAGTTCTACGCCACCGGCGCCCGTCCCGATCTGGCTCAGAGCTTGGGCTTCCTCGGGGGTAAACTGCCGCTCCACCATCACCCGGCCGAAGGCGAGGAAGGCTTTCGAAGCAACGTCGAAGAAGTCGCCGAGATGCGCCGCCGCGTCCGACCCGATTTCTGGCTCATGCTAGACTGTTGGATGAGCCTGGATCTCGAATACGCCGTTCGGCTGGCCCACGCCTTACACCCGCATGGACTCAAGTGGCTCGAAGAAGCGCTCCTGCCGGACGATTACTGGGGCTACCGCGATCTGCGGCGCGCCGTCCCTGCCGGGATGTGGGTTACGACGGGCGAACACGAGGCCACGGCGGCCGGCTTCCGGCTGCTGCTCGATATGGGCTGCTGCGATGTCCTCCAACCCGATGTCGGTTGGTGCGGCGGCCTGACCGAGCTGATTCGCATCGCGGCCTTGGCGGATGCTCACGGAGCCCTGGTCGTTCCGCACGGATCGAGCGTCTACAGCTACCACTTCGTCGTCACCCGCCACAACAGCCCCTACGCCGAGTTCCTGATGATGGCGCCTCAGGCCGATGTGGTGGTGCCTATGTTCCAACCGCTGCTGCTGGATGAACCGGTCCCCTCCCATGGGCGACTCAAAGTCCGGGAGCTGGATCGGCCCGGATTCGGCGTGCGGCTTAATCCCAATTGCCTGCTGCATCGGCCGTACACCCGGCCCGGGCCGGCGCGGTGAACGAACAGATCGTACCGCCGACTTCCGGTCGGCACGGTTGCCGGTTAGAAAACCGGCACTACGTGCCCCGCTGCCTTCGTGGGGCTCAGCGCGCGCTGCCCGAAGCGTGGGCCGGTTCGGGAAAAGAAGCGGGGCGTGCCGCCGACTTTCTCGTGAGGCGGTGCCTCAGACCGAAGTTGGTGTGTCCGCATCGAGGCCCCGCGGGCAAGATGCCCGCGCTCCGACCTCGACCTAGCGGGTGGAACACCGCGCTGGACGCGCAGAACCGCTCCAGCAACAAGAGGCCGCGAAAAAAAGATGCTTCGGCGGGGTCTTAGCCATGGAATGCACGCATGGACTCGACCACCCTTGGTGAAATCGGGCGCTGGTTCGAAGAGGAGAGCACGGCCTTGGTCCTCTATGCCCGGCAATGGCTGGATCCGGCGCTGGCCGAAGACGCCGTGCAGGATGTCTTTGTCAGTCTGATGCAGCAAGCGCAACCCCCATCCCAGATGAAACCCTGGCTCTATCGGGCAGTCCGCCATCGCGCGTTCAAACACCTGCGCGCCCGGCGCCGGCGAGTGACGCGCGAAGAGCGCGTGGCGAGCGAGGGTTCGCCCTGGTTCGAGCCCCGGCCGGACGACGCGGTCGATGCCCAGCAAGCCGAACTCGCCCTGCGCGCCTTGCCCGCCGAGGAACGCGAGGTCGTGACCCTGCGGCTCTGGGGCGGGCTGACGCTCGCGGAGATAGCAGCCGTAACGGAATGCTCCCTGGCGGCGGTCTTCAGGCGGTATCACGCAGCTCTGGAACGAGTGCGTCAACAACTAGGTGCCTCATGTCTCACGAAGATCAACTGAACTCGGCCGCCCAAGAACTGGCGCGTGCCCTTGCCGGACTCAGCCCCACCGGCCATCGCCTCGACCGCGACATGCTCATGTTCCGTGCTGGACAGGCGGCGAGCAGGCGCCTGCTGCGGGGCTGGCAGTCGGTGGCGTGCAGCCTGGCGGTCTTGCTCCTCGGCTTCGCTTGGCTAGGCCACTCGCCGGCACTGGTGCCGACCCCGCCCCAGCAGGCGAAGGAGATCCGCCCGCCGGTGGTACAACCTACCGAGGTCGAGCCGGACGAACTGGCTGCGGCAACCGCGTCGCGTTGGGTGTCGACGAATTTGGGGAACGACTACTTGCGCCTACGCGCGCGGTTGGCCGCGGAAGGGCTCGATGCCCTGCCGACGTGGGAAACCACCGCAGCGCCGGCGCCCATCGAGTCCGTCGCGGATGGGCTGCGTCAAGGCCGCAGGCAGGTCCCACGAACGCGATGGCTGCGTCGGACAAGTGAACCAGGTGGAACCGAACAATCATGAAGACGAGTCAACGAGAGTTCAGATTTCGGATTTCGGATTTCGGATTGGGAATCCTAAGGGACGTTTGGGCGATGCTGTTAGCCGCCGCGCTAGGCGGGAGTCTCCCGCTACCGGTGCGCGCGGCCCAGGAAGCGCCGGTGCCGATTCGGTTGGGCCTCGAGCCGATGCCCGCGCCGCTTCCGGCGCTGCGGTACCTCCTCATGCACGAACGGACCGATCAAGTCCCGGGCAACGCCGCCTTAGCTTACCAGCGCGCGGCGCAGGTACTGACCGGGAGCGAGTCTTGGCAGGAGCAGCGGGAGCAATGGCAGAAGTGGCTCGAGTTGCCTCTGGCGGAGCTACCGACGGACGCGGTCCGTCAGGCCGTAGCGCGGAATGCTTCCGGACTGCAAGAGGTCGCCAAGGCCACCCGTTATGAGCGTTGCGACTGGGGCATCCCGATCCGACAGGAAGGCATGGGCGCTTTGCTGCCTCACTTGAGCAAACTGCGCGCGGCGGCGCATGGCTTGGCCCTCGAGATCCGGCTGCACACCAAGGAGGGGAAACATGCAGAGGCGATCGCCGGGTTACGGGCCGGGTTCACCCTGGCCCAGCACGTGGGAGAAGGTGAGACCTTGATCGAAGGGTTGGTGGGGATCGCCATTGCCAAGCTCATGTGCGAGCGACTCGAGGAATTCATCCAACAGCCAGGCGCCCCCAACTTGTACTGGGCGCTGACCGATTTGCCGCCGGCCTACCTCAACCTATGGCATGCCACCCGATGGGAGCGCTGTTTTCTCTACGTGCACCTGCCGGTCCTCGCTCAGGCGCGCACGGGCCCGGTGACGGCGGCGGATCTGCGCCAGGCGCTTCTCGAGCTGCGCAAGATCACCGGCGACAGTGGGAGCGTCGCCGCCGGGGTTTCGGAGGACGACCGGGCACTGCTCACGACGGCTGCGATCGGCTGGACGGTTTACCCGAAGGCCATCGAGTACCTTCGCGCTCAGGGCCGCTCGGCCGAGGATCTCGCGGCTCTGCCCGTAGCACAGGCCATCGCGACCTATGTGGGCGAGGGCTACGCCATCCAACGGGACAACTTGTTCAAGTGGTTCGGGTTGCCTTACCCGGAGGCGCGCCGTGGGCTGGTTCAAGCGGAACGCGATCTGCAAGCCGCGATTGCCCAGGATCCGATCGGCACCCTACTGCCTCGGCTATTGCTGCCGGCACTGAGCAATGCCGCCACTCGCTTCGCCGAGTTTGACCGCCAGCTCGCCCTGTTGCGCTGTCTCGAAGCCATCCGCCTCCACGCCGCCGCGCATCGGCGCCGACTGCCAGCGACCTTGGACGAAATCCAACTCGTGCCTGTGCCGCGCGACCCGATGACCGGCGAGGCCTTCGGGTACCGGCTCGAAGGGCATGAGGCCACCCTCGAAGCCCGCGCCCTGTCGACCCAAGATCCGCGCACGCGCAGAACCTATGTGCTCACACTCCGTCCCTGAGTCCCCAACGGCAGCCTCACACCCACCCTTGACCTGAAGTCTTATCATGAAACGCGTTGACTCGATTCTACTGGCTTGGGCGGTCCTGATGGCGCCCTGCCTCGGGGACCGCGGTTGGGCCGCGGGGCCGGTCGACCTGGCCCGCATCCAACCCTTCACCGATTCCTATACCGTGGCCGTCGCGCGCCTGGATCTTTCCCGATTCGACTGGAGCGCCTGGAGCGCGGCGGTGCTTGGGGCGGTCCCTGACCAACACGAGGCGCTCGCGCAACCGCTTGCATTCGCGCAGGCGGCGGTTCAAGTCTGGCTGGACGCCCTTAGCGAAGCCAGAGCCACGGCAGTGTACGCCATCGTTAGCCTAACCTACCTAAGCCAATCGCCGCCCGTCCTGGTGGTCGTGCCGCTTGGGGAAGGAGGCCAACCGGAGCGGCTCGAGCGCTTGCTGACCCAAGAGGGGCCGACCCGGGACCTGCAGGTCGTCGTTCGGAACGGTTGCTTGGTGGCAGCGCCGCCGGCGGTGCATCGGCAACTCGAGTCAGTCCAAGCTCGGGTGCCCGACGCCCTGCCCGCCGCCTTCGGTGCCTTGCCCTTGTCGTTCTTGCAGGTGGCGCTGCTTCCTTACCCGGGCAGCGATCGGGTGATTGAGGAATTGATGCCGACGCTTCCGAGGTTGATGGGAGGCGGCTCGAGCGCTGTGCTCACTCGAGGCTGGCGGTGGGCGGTCCTGTCGGTCGAGGGCCCACCCGAGGGGACGCTGTTGGCCCACGTGCAATCGCGGAGCGCCGGCGATGCGGAAGGGTTGCGCGCGGCGGTGGTCAAGACCTTGGCGGCGCTGGGGCAACTCGATCAGGTCCGCCAGGCCGTGGCGGGATGGGACGAAGTGCAGAGAACGCTGGCGCCGGCCCTGGCGGGTGACGCGTTGCGGGTGCGAATCGATCAGCCCCGGCTGGCGGAGTTGGCGCGCAGCTTGGTCTGGCCGGCGCTCGACGAGGCTCGGGACAGAGCCCAGCGCATGGTGACCCTGGGCAACCTGAAACAGATCGGTTTGGCTCTCCTCATGTATGCCAACGATCATGGCGATCGACTGCCTTCCCACCTCGCCGATACGCTCAAGTACCTCGAGTCGCCCGCGCCGCTGTTGCTGCCAGGTTCGGACGTGCCGCCGCCGCCAGATTTGCTCGGGCAGGACCGTACCGCTCAGGTCCAATGGGTGGACCGGCATACGGCCTTCATCTACGTCGGTGCCGGCGCGGCGATCAAGGCCATCAAAGATCCAGCTCGGACACCGCTCGCCTACCAGAAGTTCGAGACCAGCCAAGAACCGTTTGCGGGGGTGGTGTTCGCGGACGGCCACGCGGAGTACTTGGCGCAGGAAGTCCTCAAGGATCGGTTGACCCAATCCTCGCGCCCGGCGCCCTAGCCCGCGTTTCTCACCACAAGACCGCACCCGAAACGCGAACCCTCGTAGCGCAGACCATCCCTGCCTGCTGTAGCGCCGACATCTCTGTCGGCAGGGTATTCTGTTGGCGAATCGGCCGGTGGGCCGGAAAGCCCGCGATACAGCAGACTGGAAAGACTGGAAGTCTGCGCGACGCTGCCACCGGTGAGACATGCGGGCTTGCCAGGGGGGCTCCCCAGATCCGCCTTGCCCGCCTGCGCAGGCGGACCTAGGGTGAGGCTATGGTCTCGACCCTGAGAATTTACGAAGACCTGAGGGAGACGCTCGACGAGCAGGCGGCCCGGCGCATCGCCCACCACCTGGCCACAGTCTACGAGGATCTGCAGCAAACGGCGACTCGCCAGGATGTCCTCGAGTTGCGCTCGACCGTGCGGGAACTGGCCGAAGCGCAGAAAGCCACGGACGCGACGGTCAAGGAACTGGCCCTAGCGCAGAAACGCACCGAAGAGCGGGTCGAGGAATTGGCCCAAGCCCAGAAACGGACGGAAGAGCGGGTCGAGGAACTGGCCCAAGCCCAGAAACGGACGGAAGAGCGGGGCGAGGAACTGG
>VHCO01000107.1 GCA_016871715.1 Verrucomicrobiota bacterium
GCCAGCGGTCGTTCGCCGACCGAAACCCCACTCCCCCACCCACCCCTGAGTGCCAATCTCCAGGCTGATCGAGCCCGCGTAGGTACTCCACCACCGCCGTCCCCCCTTCGATCATCACCGCCCACCGCTTGGCCGCGTCTACCGGCCAAGAGTATTGACCGCTGATCAAGGCAAACCGCCGAGCGCTCAGCTCCTGATAGTAGTACCCTGGTAGGTTCAGCGGAAACTCGGCCACCAACGGCAAAAAACCGCCCAGCCGGTAGGCACTCAACCGGTCCGCATCCACGCTCGATCCCGCCGTCAGGCTCAGCGAGAAGTTGTGCTGCAGCTCGGGAAACGTGTAAGCCAGCAACGCGCGTCCCCAGTACAACTGCGTCAGCGCCTCCACCGCGCGATCGCCACCGTAGCCGTACGGCCCCGATTCCTGCCGCCACCCAACTTCGTACCACAGGGATAGCTCCATCGCGACCGCTGGCAACACGCGCGGTTCGGCCCCGCCCCATCGCAAACCCGTGCGTCCACGCAGCGTCGCCCGATCTTCCGGCAACTCGAACCCTACCGCCGTCTCCGGGTCCCGCGCAAACGTGTCATAGTCCACCGCCACCCGCGCCACCGCGTTGAGCGGGATCACCTGCCGCGGGTTGAACCGGTGGTAAACGCTCACCCCCGCTTCCGCCCCGTGGCCGGTAAACGACTCTTCCCGCCAGAGTTTTCCCCCGCGCACTTCCGAAAAGCTGCTCGCGAACCCGCCCCCCGCCAAACTGAAACCCAAATCCGTGTGCGCCCCCAACGCCCCGCTCACTCCCAGCTCCGAATCCAGGTAGACCGGCGCGACCGCCAGTCGCAACGTCAAGTTGCTGCGGATGAACTCGGGCTGGTTCTGGTAATAGAAGGCGTACCCGGCGATCGGTCCGCGTCCCTCGATCGGCTGGTTGAAGCCAAACTGCAGCAGGCTCCGCTTCTCCGGGTCAATCTGCGCCTGCGCCCTCCCGGGTCCAAGCAGCAGCATCAGCCCCAGCGCCAGCCGCACGACCACCCAGACCTTGCTCGTTGCTCGCATCGCGCCTCACCTCATCCTCGCCATCTATTCAATCCTTCGGTCCGTCAATCCCTCAATCCGCCAGTCCGCCAGTCCTCCGCCGTCCATAGCCATAGCCTGCGCACAGGCCGATCTTCTAGTCCAGGCCACTCCCAGAGGTCAAGGCCGAGGGCCGGTTGGTCCAATATCTTATCTCACGTATCTCGCGTCTTCTGGTTTTTGTTTGCCAGGCATAAAGACGTTGACAGCGATATCCGTATCCTGGACGAGTTGCCAGCAGCCTCGCGTGCCATGCCAGGTGAAGCCGGGCAGGCAGGCGGCTTCTGGAGCGCGACGGGACAGAGGCGCGCGGCGGGAGTGAGGGTGACCGTCTGCGCGTCAGCGCGCTGGGGTGCTGGGGACTCGGGCCGGGGATTCGGGCTTGACGTCTGGCCCGCGAAATCGCTAGTGTTTTTGTCTGTCAAGCCCCTAAACACTAAACACTGAACACTCTGAACAGCAGAGGGCTTGACGCGCCACACCAACCCACCAAAGGAATGAAACCGAAATGGTCCGCCCTGCTCTTCGGAGTTGGGCTTGTCCTCCCCGTGGGGGGGATCGCCTGGGCTCAAGCAGTGGTCCAGGCCCCCTTCGATCAAGACTACACCCTACACGACCTGGGACAGGTCCCGGGGTTGCCGCCCAAGTACGGAGGGCTGACATTCTTGTTGGGGGATCCAGAGTTCTTGATCATCGGCGGCGTTGCCAACCAGGACCAAGACCAAGGCAGACTCTATTCGGTCGGTGTCGTCCGGGATGCAGACCGGCATGTCATAGGGTTCGCGGGCGAAGCGGTCTTCTTCGCCGACGCGGCATACAACGACGGCGGGGTGGCCTATGGGCCCGCGGGAGTGCTGTTCCTGGCGCGTTGGCCTGTCAACGAGCTCGGCCAAGTCAAACCTGGCAGCTCGACCACGGACAAAGTCATTGGGTTGAGCCCCTTCCAGATCGCTTCCTCACCCGGGGGGCTGGGTTTCGTGCCAGAGGGTTATCCGGGCGCCGGCTCGCTCAAGATGGTCAGTTGGCCCGGAGGCCAGTTCTACACGGCCGGCCTGCAACCCGACGGCGCCGGCACCTTCGACCTCACGGAGGCCAGGTTCGAGACCCAGTTACCCGGGGGTCCGGAAGGTTTCGTCTACGTGCCGCCGGGTTCACCGCAGTTCTCGGATGGCCAGTTCATGTTGGTTTCCGAGTATTCCGCCAACGCGATCGGCGCGTACCGGCTTGATGGCGCGGGCATTCCGATCCCGGCCTCTCGCCAGACGTTCCTTACGGGCTTGAACGGTGCCGAGGGGGCCGCCCTTGATCCGTTGACAGGCGACTATCTCTTCTCGACGTTTGGCGGCGGGGATAAGGTCGTGGTCGTTCGCGGTCTGGCGCCGGCACCGGCGGCGGATCTGGGCCTCACCAAGACCGTGTCTGCCAACGAGCTGTCCGTGGGCCAGGAGATCACTTACACCCTGGCCCTGACGAACCGTGGACCCCACGCCGCCACCGAGGTGACGGTGACCGATTCATTGCCCCCGGGCGTCAACGTGGTCAGCATCGCCCCCAGCCAGGGCATCTGCCAGCGCCAGGGCGACCTGGTCACCTGCCAGTTGGGAACGGTTGCCAAGAACGCCGGCGCCACGATCGCCCTCGTGGTGGTTCCTCTCCAAGCCGGGACTCTCACCAACACCGCCTCGGTCCGTGCCGTCGAGCCGGACCCCGTGGCGGCCAACGATACCGCCACGGCGATCAGCATGGTGGCGCCCGGCGGCGCCACGCTGGGAATCGACATGTACGCCGGCCTGACGATCGCCGGCGAGGTCGGCCGAACCTACCGTGTCGAGTCGAAAGACGAACTAACGCCCGGCGCTTCCTGGGTGGCCCTCACCAACTTGGTGTTGACTCAGACGCCGTATCTTTGGATCGATGTCAGCTCGGCCAGCGTCCCGAGACGGGTGTACCGCGCCGTGGACATCGGCCCTTGACGCGCCGACGAGCGAACGACGACTGATGAGAGCTATGCCGAAGTCCTTCCGTAGCCTGGCCCGTGTGGCCGGGCTTTGCTTGTCCTCCTTGGCAGTGGCCGCCGCGGACGGACCGTGGTGGCCCGCCTTTCATGGGCCGCAGCGTGACAATCTGGTGCGCGAGACCGGCCTGCTCAAGCAATGGCCTCGCCAGGGTCCTCGACTGATTTGGAAGTTCCCGGGCTGCGGTCGGGGGTACGCGGCGGTGTCGGCGGCAGGCGGTTTGTTGTACACCAGCGGCGACTTCGGCGACGAAGAACGGGTGCTGGCCTTGGATGTGGATGGGCGGCTGCGTTGGCAAGCGCCCAACGGCAAGGCCTGGCGCGGCGCCCAACCTGGCTCGCGGACCACGCCCACGTATGACGACGGCCTGGTCTACCACCTCGGGCCGCACGGTGACCTGGCCGCGTTCGAGGCCGCCACGGGCCGGCGGGTGTGGGCGGTCAATATCCGCGAGACCTTCAGTGCCCGGTTGGGCCTGTGGGGTTACACGGAGAACCTGATGGTGGACGGTGACCGTGTGCTTTGTATGCCGGGGGGCGCGGAAGGGCGGGTGGTGGCGCTGGACAAGAAATCGGGCCGGACACTCTGGGCGAACACCGAGATCACGGATCTAAACGCGTATTCCTCTCCTATCGTGGCCGAGCACAACGGCGTGCGGCAATACATCGCCCTGGCCCGCACCACGGTCCTGGGGGTCGAGGTCCAGACCGGCAAACTCCTCTGGAGCCATCCGCACGAGAGCTTCTGCGACCAGAACGTGACCTCGCCCATTTATCGTGCGGGGCAGGTGTTTGTCTCGAGCGGACACCGAGCCGGGGCGCGAGTGGTTCGGTTGAGTGCCGATCCCGTGCGGGCGCAGCAGGTGTGGCATGGGGTTCAACTGGACAACTGCCACGGCGGCGTGGTTTTGCTCGACGGTTATCTTTATGGCAGCGGCTGCCGCCTGTACAACAAGGGTCTGCTCTGCGTCGAGTTCGCCACTGGCAAGGTCCAGTATCGGGCCGAGGCGATCGGCAAGGTGTCCCTCACTTGGGCGGACGGCTTGCTCTATTGCCTGGACAACGACGGAGAGATGCTGCTCGTCAAGGCGACGCCCCAAGCCGCAACTGTCATCAGCCGCTTCAAATTCCCACGCAACGATAGCGAGCACACCTTGACCCACCCGGTCGTTTGCGGCGGACGCTTGTACCTCCGGCACCTGTCGGATCTCTGCGCTTACGACATCCAAGCCCGCTAAGGGTGAACCGCCGCCCGGTCGAGGGACTCGCTGAACCTGGGCGCAAGCGGCTGGACACCCCTTAGCGCTAGGGCGCGCAGTCCTCTGCGCGCCGCCGCTTCGCAGGTCCACAGGAAGAGGCCGATGCGACCCTACTCCTTCCGAGCGCCCCCCTCGATCCGATGGGTGTGCACGTTTCAGCGTGCTCAGGCTCGCAACACTGCTCGGTTTCGCCGCAAAGTCTGTGGAGTATCTGCGCTAGCCCAGTTGCGGTATCTTCAGCCGTTCGCCGTCGCTGAGGGCGGACTGGTGGGCGACGATGCCGGGCACGGTCATGGCCAGGGCGTCGCGCACGTTGACCAGAGGTTGGCGGTCCTCGAGGATAGCGCTGATGAACTCGTGCATGAGCTGCCCGTGCGAGCCACCATGCCCGCCGGGAGGCACCCCGGGCGGCAGCGCTGGTCGCGTCAAGTCCGGTCGCTCTTCGAGTGTGCCGTGATATTGCAGGCCGGTCATGTAACCCCGCTCGCCAAAGACGCGCCCGGTTTCGTCCACGCGCCCATGAATCGACTTGCACATGGACATGCGGGAGACGCCCCCCTCGCTGGTCTCGAACAGGGCGATTTCGTCCGTAAACGGGTTCTGGTAACGATTGGCGCCCGGCGCGAACGCCGGGAAGCCGGCACGGAAGCCCAGGCAGGAGACGGATGTGAACCGTTTCCCGGTCACGCCCACATAATAGGCGGTCGAGTGGGTCGGATACCACAGCGGCGGGCTGCCCACGCGCCAGTTGTTGAACGAGGCGATCGGGGTAGGGGAGTAATGGTAGTATTCGCCTTCCGAGTAAACGAGGCGCCCGAAACCGCCGGCGCAATAGATCTGCCGCATGGCGTGGCACGCCGCGTGGTAGCAGCTCGTCTCGGCCATCATGTACTTGAGCCCCGTCCGTTGCACCGCTTCGACCAGGCGCTCGGCATCCTCGAGTGAGCCCCACACGGCTGGCACGGCGGTCATGACGTGTTTGCCGTGGTTGAGGACTTCGATGCAGTGGCGGGCGTGGCTGGGGGCGTCGGTGGCCACAAAGACCGCCTCGATCTTCGGGTCACGCACCAGGACTTCGAGCGACTCGTAGGACTGGGTGCAGCGGCAGGCCTGCATCAGGCCCGCGCGGCGCTCGGGGATCAGGTCGCTCACCGCCACAATCTCGACGTTGGGATGATCTTGAAAGCCAAAGTCGGCACCGAACCGGCACACGCCATACCCGACGATCCCCACTCGCACTTTCCGGTCACTGATTGGCTGCCAGACCTTGCTGTTTTCGGATTCCGCCGACATCAGCGTGCGCCCGCCCGCACTCGAGGCCAGCAGTGCCCCCAGCGAGCCCAAGCCGACGGTTTCGAGAAAGCCGCGCCGGTCAACGGACAGATCGGTGTGGCGGCTCGAGTGGCCGGTGGAAGGTGAAGGCGTCGGGTTCATAGGGGTGAGGGGTATGGGCGGGGGACTCGATTGCGGGGCTGCGGGCCGCTTCAACGTCCGCCGCTAGCTGACGCAAGGGGCGGGGGCAGGTTGGTGGCCACGCTCCGCAGCCATTGGAACTGCGGGGCGTAGAGGTAGTTGGTTTCGATCCGCGCGCTGATGGCGCTGGCTTGATTGGTTTGTCCCAGGTCGAGCAAGGCCTCGAGCAGCGCGAGATGGTACTGGGTCGCCTCGGGTGGACTCAGCAAGGAAGGGTTCACCTGGCCCAGGACTTTCTGGGCTTGCTGGGCCTGGCGATTCAACGCCAGGGCGGCGCCATATCGGACCTGGACCATGAGATTATCGGGCAGGCGACTGAGCAGATTGGTGGTGAGTTGCAGGGCCTGGTCCGGCTCTGCGCGCTGGATGATCACGGCGAGGGCGTAGTCGGCCGCCGCGGCGAGGTCGTTGGGATCGCTCTGGTAGAGGCGGCGCACGGCCCGCAAGAGGGTGACGGTGTTCCGTTGCAGGAAGGCCGCCCGGGTGAGGGCCTGCCAGTAATCGCGACGGGTCGCCAGCTTGGGCTCGACTCGACTCAGGATGGCCACGGCCGGATCGGGGAAGCCGACGTCGATCAGGCCGTTGACGACGGTCAGAGTCAACAGCGGGTCGTCGAGTTCGAAGCCGCTCAGCTTGTCGAGGGCGACTTGGGCGAAGTCCACCTGGCCCTCGCCGAGGTCGGCGCGGGCCTCCATGAAGTAGCTCAGGGCGCTGAGGCTGCTGGTGACCCCAGGTTGCAGCCGGATCTGCACGGCGCGAGTCCGCAACTCGTTCCAGTCCCGCGTCTCGATCAGCAAGGTGGCATAGCGTGCGCACAACAAGGGATCGTAACCGAAGGTGTTCAGCGCCCATTCCATCTGCTGCTGCGCCTGCCGCTGCAGGGCCAGCGAAAAACATAAGTCGACCAAATCCGCGGCATCCAACGGGCTGGCCGGCCTGAGTTGGCAGGCTTGCAGGAGTTGGGCGGCCTCGAGGTTCCGGCCCTCGGCCGCCAACAGGCGCCAGAACGTGACGTGGTCGCGGAGTTCGTCCGCCTGCGCGTCCACCAATGCGTTGAGCGCGCGCTGTGCGGTGGCGAAGTCCCGCTGTTGCCGGCACACCTGGAGCAAGAGGTGATTGGCCAAGTCCCGGTGCGGGCCCTCCGCCGCTGCGGCCTCGAGTTTCTGGCGCGCCTCCGGTCTGCCGTCGGCCGGCCCCCACCCGGCGAGGTAAGCTTCCCGGTAGAGCGCGAGGGCGGCGTCTTCCGGCAGTCGTCCTTGGACCGTTTCCCACCGCTGATGGAAGCGTGCGAGCTCCTGATTACGGAACAGGGCCTTGAGGTACGCCGGGTCGAGCGACGGGGGGAGTAGGTTTTCGAGCGGGGACAGCAAGTTGACCAGGGCATAGGTGAGCCGGCACTTCTCGAAGACCTGGGCGACCAATTCGAGGTCGGTCTGGTTGGTCTGGGTGATCCGCAGCAGGGCCTTGGCCTGTTCATTCACCAGCACGGTGTACGCCGCTGGCTCCGGCACGGCGGTGACGGCCCGCAACAGGCCCCGGACCAGCCCGGCATTGGCCGGGTTCAGCACCAAAGCGTTGCGCCAGGTTTGGAGCGAGTCCTGGGCCCGACCCTCGGCCATCTGCGCCTCGGCTGTGCGCCGGTCGTTCCAGACTTGGATGAGGTTGAGCAGGCTGACCTTGACCGGCGGATGGTACCCGTCGGGCGAGACCCGCCACAGGCGCGGGAACAACAAGCCCAGCACCAGGGCCAACAGCACCAGGATGACAAACATGATGCGGAACCACCGCGTGAACAACAGGAGCCGCACCAGCGGGAAATAAAGGAACCGATTGGCGAGGTCTTGTTTGCGATCTTCGTCGAGCATAAAGCACCGGCCCCAAGGTCACGCGGCTCGAGCTCTGAAAGCCGGACGCGTGCCTCCGCCGTGAAACCACTGCATACGGGCACCGCGCAACCGAATCAAGCCCGCAAATCGATCACCCGCAAATCGACCACCTCCGGCCTGACTGCTGCGACCTCGGGATAGACGACCCGCGGCGCGCCGGGGACCATGGGGGCCGCGCGAGGCGGCGCGCCGGGGACTGCTCGCCCTGCCGCCGGCCCCGACCTCGACCCGGCGCCGGGTTCAACGCCGGGCCAGCACGTCGCGTTCGTAGCGCTGGACCTCAGCCAACCAGGCCTCACCCACGGGCACATCTTGCCGCCGGCAATGCTCGTCCCACACGGCGCCGAACGGCAGGGTCTTCATCTCCTCCTGGAGCGCCAGGCGGGTGGTGTAATCGCCAGCCCGTTCGGCCGCGCGCAACCGTTCGATTGGAGCCAAGAGGGCTAGCAACAGCGCCCGCACCATGTTCCGCGTGCCGATGACCCACGCCGCCACACGGTTGATGCTGGCGTCGAAGTAGTCCAGTCCGATGCGGATCCGGCCCAGGAACTTGCCCCAGACGATCTCCTGGGCGATGGCCGCCAGGTCATCGGTGAGCGTGACCACGTGATCGCTGTCCCAGCGCACACCCCGGCTGACGTGCAGCGCGATCTCCGGCAGAAAGCACAACACCGACGAGATCTTGTCGGCGATGCCTTCAGTGGGGTGGTAATGGCCGGCGTCCAACGTCAGCAACACCCCGCGGCTCACGGCGTAGCCGAGGTAAAACTCGTGCGAGCCCGGCGTGTAACTCTCGGCGCCGATGCCGAAGAGCTTCGGCTCGACCGAGTCCACGGTGTGGCGCGGATCGAGTTTCTTGGCGAAAATGGCATCCAGTGCTTCGACCAGTCGTTCCCGTGGTCCCTTGCGGTCCACCGGCGTGTCCTTCATACCGTCGGGAATCCAGAGATTGGCTAAACACGGTGTGCCGAGCGCCCGGCCCATGCCCGCCCCGATCTCGCGGCAGCGGATGCCGTGATCGATCCAAAACCGGCGGATCCGGCGATCGGGGTGGGTGAGGGTCCAGCCGCGTTGCACGTTGGGGTGGGCGAAGTAGGTCTGGTTAAAATCCAGTCCGATCTTGAGGGTTTTGGCCCAGGCGATCCACTCCCGGAAATGATGTACGCTCAGCTCGTCGCGATCGACCTTTCGCCTGCCGGTCTCCGCGTAGCTGGCGTGGAGGTTGAACCGGTGCCGCCCGGGAATTAACGCCAACGCTTGCTCGAAGTCGGCGCGGAGTTCCGCTGGGGTGCGCGCCTTGCCGGGGTATTGGCCGGTGACCGCCAACCCATCGCCCAGCGTGCCCCCCGAACTCTCGAACCCACCCACGTCGTCCCCCTGCCAGCAATGAATTGAAATGGGAATCCCTGCCAACACGCGGAGGGCGCGTTCGGCATCCACGCCCAAGTCGGCGTAGCGCGCGCGGGCCAGGCGGTAGGCGGTGGCGGCTTGTTGTCTGAGCGGCGGCATGTCGATCCAGTCTCTTGAACGTTGCGTTGCAGTGCCGCCGGTACGACGGCGGCAACCCGTCACATAACCGGCCGCGGGCCAAAGTGCAAGTCGGCTCCCAACCGGCTCCCACTCCTCGGACCCGGGCCTGGGCGTTCGGTTGCAGGTGCGCGCCGCGCTGCGGCCAACCGGCCACTGCCGTCGCGCGGCTGCCACTTCCCAAACCGCCGGTCCTGTGGTTGAATGCGCCCATGAAACACACTTGTCGCTGCCTTCCGCTCTCCGCCCTGGCCGCCGCCCTTGCTTGCTGCGTCGCGGCGCCGAGTTCAGCTGCCGCCGATGCCACCGCGTCCGCCCAGGTTGGGATTGGCCCCAGTTTCAAAGGGCCGCTGGGTTTGCAGCTCTACAGCTTGCGCGATTCCTTCAAACATGACATGCCGGACACTCTGGCCAAAGCCCGCCGACTCGGCTTCCGGAATGTCGAACTCGCTGGCACCTACGGCCTCGCCCCGGCCGAGTTCCGCAAACTGCTCCGGGCCCACCGGCTGCGGCCCATCGCAGGCCATTTCCCGTTCGAGAAGCTCCGAGACGACCCCGAGAGCGTGGCGGCCGAGGCCAAGACGCTGGGCTTGCGCTATGCGGGTTGCGCTTGGATCCCCCACCATGACGCATTCGACGAGCAGGAATGCCGCGCTGCCATCGCGGTCTTCAACCGCGCCGGGGCGGCGTTGGCCCCACACGGCATCCGGTTCTTTTACCACATTCACGGGTACGAGTTTCACCCGCACGGGTCAGGGACCCTGATGGACCTGATGATGGCGGAGACGGATCCCCAGTTTGTGGCTTACGAGATGGACGTCTTTTGGGCGGTGTTCCCGGGCCAAGACCCCGTTCAACTCCTCGAACGGTACGGCGCGCGGTGGGAGTTGATGCATCTCAAGGACATGAAGAAGGGTCTGGCCCTCGGTTCGCTCTCCGGCAGCACTGACGTCCGCAACGACGTCGCCTTGGGCACCGGCCAAATCGACATGCCAGCAGTGCTCCGAGCGGCGCGGCGCGCCGGTGTGAAGTGGTACTTCCTGGAGGACGAAGCCCCCACCGTCGAGGAACAACTGCCCGTGAGCCTGCGGTACCTCGAAACCGTCCGCTTCAGCGTCGGTCAACGCTGAGCCGAACGGCGTAGAATCTCCAACACCCCGAACCACAGCAGCGGTCGCCGCAGCCGAGGCACCAGCCAACGCGCCGAAATCATACTGCCCAACGCAATGCCGGTCAGAAACGCCGTCAGCATGGTGGCGAACGCGTACGCGGTTGTCGTCAGGACAAACAACAGAATCCGCGTCCAGATCACCTGATATGCCAGCGAATACAAGCCCGCCACGCCCAACCTGACCATCACTCGGAGGCAAGCCCCGTTGCCCACTCGCCGCCAGCCGACTTCTCGGCTCTCTCGGTGACATCATAAGGACCCATGAGTGAGGGTTGAGCACTGAGCACAGGCCCTTAACGCAGAAGGCGCATGAAGCATGAGGCGGCCCTCAAGCTGAGAGGTTAGCGGCGGTCCGATTTCGGACCGGCAGCGTTCAACAAGGCCCTTCTACCCGCCACTGCCGAACTCAGCTTCCGGTTAGCCGACTGATGGCCCAGCTTCGCAGCTTAGCTTGGCCAAGCTCGGCCTTGACACATGCGGGGTGGTGGGGTACTTGTTCGCGCACGAGGTGCGGTTGCACTCCTGCCGGGCTGCTTCACCTGTTGAAAGGCATCAATGGGTCTACAGGATGAACTGTCGGCATGGGGAATGGGCCTGGTTATCGAATCGGGTGCGGCGTGGGGTCTAAAGGCGGCGACGCCGGCGTGGTTCTACGGCCTATTAGGCTTGGCAGGCACACCGCTTTTGTGCCATCTTCGGCCCGGTTTCAGAGTGCGCTCCTCGTCCGAGCGTAGGCCTCCTGCCCGGCCGAGATCTCTGGCTCGATACTGATGTCTGACTACCACCTCTACCACTACCTATCCACACCTACTACCGCGTGATGAATTCCCGAAGCATTCAGCGCTTACGAGTCCACCGGGCGCGGCACGTTGGGCGGAGCGGTCGGGCGCCGTATTGGTTGGCGCTGGCCGCCTGTTGTTGGCCCTTATTCGAGGCAACGGCCGCCAATCGTTACTGGGTCGCCACCAGTGCCGGTGACTGGAATAGCGCGGCCAACTGGTCAACCACCTCGGGGGGCAGCGGCGGCGCCAGTGTGCCTGGCTCGGGGGACGACGTGTTTTTCACCAGCGCGCGGAACGGCAACTGCACTCTGAACGCGGGTGTGAACGTGGCCAGCATGAACCTGGGCGGCTACACGGGCACGATCGCGCAAGCCAGCGGTATCTCGGTGACGGTCGGCTCGGGTGGTTGGACCCAGAGTTCGGGGACGTTCATCGGGGGGAACTCGGCGATTGACAACAACGGCAGTTTCACCTTGTCCGGCGGTGGGTTCACCGCCACGACCGGAGCCTTTTATCAGGCCGGGCATTGGACCCATTCGGGGGGCACGTTCAATCACAACGGCGGCACGGTGGTGTTCGACGGGGGCAGTTCGACGGCGGACGTCCCGACGACCGAGATCTTCCAGCATTTGACGGTGAACCTCGGCAGCGGCTCCAACGTGTTGAGTGTCCCGGCCGCCGACACCCTGCGGGTGTTGGGCACGCTCACGTTCAACAACGGGCAAGTGAACAACGGGACCTTCGAGGCTCAAGGCCACGTGGTGGTCGGCTCGAGCTGGGACGGAGGCAACGCCCTGCTGCTGTTCGGGGGTGCGGCCAACCAGAACTTCGATTTGAGCGGCGCCACCTCGTACTGGCGCGGGAACGTCACGATCCAGAAGCCCGGCGGGACGGTCACGATGCTGTCGGATCTGTACCTTAACTCGTACAACAACCAGGGCCTGACCCTGACGGGCGGCTCGCTCAACCTCAACAGCCGCACGGTCGAGGTCTACTACTCGAGCAGCCCGAACAACTTCCTCACTGTCAATGGCAACTTCACCGTGGCTGGGAGCGGCCAGCTCCGGGCCTACCATTACCTGCAGACGGCGGGCACGATGACGTTCACCGGCGCCGCGACGCTACAGACCTACGCTCATTTTACGCTCAACGGGGCTGGGGCCACGTTCACGCCGAACAACGCTACGGTGGACATCGACGGCAACCTGACCCTCTCGAACGGCACGCTCGACGCCCCGGCCACCACCCTGTACGTGGCGGGCCATTGGCTCCACACGGCCGGCGGAACCTTCAACCCCAACAACGGCACGGTCGTCTTCGACGGCGGCACGGCGACCGCGGACGTGATGACCACCGAGGTGTTCCATCACCTGACGGTCAATCTGAATAGCAGCTCGGCGGTTTTGTCCATCGCCTCCGGCGATACCCTGCGGGTGTTGGGCACGCTCGTCTTCAGCAACGGTCAGGCCCAGACCGGCACGCTCGAGGCCCAAGGCAACGTGGTCGTGGGGTCGAGCTGGGACGGGGGCAACGCGCTGCTGCTCTTCTGCGGGTCGTTGGATCAGACCTTCAACCTGAGCAGCGCCACCTCGTATTGGCGGGGCAACGTCACGATCAACAAGCCGGCGGGGCAAGTGACCCTGCTTTCGGATTTGTACTTGAACTCATCGAGCAACCAGGCCCTGACCTTGACGGCTGGCACGCTGGACTTGAGCGGGCGCACGGTCGAGGTGTACTTCGCCAGCGCCCCGAACAACGCGCTGACCGTCAACGGCGCCTTCACGGTGGCGGGCGCCGGCCACCTGCGCGCCTACAACTACGTGCAGAACGCAGCGAGCACGATGAGTTTCAGCGGCACGGCCACCTTGCGCGCGTTCAACGATTTCATGTTGCAGACCAGTGCCAACGGGGTGTTCACGGCCAACAACGCCACGGTGGACATTGACCGCGATCTGATTCTGGCCGCGGGCACCTTCAACGCCCCGGCCGGCACGCTGTGGGTGGGCCGTCACTGGACTCACCCCACCAGCGGCACTTTCAACCACAACAACGGCACGGTCGTGTTCGACGGCGGGAGCGCCACCGCGGACGTCATCGCGACAGAGATCTTCCATCACCTGAACGTCAACCTCAACAGCAGTTCGGCGGTGCTCACCATCGCTGCGGGCGACACCTTGCGGGTGTTGGGCACTTTGACGCTCAGCAACGGCCAGGTCCAGACCGGCACCCTCGAAGCGCGCGGCCACGTGGCGGTCGGGTCGAGCTGGGACGGCGGCAACGCGCTGCTGCTCTTCGCGGGCACGGCCAACCAGGACTTCGATCTCACCAACGCCACCTCATACTGGCGCGGGAACATCGCGATCCAGAAGGCCGGGGGGACGGTCACGATGCTCTCGGACCTGTACTTGAACTCGTTCAGCACCCAGGCGCTGACGTTGACCTCGGGCACGCTCCATCTTAACGGCCGCGTCGTCGAGGTCTGGACATCGAGCGCACCCGCCAACACGCTGACGGTCAACGGCACCTTCACCGTGACGGGCACGGGCCAACTCCGGGCGTACAATTTTGTGCAGAACGCGGCCGGCACGTTCAGCTTCAGCAGCACGCCGACCCTCCGGATCTACAACAGTTTCACGCTGGGCGCCTCTGGCGCCGTCTTCAACGCCAGCGGCGCCACGGTGGACATCGATGGCTCGGTGTCGCTCGCGAACGGGACGTTCAACGCGCCAACGGGCACCTTGTCCGTCGGGGGCGCGTGGAGCCGAACGGGGGCGACCTTCAACGCGGGGAGCGGCACGGTGGTCTTCGATGGAGCGGGCAGCTTTGTGGAGGTGCCGACGACCGAGACGTTCCAGCACCTGACGGTGAACCTGAGCAGCAGCAGTCACGTGTTAAGCGTCGCGCTCAACGACACCTTGCGCGTCCTGGGCCATCTGAGTTTGGTCAACGGCACGGCGGCGCAAAACGCCTCAGGCGCCACATTCGAAGCCCACGGCAACGTCGTCGTGGGCAGTTCTTGGGACGGGGGCAATCTCCCGTTGCGGTTTGCTGGCGGCAATGCCCAGAGTTTCGATCTCACGAGCGCGACCAGTTCCTTCCGCGGCCACGTGATCGTCAACAAGAGCGCTGGCGCCGTCACGATGCTCTCCGACCTCTACCTCGCGCACAGCGGGCAGACCTTGACGCTGACCGCAGGCACGCTCGACCTCAGCGGCCGGGTCGTCGAGGTCTATTTCTCGGGAGGCGGCACCGGCAGCTTGGTCGCCAACGGCACGTTTACCGTCGCCGGGGCGGGCCAACTTCGGTGCATGCATTACAGCCAAACGGCGGCCGGCACGTTCAGCTTCAGTGGCGGGGCGACGCTGCGGACCTACGGCGACTTCACACTCAACGCGTCCGGGGCGACCTTCACAGCCAACAGCGCGACGGTGGACATCGACGGCGCGCTCACTCTTTCGGCGGGCACCTTCAACGCTCCCGCCGGCACGCTGTTCGTCGGGCGCAACTGGACCCGGACTGGCGGCATCTTCAATCACCACAACGGCACGGTGACGTTGGACGGCTACAGTATGACGGCGGACGTGCCGGGACTGGAGACGTTCAACCACCTGACGGTCAGCCTGAACGGGAGCCAGACGCTGACCGTGGCGAGCGGCGACACCCTGCGCGCGTTGGGGACGCTCAACCTAGTGGATGGAGCCGCTGCGCAAGGCGGGGCCAACGCCAAGTTCGAGGCCCAGGGCAACGTGGTCATCGGTCCCAGTTGGGACGGCGGGAACCTCCCGCTGGTCTTTAGCGGCAGCGCCGACGCCACGTTCAACACGGCAGCCTATTTCCAAGGGACCGTCACGGTGAGCAAGACTGGTGGAGCGGTGCGGTTGGTGTCGTCGTTGGCGCTGTTCTTGTCCAACCAGCATCTGACCGTCACCAGCGGCACCTTTGACCTCAACGGCCATGCCCTGACCGTCAATGGGACGTGGGCGAATCTAACCGTGCAGAGTGGGGGCAACCTCCAACTCCAAGGCGGGGAAAGCCTCACTCTCAACGGGGCGCCAGTATTGAATGCGGGCAGCACTGTCACCTACACCGGGTCGAGCGGGACGGTGGCGCTGAAGGATTACCCGTATCAGAATCTCACCCTTGCTGGGGCCGCCACCTTTAATCCGCCCGGGAACAACCTAACGCTCGGCGGCCATTTCACCCAGACCAGCGGCACCTTTAACGCCCCTTCGGGCACGCTCGGTGTGGGGGGGCACTTCATCCGGACGGGCGGCGTGTTCAACCCCAACGCCGGCACGGTTCTGCTCAACGGCGGCAGCCAGAGCCTGACGGGCGCTACCACCTTCCATCACCTGACGAAGACCGCCGCGGCGAGCGCTACCCTGACCTTCCCCGCCGGGGCGACCCAGACGGTGCAGGGGACCCTGACGTTGCAAGGCGCCGGCGGCCAACTCCTCCTGCTCCGCTCCTCGAACCCGGGCACACGCTGGCAGGTGAGTCCTGGGGCGAACCGCGCGGTATCGTTCGTCAACGTCCAGGACGGCCATAACCTCCACCCTCAGCTCATCGCACCGGCTTATTCGGTGGACGCCGGCAACAATCTGGGCTGGTTCGCCGGGCCGATTTCAGCCACAGACTCGACGGTCGTAGCCAGTCCCCTGACCGTTCCCGCCAACGGTTTCTCCGTCTCGCGCGCCACCGTGACGTTGCGCGACACCAGCGGCTTCTACGCCGCCGGCCAGACCGTTGCGCTCGGCCAAGACACGGGCAACTCCCTGATCACGCCCACAACGGCGGTCACCGACGCCGACGGCGTGGCTCGCTTCCTGGTCAGCAACACGACTGCGGAGACCACGACCTACACGGCTAGCGTGACGCCCAGCACGTTGCCGCCCACACCGCCAACGGTCCTGAACCAACAGCCCAGCGTGACGTTCACCACCGCGGCGCCGGTGGCGTGGTACGATTGTGCCTGGGCTTACCGCAAGGCCATCGTCATCGATCACACCAAGATCGCCTGCGACCTCGAGCACTTCCCGGTCTTGATCAGTTTCACCGATGCGCATTTGCGGGACCACACCCAAGCGACCGGCAACGACCTCCTCTTCACCGGGGCCGACGGCCTGACCAAGCTCCCCCACGAAATCGAGCGCTACACCTCCGCCGCCGGCACGCTGGTGGCTTGGGTCAAGGTGCCGGAGCTCTCCAGCGTGCGGGACACGGTCCTCTACCTCTACTACGGTCACCCGGCTGCGGCCGACCAGCAGGACGCCGTCAACACTTGGCCCGCTGCGTTCGGCGCCGTGTGGCATTTGCGCGAAGACCCGGGCACCACCTCCCAGGTCCGCGACAGCACAGCCAACGCCCGGCACGCCAGCGCCAGCTCGTTCAGCGCCGGCGCGCAAGTCTCAGGCCAGATCGACGGCAGCCTCGATTTCAACGGCTCGAGCAGCTACCTCAAGGTCAACGCCGACGTTGTCGGCGCGGGTCCCGTGACGTTCTCGTTCTGGATGAACCCGGACAGCGCCGGCGAAGGCGGGTTTGGCCGAGTGATCGACAACGGCAAGTACTTCGTCATGGTCGATACCCAGGGCCGAATCCAGCTTTCGAGCAATTACTCGACCCAAATCGCCTCGGCTAGCGGCGCCTGGTCGGCGGGGACCTGGTACCACGTGGTCGTCACGCGCGACGCCTCGGGTGTGGCGAGCATCTACGTCAACGGCGTCTTGAGCGGCGCCGCCAACCAAAACTCCGGCACGCCCGTCGCGGGCTCGAGCACGTTCCTGGGCGATCGTTCCGCCTGCGACCGCGTCTTTGACGGGCGCTTGGATGAGTTACGCCTCGCCGGCGTGGTGCGCTCGCTCTGCTGGATCCAGACCGAATACAACAACCAAAGTTCGCCGGGCACATTCTATTCCATTCACCAGGAACTGGGTTGCACCCCCACCACTTACAGCATCGGTAACCGCGTCTGGTTGGACAACGGCCAAGGCAGTGGCGGCGTGCCCAACGATGGGCTCCAGAACGGGACCGAACCGGGCTTGGCCGGTGTGACCGTGCAACTGCGCAACAGCAGCGGCGGCCTGGTGGCTGCGGTGGCCACCGATGCCAACGGTTTCTACCGCTTCGACGCCGTGCCCGCCGGCACCTACTATGTCCAGGTCGCCGCCGCGAACTTCACAGGGGGCGGGGCCCTGGTGGGCTTGACGAGCAGCACCGGCCGCACCGTGGGCACCGACCAGCGCGACAACGGCTTGGATAACTACCCACTCGAGGCCGCTTACGGCATTCGGAGCGGGTTGATCACGCTCGCCCCCGGCCAACCGCCGCTCAACGAACCCGATCTCGGCGCCGGCGCCGGCGGCCACGGGCCCGACGGCGATGCGAAGGACAACCTCACGATCGATTTCGGGTTCTTCGCTCCCTGCACGGCGC
This sequence comes from Verrucomicrobiota bacterium, assembly GCA_016871715.1. Lineage (GTDB taxonomy): Bacteria > Verrucomicrobiota > Verrucomicrobiia > Limisphaerales > J093 > VHCO01. The sequence goes on from VHCO01000107.1 coordinate 17,626, forward strand.
AGGTCCTGGTCTCGGCCTACTATGTCAATGACGTTAAGGCGTTCGACCTTTCCGGCGCGGCCCTCGCCGGCCCGAACACCGCCGGCTCCGGCCTCAACGGTCCTTACGGCATGACTCTCGGCCCGGACGGCCACCTCTATGTCACCAGCAGCGGCCAGAACGGGTCGCCCAGCCCGAATACGCCCAACGCCATCCTGCGCTTTAACTTGGCCACCGGCGCTTACCTCGGCCCCTTCGTCCCATCCGGCACGGGTAGTCTGAACGATCCGCGCGGCGTGGTCTGGAGCCCGGACGGCTCGGTCCTGAACGTCAACAGCCTCGGCAACCAGAAACTCAAACGGTACAGCGATAGCGGCGCCTTCTTGGGCGACAACAGCGGGACTCTCCCGACGCCGAACTCGTACACGCTGCACCAAGGCAGCACGATCGGGCCCGACGGTTTGTTGTACGTGGCCGACCAGGCCAACAAACGGATCTTGCGCTATCACCCTCTCACCGGCGCCTTTGTCAGCGTCTTCGCGACCGGCCTAGGCTCGAACGCGCGCGGCCTGCGCTTTGGCCCAGACGGCCACCTCTACGTCGCCTTCGACGTTGACGCGCGCGTGTCGCGGTACAACGGATCCACCGGCGCGTTCCTCAGCCATTTCGTCCCGTCGAACTCCTCGGCTTACGGGCAGTTCACCGGCCTGGGCTTCGGCCCCGATGGCCACCTTTACGTCTGCTCCGTCACCAAGAACAAGATCTTTAAGTTCGACGGCGCCACCGGCGCGTTGATGGGCGACTTCGCCACTGGCATTAGCGGACCCAAAGACCTCGCCTTCGTCCCCACCGCCTGCGTCTCGGGGCCGCTGAGCGTCGGGAACCGCGTCTGGCTCGACAGCGGCGTCGGCAGCGGCGCCGCCAACGACGGTGTCCAGAATGGCAACGAACCGGGTGTCGTCGGCGCCACCGTGCAGTTGTTGGGCATCGCGGGGAATGTGGTCGCCACCACCACCACCGATGTCGGTGGCTACTACCGTTTCGATGCCTTGTCCGCCGGCACGTACCGCGTCCGGATCCCGGCGGCCAACTTCGCCGCCGGCGGGCCGCTGGCCGGCTACACCAGCAGCACCGGCTCCGCCAGCGGCGATCAGCGGGACAAGGGTGTCGACGATGCCTCGCCGGCCGTCCATGGCATCAGCAGCGCCCTGTTCACCCTGGGCGTGGCCGTCCTCGGCGAAACCGATCTCGGTCTGCCCGGCAACAACCCGCCGCGCGGGAATGGCCCCGGCGGCGATCCCTCGGACAATCTCACGCTCGATTTCGGGTTCGTCCCGCCCAGCGGCGCGTGTGTCCAAGGAACGTTCGACTTCAACGGCAGCACCTCGACGTCCGGCACGCCCGGCAATATCCGCACCTTCACGGTCGGTGGCGTCTCGGTGAAGGTGAGCGGCTTCAGTCGGACCAAGCCCGGGGGAGTCTGGGAGACCGCCTATGTGGGTCAGTACAGCGGGGGCCTAGGTGTGACCGACAACGGCGAAGGCAGCGGCGCCGGCAACACGCACACCGTGGATAACGTGGACCGCGACAACTATCTCCTCTTCGAGTTCGCCGAGCCGGTGCTCGTGGACCGGGTGTACCTGGGCTACGTGGTGACCGACAGCGATCTCACCGCTTGGATCGGCACCTTCAACGATCCCTTCAACAACCATCTCACCCTCAACGATCCCGTCCTGGCCAGCTTCGGCTTCACCGAAGACAACCTCGCCAGCAATTCCTCGACCCGTTGGGCCGACCTCAACGCCGGCCAAGCGGTCGGCAACGCCCTGGTGATCGCCGCCTGGCCAAGCGATGCGACGCCCGACGATTGGTTCAAGCTCCGTTACCTGGACTTCTGCAAGCCGCAGAACAACTTCAGCGTCGGCAACCGCGTCTGGCGCGATAACGGCGCCGGCGGCGGCACCGCCAACGACGGCATCCGCAACGGCTCCGAGCCGGGCATCGCCAACGTCACCGTGCAACTGCTCGACAGCACGGGCGCAGTCATCCGCACCACCACCACCGACGCCAGCGGTTATTACCGCTTCGACAACCTCAGCGCCGGCTCCTATCGCGTGCGCATCCCCGCCACGAATTTCCAGGCCAGCAACCCTCTGGTCGGCTTGTCCAGCAGCACCGGCACCTTGACCGGCGATCAACGCGATAAGGGCCTCGACGATCCCACTCCTGCCGCCAACGGCATCGCCAGCGCCTCCTTCACCCTCGGCACGGGCGTGCAGCCGACCGCCGAACCCGACCTGGGCCTGCCTGGCACCAACCCGCCCCGCGGCAATGGCCCCGGAGGCGACGCCAACGATAACCTCACCCTCGACTTCGGCTTCGTCGGTCCTCAACCGCTGGACTTCGGCGACCTGCCCGACCCCAGTGCCGGCACCGGGCCCGGCAATTACCAGACGCTGCTCTCGGACAACGGCCCGCGCCATGCCCTCGGCACCGGCCTGCTCTTGGGCTCGACGGTCGACGCCGAGACCGACGGTCAACCCAATAGCACGGCCACCGGCGATGACCTCGCCGGCTCGCCCGACGACGAAGAGGGCATCGCGTTCAACCCGCTCGAGCGCGGCCAGACCGGTGCCACCCTCACGGCGACCGTCGCGGGCGCCACCGCCGGCAACGCCTGGCTCCAGGCTTGGATCGATTTCAACAACGACGGCGACTTCGCCGATGCAGGAGAGCAGCTTGCCCTCGACGTCGCCGTCGTTAACGGCCCGAATGTGCTCACGTTCAATGTGCCCAGCACCGCGGTCACCGGCACGCCCCTCGGGGCCCGGTTCCGGCTTGGCACCCAAACCGGACTCAGCCCGACCGGCGCTGCCCTCGACGGCGAGGTCGAGGATTACTTGGTCACGATCGCCGAACCACCCACCTTCAGCGTCGGCAACCGCGTTTGGCGCGACAACGGCGCGGGCGGAGCCACCGCGGGCGACGGTCTCCAAACCGGAACCGAACCCGGCATCGCGGGTGTGACGGTCCAACTCCGCAACGGTAGCGGCGCGGTGATCGCCACTACCACGACCGATGCGGAGGGTTACTACCGCTTCGATGCCGTGCCAACCGGCTCGGGCTACACCGTGTTCCTACCGGCCGCCGACAACTTCGCCGCCGGCAAGCCGCTGCAAGGCCTGCTCAGCAGCAGCGGCACGCAGCCCGGGGATAGCGCCGACAAAGGCGTCGACCAGTCCGACCCCACCGTGAGCGGCATCTCGAGCCTGCCCTTCAACCTCGGCCCCGGCCTCCAGCCGACGAGTGAACCCGATCTGGGCTTGCCGGGCGCCAACCCGCCGCGCGGTCATGGCCCAACCGGCGACGCCGACGACAACCTCACCCTCGACTTCGGCTTCGTCACCGCCCCGCCGCCCACCTTCAGCGTCGGCAATCGCGTGTGGCTCGACAACGGCGCCGGCGGCGGCGTGGCCAATAACGGTCTCCAAGACGGCAACGAACCGGGCGTGAGCGGCGTGACCGTGCAACTCCTGGATAACGGCGGAAGCGTCATTGGCACCGCCACCACCGATGGCGCCGGCTATTACCGCTTCGATAACGTCCCCGCCGGCACCGGCTACAAGATCTGCCTGCCGGCCTCGAACTTCGGCACCGGCGGCCCCCTCAACGGCACGGTCAGCAGCAACGGCGCCACCGCCGGCACCGACAAACGCGACAATGGTATCGACGCCAACCCAGCCACCGACGGCATCTGCAGCGACGACTTCAGTCTGGGCACCGGCCTGCAACCGACCGGCGAGCCCGACGTGACCGGCTCAGGCGCCGGGGCGCACGGGCCGACCGGCGACGCCAACGACGATCTCACAGTCGATTTCGGCTTCTTCGCCACGCCGACCCTCGCGGTCCTCGGCGCCATCCAGACCCACGCCCAGAACGGCGAGACCGTGGTCGAATGGTTGACCGCGTCCGAGGTGGGCGCCGTGGCCTTCGACCTCTATCGCTGGGACGCCACCGCGGCCGCTTGGCATCGCGTCAACTCGTCCCCGGTCGCCGCCGCAAACTCGTTCACCGGCGGTCTCTACCGCGTCGCCGATCCCGCGGTCGCCCTGGGCCAAACCGCGACGTATCTGCTCGTCGAGTTTGAAGACACCGGCGCGCGCCGCACTTACGGTCCGTACCCGCTCACGGTGACGGCTCGACCGGCCAAGAACCTCGAGGCGCCGCGTCAGATCGCCCTCGCCGAAGCGACCGCCCAAAAGCGAACTCGCGCTCGAGTCCGCCTCGCCGCGGTCCAGCAAGCCCAAACCGAGGCCGTCACGCTCGATGCGTATCACCACGTCCAACTCGTGACGCAGGCCAAAGGGCTGCACTTCCTGCGCGCTGCCACTCTCGCCCAGTTGCTCCGCCGGCCGGAGACCGACGTCCGGGGCTGGATTGCCGCGGGCGACCTGGGGCTGTTCCTCCGCGACGGCCAGACCACCTATGTCCCGGCCGAGGGCGGTTTTGGCCTGTACTTCTACGCCGAGCAGCAGAAAGACAACTACACCGACCAGAACGTTTATTGGCTGACCAGCACTCCCAACCTGCCCGTGCGCGTGGACGACGGTCAGGCGCCCACCGCCGTGGGTGGCCTGGCTTTCCTGAACACGTTGACCATCGAGCAAGATGTTCAGTTGGCCACCTCGCTCGATCTGCACCCGGAGGACGATCACTGGATGTGGGCGCGCTTGGTCGCGGGCGCGGGGGTCTTCGACAGCAAGCGCATCAGCTTCCAGCTCGACGACCTCGCTCTGAGCACCGGGCTCCCAGGCCGCCTCCGCCTGCGGCTCTACGGCGGTAGCGTCAGCCAGCACACCCTGACTGCGACCCTCAATGGCCATGCCGCCCCGCCCGCAACCTGGTCCGGCAAACGCCCCTACGATCTCGAGGTCGATCTCCCACTCAACGCGCTGCGCCAAGGCAAGAACGAACTCGTGCTCCGCGCCACCCTGGCCCCCGGCGCCCTCGGCAGTCAAGTCTACCTCGATCGGTTCGCCGTCGATTATCCGCGCGCCTACCACGCCGCCCACGGCCAGCTCGAATGCACCGTCCAGGATCATGAAGTCCTGACCGTCTCCGGCTTCGCCACCAGCTTCATCGGTGTCTTTGACGTGGCCGTCCCGCGCGAGTTGCGCCTGGTCCAAAACGTCAACCTCGAACCTGCCTCCGACGGCTATCGCGCCTCGTTCCGGGCCGAGTCGCCCAACCGCCGCTACCTCGCCCTCGAACTCCAAACCGCCACCGAAGTGCGCGACCTACGCCTCGTCCAACTCGCCGGCCTGGCCGACCCGGCCCAAAAGGCGGATTACCTCATCGTCGCTCCGCCCGAACTGGTCGGCGCCGCTGCCGACCTCGCCGCCTACCGCCAGTCCCAGGGCCTCACCCCCAAGATCGTCAGTCTCGATGACATCCGGAATGAATTCGGATTCGGGGCGCTTACCCCACACGCCATCCGGCAGTTCCTGGCCACCGCCCACGCGCGCTGGGCGCTCAAGCCGCGCTATGTGGTCCTGGTCGGCGACGGCACCTACGACTACAAAGACCGGCAGAAACAGGCCGACAACCTGGTGCCGCCCCTCATGGTGGCGACCAGCGCCGGACTGTTCCCCAGCGATAGCGCCTTAGGCGACCTGGACGGGGACGGCCGACCCGAGCTGGCGGTGGGCCGGCTGCCGGTGATGACCGCGGCCGAGCTGCAAACCATCCTGGCCAAGATGAAGGTGTTCGAGGCTCAGGGTTGGCCCGCTAACCCGCAGGCCCTGCTCGTCGCCGATCAAGCCGACAGCGGCGGTCAATTCCTGCGGGACATCGAACTGGCGCGCGGCGCGCTGGGCCGGCGGTTCCAGACCAAGCTGCTGCATCCTACCCAGGAGGTTGGGTTGCCGGCGATGCGCGCGGCGATCCAAGCCAGCCTGCGGGAAGGGGTGGATCTGCTCAATTACGTTGGGCACGGCGCCCTGGACCGGCTGGGCAGCGCCGGCTACCTGACGCGGGAAGACGTGAGCCGGTTGACCAACGGACGGCGGCTGCCGATCGTGCTGGCGATGACCTGCTTGGCGGGCCAGTACGCCGTGCCGGGCATCGATTGCCTGGGCGAAGAACTGCTGCTCAAGGAACAGGGCGGGGCCATTGCGGTGTGGGCGCCGACGGGTTTGTCGCAGAACGGAGACGCCAACCGTCTGAGTATGCGACTGCTGCAGGGATTACGCGGGCAGGGTGGGGAGTGTCTTGGGGATTTGATCCTCGAGGCGAAGCGTGGTTACGCGGCGGAGGCGGGCCGGGCGACGCCGGTGTGGGTGTACAACTTGCTAGGGGATCCGGCCTTGCGACTCAAGGGGACTGAGGGGAGCCGGGCGGGCGGTGGGCCATCGAGGTTTTAAGGGGATCAAGGGAGGTACATGATGAAGCACATAGCCAAGTGGATGGTTGGGGTTGGGTTGGGGGTCGTGTTGAGTGTGGGGTCGGTGCGGGCGGCCGACACGGTCAGTTACACCCTCTCGTTGGGGCCTGGGGATCCGCTGAGCGGGAGCTTGGCGTTTCCGCAGTTCGACCCGGTAGTCCTGGGGGAGTTGTTGGAGGTGCGGTTGAGTCTGAGCGGGACGTTGCGGGCGGACTTGCTCTTGCAGAACACCTTTAACGGGAACAACACGCTGCTGGCGACGCTCAACTCGACGGTGATCGCGGCATCGCCGCCGGCCAACGCGCCGATCTTCGTCAATCCGATGGTATCGGTGACGGCGACGTTGCCGCCGTTGAGTTCGCAGAGTTTTTTGGATCTGACGGACACGAAGTTCTACTCGGCGCAGATGACGCATCTCAATCCGTTCAAGGGCAGCGGGCTGGTGAACGTTGGGGTGGCCGGGGCGGTGGGGACCTTCAGCGTGATTCCGCTCACGGGCAAGACGGGTGAAGGGAGCTACCTGGCGGATGTGCAAGCGGATGTGACGCTGGAGTATGTGTATTTGATTCCCGAGCCGGCGGTGCCGGCAGGGGTGTTTGTGGCTTTGGGTCTGGTGGGGATTGGGTGGCGGCAGTGGCAGCGGCGGCGGGTCGAGCAGAGGTCGGCCGCGGGGTCTCGCCCCTCGGCAGCCCCGACCACCCACGGCCCCTAGCCCCTGGAGGTCCCTTAGGCCCCTTCCGTCCCCCCAATCCCTTAGTGGGTCGTTTCATAAATCCGGCCACGTATTCTTAGGCGGCCAGTGCACTCTCGGTTGGTGAGTGTGGGGCGAGGCGCTGCATGAGTTGGGCGAGGTCGTTTCGGGTGAACTTCCACTCGAAGGGTTTCGCCATCGCTTCGTAAC
>VHCO01000108.1 GCA_016871715.1 Verrucomicrobiota bacterium
TTCTGTTGCTCGCTGCGCGGCCTCCGGGTAGCCGCCGCAAACCAACCGGGCCGGAAGCGAATTCTCGGCGGAGGCGAGCCGTGCTCTGCCCATGGTGCCGTCAAACAGCCGCGCCACAAACCTCTCGTGGCAGCCAGCCATTTCGCCTGCCGAGAAGGGAAACAACGGAATGACCTCCATCCTTCCGGCCAGCGATTCGGCCAACCGCGGCAGCGTCATCACATTGGCCGAGCCGGTCAGCAGAAAACGACCTGGTTTGCGGTTCTTATCCACGGCCAGTTTGATGGCCGGAAACAAATCGGGCGCTTTCTGGACTTCATCGAGCACGACCGGTCCAGAGAGATTGCGAATGAACCCGGCCGGATCCCCGGCGGCGAGCGCCAGCGTGGCCGCATCGTCCAGCGTGAAGTATTCCGCGCCGGTGTTTTCAGCCAGCGCCTGGGCTAGCGTGGTCTTGCCGGTCTGCCGCGCGCCGTTGAGCAGCACCACGGGCGTGTCCGCCAGCGCCTGTCGGATCGCGTCTTCAATGTTTCGCCGGATCATGGCGATATATTCACCGGTTCGTGGTGAATCTGCAAGAAGTCAGAAACTGCCGACCGGAGCAAGCGCGATGGAGCGGAGAAGGGCGATCTGAACTCGCTGTCAACGCCGAGCAGAGCAGCGGAGCGGCGGTTCGCCTCGACCGAGTGGTTGGGGATCATTTCATCGCGCTGCTGGGTTGGCCATGCAGGTGGCTCGCTGGCAGGATTTTCACGGTCTTTGGCCCCACAACCACGGCACATAGCGTTGTGGAGAAAGGCTGGTACGGCTGTTCCAAGGTGCTCCTCATGACCCCGTTTGTCCTAATGCAATCCAAGTTTGCCTGGACCCACTGCTTGCCGGAAGTACACTTGCCCGATCCGCCAAAAGACAAAGCTAATCCAGTTGCTTTCTCCTCCTGCGAGAAGCTCATCGGCCACCAAGTACGTTTGGCCTGTGTACGCCGGAAATGTCCGAACATTCATGACCAAATCGACGGCTCGCGGTGGGTTCGGAAGGGCGAAGTGGAGCCGTCCTGTGAGTTGCTGCAGTACGTTCCCCGCTAGAGCACTAGCAGGCTGCGCCCCTGGCCTTTGTGAGGCAGGACGGACGTGGAGGTCAAATCGTTGCCATCTTTGCTTTGCAGCCTCGTCTTCATCGAGCAAGGCAGTCCGACCGTCTGGAAAATAGACCTTCGTTACTGCTGGTGAATGTCGCCATGCCCAGAATGCGAAAACCAAGATTACCGCCCCGGAAACGGCGGAGAGGATTTTCAGATGCGAGGACATGCTACTATTGAGCCCAACAGTGTTAATAAACCACAAAGTTCAAGAAGGCGGCCTACATGACGGTAATTCGCCAATTCCCGCTGCTCCTCGGCCGTGAGTGTTTCGAGTCGGGCTTTTTCAGCCAACTCGTTGACTCGTTGGCGGTCCGGTTCCGGCAGTTGGATGCGAAGCAAGCACTCCGCCGCCTCGCGTGCGAGGTCGCCAGCCTCGGGATTAACAACCCGCTCCCAGATGGCCACTTCTGAGCTTTCAGCGGTTGCGCCTATACGATGGAGTTTGTTTCAAATCCGACGGTGAGTCAACAGCAGCTCTTCCGGCTTGAGGGTCACTTCCGCGGGCATGCCCTCATGAACGTCCCTGGCGGAGCACATCCATGCGACCGTGCGTTGCGCGTGGTTCGCTTTGGTAGCCGACACACTGAAGCTCGTCGCGCTGGTGAGGGAGACCGGCCGCAGCAAGCGGGCCACTACCTCCTCAGGCGACTTCAGGGTCAGCGGCGTGGTTTCACGACGACTACGGCGGACGATGGACTGCCAGTCACTCGCGAATCGCCCTTGGCTCTCATGCGGCTGCGGTTTGACCATCATCTGTCTTTTGACTGCCTCCATCCACTGGTGGCTGAGCCGGACGTGCTCGTGTCGGTCATCACCCAGGTCGAGATTCTCGGACGGCCTACGGCTGGCGCAGTCTGAAGAAGCGGCTGGGGAAATCGAGCGGCGCGGACAAGAACTGAAAATCGCCGACGCGTTCGCCCTGTTCCGGAGCAAGGCGCCAGCTCTTGGGGTCGAGAAGGTCGGTGGTGACCTCGAGGACCACAGGCTCTTCGGGCACAAGCCAGGCGACCGTCAACTCGTTGCCGCATAAACTCACCTCGAGCCGCCAGTCGGCCCCAACCCAGGGAGTGGCGTTCAGCAGCAAGGTCACACTGCGCGATTTGCTCTCGCTGGCGCCCACGGCCAAGTCCGGACGTCCGTCCTGGTTAAAGTCGCCCACCGCCAGCACCGTCGGCCAGGGTGGCACCACCACGGTCTGGGGCTTCGCCAGACAACCCGTGCCATTGCCCATGAGCACGCTGAGCGTCTGGCCAGGTGAAAGGAGCTTGCCCCGGTTGGCTACCACCACGTCCAAGTGCCCATCCCCATTCAGATCGACCAACGCCACGGCGGCGGGACCGGTTCCGACCTCATACGTGGTCCGCGGTCCCAAGTTCCCGTTGGCGCGCCCAAACAACACGCTGATGGTCTTGCCTAAGTCGTCCACGCCCGGATTGACCACCACCAGGTCCAGGTAGCCATCGTGGTCGAGGTCGCCCAGGGCCGGGCTGCGCGGCCCCGGCCCCAGGGCCAGCACCTGCGCCGGGCCGAACGTGCCGTCGCCGCGGCCCAGCAGAAGGTTGCCCGTGTTCCCAACGTTCTGCCAGCCGTAGTTGGCCGTCACCAAGTCGGGCGCGCCGTCCCCGTCCACATCGCCGACCGCCAACTCGCGGGGACCGGCACCCAGACTGAAATCGGCGAGCGCCGCGAACGTGCCGTCGCCCTTACCCAGCAGCACCCGAACGCGCCCATCCGACGAAGCCACGGCCAGGTCCGGTTTGCCGTCGCGGTTGAGGTCCGCCACCGCCCCGCTCGAGGGATCGCTGCCGACCGAGTAGGTCCTTGGCAGGGCGAACTTGCCCAGGCCCAGCGCAAGGAAGACGTGGACCTTGCTCTCGCCCACGATAGCGAAATCCAAGTGCCCATCGCCGTTGAAGTCGCCGGCGCCGAGGATGCGTGGATATTGCGGTGCGGATCCTATGCGAGTGTAGGGGGCGGTGGCCAGATTGGTCCGAGCCGCCACAAAGCCGACGGCCCACTGGGAGTTCACCCCGATGTCCACTCGGCCATCGCCGTCTAAGTCGGCTGCAAAAAGCCCGGTGAGCTCGCCCCCCATCGGATAGACCACCGGCGCCACAAAGGGGCCGGTCAGGCTGCTCACCGCCTCGCTGGCAGGTCGGCGCAGCAGCACGGCCACCGTCCCCGCTTCGTTGGCGCTCACCAAATCCAATTGCCCATCCCCGTCCAGATCCGCGACCGCCAGGCTCTTGGGTCCTCGGTCCACGACATAGTCCAGCGAAGGCTGCGCGAAGGTCCCCCCTCCCAGGCCGACCAGCAGGCTGAGCGTGTTCCCGTCCCACCCGTCCCAGTCCCAGCCGAAGTTCGCCGTGGCGAGATCGACGACGCCATCGCCCGTGAAGTCGCCCAGCACGACCGCCTTCGGGTAGCTCCCATAGCAGCCGACCGGGAAGGGTGCACCCGGGCCCAAAGTGCCATTGCCCTGATTGAGAAAGACCGTGACGCGGTTGTAATTGTCGTTGGCCAAGACCACATCGGGTCGGCCGTCGCCGTTGAGGTCGCCGGCTGCGACCGACTGTGGGTCAGGGTCGATCCCACTATACTCGACGGCCGGCGCGAAGCGGCCGTTGCCCAGGCCCAGCAGTGTGGCCAGCTTGCGCGCATGAGCCGACAGACTCAGCCACGGCCACCGCCTGCGGCCTGCCGCCCACCGCGTAGGTCGGGCAGGGGTCGAACTGCGGGCTCGAGGCCGCCCGAGTGACCACCGTGAGTGCCATCCAACCGATCCCACCGCTCACCACCAACCACACCCAGTCTCGCTTGAGCATAAGCCACCTCGCTCGAATCGCTCCGTACGCCGCATCCGCTCCCCTGTCGCTCGCCTCTGGTTCCCGTAGTCCCGTAGCCCCTTCCGGGCACCATGGTGAGTCACGCGGGGCTTCCCGGGCATGCGCCGGAACGGGCGCTGAGGGGGAGTTGTGCTTGTCGGGGTCAAGCACTGGTTGAGGATCGCCAGTGCCGTCATTGGCCAGGTGCACTTGGGCTCTGCGATGCATGACGGCAAAACGCGCGCACAGGCGGGCATGCGACCCGTTCGGTTGCGCCAGGGTGCAACCCTTGCCAAAACGGCGCTTCGCGGCAAGGCATTTCGGACAGCTCCACCCAGCACCGGGCGGTGCCAAGGCGCGTAGCGGCTTGCTGGCCGCCGAGCCTGGCCACTGGTCCGTTGGTCAGAGGGTTGGAAAAGCTCTCCGGAGCGGGCGCTTCGGCTTGACCGGTTTCAGGAGCTGAGGCAAGGTCCGCCCCTGCTGGCACGACGCGAGCTGGCGCGGCCGACCGCCCGCCGCAACGGCGGGAACAACCACATGACAACCACTCCTCCGCTGCCGCCTGACACCCCACCCGCTCCCACGGGGGATGGCGCCCAGCAGGGACCGGAGCCCGTGCCGCGTCGGCGCGGGCGCCGGCGCGGGCTGACTTCCGAGCAGTCCGAAGCGCTGAAGTCGGACATCCTGCGCCGGCATCACGCCGGCGAGATCGGGTCGGACATCGCGCGCGCGGTCGGCGTTAGCCGCCAGTACGTCCATGCCCTCCTCAAACAGATCCAGCGGGAAGGTGAAGCGGTCACGCTCGCCAAACGCCGCGGTCGGCTCCGAGACAAACCGCTGACGCCCTCGGAAGTGGTGGCGCTCCGCGCTCACATCAAGGCGAGCCAAGACCCGGTGGGCAACCCCCTGCCGACCTTGACGGGAAAGGCGGTGACGGCCTGGTTTAAGCGGACTTTCGGTCGCACCCTGCCGATCTGTCAGTTGCGCCGGTTCTGCACTGAAGACGGACTGAAGCTGGCGCTGGTCCCGAATGCGGACCGGTATGCGGAGGGTGAGCGCGTCGCCACGCTGCCCTCGGTCGTCGAGCCGTCGGGTGCCGCGCCGGTCGTCCAGGCGCCGGTCGTCCAGGCGCCGGTCTTCGAAGCGCCGGAGATCGGAGCTCTGTCCGCCGAACGCAAACGGGGTCGACCGCGCAAAGACGCTCCTCGGTTCGATCCGGAAGAGCTGACCCCTGAGGTCCTGGCCGCCATGGAACAGTCCAACCAGGAAGTGAGGCGGCGGATGGCGGAGCAGGCCCCCTCGCCTCAGCCCACTGCGCCGGTGCGCCTTCCCGCCCCCAAGCTCGGCCGCAACGACCCGTGTCCCTACGATCCGGGGAAGAAGTTCAAACGTTGCTGTGGCGCCCAGGGTGCGAAGTGGTGCTTGCGCCAGGCCGCCGAAACCGAAGCATCGTCCGCCGGGGCTGCGCCTCGCGACGCGGCCGACTCCGAGCCGCCATCTCGAGGCAGCGAGAGCGAGGAAGATCCCAAGACCTGATCGCACCGATCCCACGGCACCCGTGGTTGGCAGGAATTGCTTCGGGGACCATCGTGACGGACGCAGAAGCCGCCGTCGTCGCCGGCCTCGATGTCATCGCCGTCCAAACATGCGCGAGGCCGTCGCCTACCTCGATGTGTCCGACCCTATCTGAGCGCCATCGCCGCCGCCCACATCTCCGAGGCCGTCCAACTCTGCAACCTCGACCGCCAGCGGTGCCGGCATTTATCCAAGGAAGTGATGGTTGGCTACACGGACATTAACCCCCCGGGAAGCGGTGTCTTCTTGGTCCGCCAAGAGTGGTGGAGCCGGCATTTATTCTGCCAGTGTTTTAGTAGTTGACAAGCCCTGCGCTACACGCTGCACGCCCTGGAGGCCGCCACGGGTGAGTTGCTCTGGCAGGACGCGGGTTTCCCCAGGTGGTTCACGGGAGCAGTGTTGGGGCCTGACGAGACTGTCGTCCACGCCAACGGCTCGTCGGTTATCGGCCGCGACATGCGCACGGGAACGGTGATGTGGGAGACCGCGCTGACGAACGAAGTCGGTTTGGGGGAAAGCAGCTTGGGCGTCAAGGTCCTGGCGGTAAGCCCAGACCGTGAAGTCTACGCTCAGGCGCTCTCGGTGACGCACTACGACCCCCCCGAGTCGCTGGGGCCCGGGGCAGCCTGGCAGGCGGTAACCGCAACCTGGTTCGAGCTCCCCACCCAACCGTGGCCGCTTACCCCCGCTGAGAGGCCCCAGTTCTTTCTGCCTTCGGCGCGAATAGCGATTCTCTTCCTCTGCGCGTTACGCCCTCTGCCCGCTGAGCCCGTGCCTGACTCTGAATCTCGGCACAGGAGCGCCCAGCGCCCTCAATGCCTTGGGAATACAGTACCTATATCAATACCCAAATAAAGGGTCGAGACGACCGCACCTTGTCCGCTCGTGCGGACACCGGCGAATTGCTCGCGCGTCCAACCGCAATCGGTCATCGACCGCAGCAGTGTTTGAACTTCTTACCGCTGCCGCACGGGCAAGGTTCGTTGCGCCCGACTTTCTTCGGTGGCTGCGGGGCCTGTGCCGCAGTTCGGAGTTTGTGCGCTCGCCTGGCGTTCCGGTGCAGTTGGCGCAGAACTCGTTGACGCCGCTTTAGCCGGACTTTGAGTTCGGGATTCGCAGCTTGCAGCGCGGCGAACAGGTCCAGCTCGGACGGCCAACCGCGTGGCGCTGTCTTCCTCACCTTGATCGAGCCCGTTGTGTAGTCGAAGCTGACGGACGCTAGATCCTTCTCTTTAACCACCACCTTTGGCTGTCGGGCGATGTTGCCGGGTACTTTGGCGATGTCCAAGTAAACCTCCTGGCAACTGCAATCCGGCCTGGTGCAATAGCGTTCCAAAACGGCCCATGCGCTGCCGGCCTTCTCGAACGAAATCGTGCGCGCGTGTGGAAAGACCTCCTGATATTGCATCATCACACTTGGGTCGGCCAACACCTCCTCAGGAAAAGCTGCCTCCAAATCGCCAGCATTCTCAGGCTCGGAATGATCCGCCTTGTCCGATCGATAGACTTGTGCCGCCAGCTCCCAGTCCTCCGCCGTGATGCGTGAAGCCAGTCCTTCGCCAAGCCGCCGGTCGCTGTCCTCCGTCGGCAGCCCGCAACCAACTCGACGAGCTTCGATGTCCAACCGCAAGTGGCGGGTCGGCCCGGACGAACCCGAGTCAGACCAGGGCCGAAGCCATAGCTCGAGTACCCGGCAGTCGCACGCAGGATTTTCGCAACAGCCGAACGCGACCACGTACCGCTCAAGCGCCCCAGAACTCGAAATCACCTCATACAGTTCCCGCCCGAGCGCCGGATCCCATTTCAGGAAGGAAAACCCGCCGCTGCCCATGCCGGCCGAAGCGGGGAGTTCCGTAGCGTCCGACGGAAGATTGGGCGTCGGCATGATCGGTCTGGAGTCTTTGCTCTTGGGCGTGGCGGCAGGAATTCCCCCGGAACCTTCTAGTGCCCGCTGCAATACCTCGAACGGTCGAATCGGCTTCGCGGAGCGATGCTGTTCCATGGCCAAGATCTCGCGGAGTCGCATCGCACGAACCATGTGTTCCGGGCCGTCTTCATAAAACGCCGTTAACCGATGCCGTTCCAGCGGTTCCAGGGTCCGCTCGGCCACCGATCGCACCAGTTCCTCCACGCTGGACGCATCCCAGAACCGGGACTCCCACTCCGAGAACACGAGTTTGGAGTCGTCTCGAAAGAAATCCTCCGGTTTGGGAAGCGGCAGGCGCGGGTCCTGCACCGTCAGGAAATTGTATTCGTCAAAGAATTCGCCTAGGGCACAAGTGCGCGGCACCTGTTGGTCGAAGAACACCAGGAACTTCGTCAGGCGCAATGTCGACCGGACATAGACATGCAGCCCGTCCGATCCGACCCAATAACAAGCAGCCAGAACCACCGGTTGCCGTTCGGGTGAGACCTCCTCGTAGGCTTGCGGAAAGCCCATCGCCTTGGCTTCAAACTCATAGTTCCACGTCCAGCGCCCCGATGGCTCTGGCGTCATGCAACGAAGTCCGCGAAAGGTCGCTAGCACCCTCGCGCGGTCCGCCACCCGATAAACGATGCGCGCGGGCAGGAACAACTCGTTCGTTGTGGTCATCACCAGCGGTCGCTTTGGCTCATTCATATCACCGGGTTCGAAGCCGCCATCTTCGGTGACTGCCTCCATCGAATCAACACGCGAGTCGGCGCGGTCGCGGGGAGTGCTCTCGGGCCCATGGCCGTCGATCCGGACGTTCATTGCCAAGGCATTGGAGCCAAAGCTGGTCGACACCGGCAATGAATGGGTGCGGGGCAAAGGTTGACCTTGGCCCCGGGACGCTGAACAGTACCTTGAAACAAGCAGGACAGGTGGTCTGAAGTTCCGAGGAAAGTTGGGGTGGCTGACGGGATTTGAACCCGCGACAACCAGATCCACAATCTGGGGCTCTAACCAGGCTGAGCTACAGCCACCAACCGTGGGCCAAGCTAATTTTCACGCGCGAACCCGTCAATAGGTTTTCCGTCGAGGTTTTCGGCACGGGCCGAGCAACCGGCGGCTTGCCGCCCACAAGTGTCCCGCTCACACGCCGCCAACTCCCGTTCACCCCCGATTCCCTTCGATTCGCCACAACAGCTTTCAGGGCGCGGACCAGGATCGGTAAAAGCTACCGTACATCTTGATCGGCAGTGCCTTACCGTTCCACAGCCGGGGCTGAGAGCGGCAGGGCTAAGCCCTCGAACTCGGGGGCACGTGGGCGAGCGCGAGCTGGCCGCAAACTGGTTGAGGTACAGGCGATGAAGCAACTCTGGAATCCGTGGGTTGGGTGGTTGGGAACGACCGGGCTGGGGCTGGTCTTGGCCGGCGCGCTTGTGGCCTGTAAACCCGAGCCCGCTGTGGACGGCCGACCGGTGGGCAAGCCGGGGGCGGGTGCCGGCGACCATGGGGCGCTGGTCGTGGCGGGGCCGATCCCAGCCGGGCCGAACGACGCGTTCGAGGAAGTCGCGGCCCGGGCAGGGCTCGCCTTTGTGCACCAGTTCTGCGACACGCGGATTGCAAACATCATCGAGTCCAACGGCGCCGGGGCGGCCGTTTTGGACTTCGATCGGGATGGTTGGATGGATGTCTACCTCGTCAACTCGGGGCCGCTCGACGGTGTGACCCACCATGAACCCGGCACCGCCCGCGAGCCGAGTCGGCTCTACCGGAATCGAGGCGACGGCACCTTCGAGGAGGTGACCCTGAAGGCGGGCGTGGCCGGCCGCGGCTATGGCACGGCGGCGGTTGCCGCCGACTACGACGCGGACGGATACCCGGACCTGTACGTGGTGAACGTGGGGAAGAACATCCTGTACCGGAACCGGGGCGACGGCACCTTCGAGGAGGTGACCGACCGCGCCGGTGTCGGCGACGCGGGGACGGGCATCGGCGCCGTCTTTTTCGACGCGGACGGCGATGCGAAGCTGGATCTTTTCGTGGCGAACTACCTCACCTACGACCCCAACTACAAGCTGTACTACAACCCGGACGGCTACCCGGGGCCGCTGTCCTACAGGTCCGAGTTCAACGTGCTGTATCGGAACCGAGGCGACGGCACCTTCGAGGACATCAGCGCGCGCGCGGGTGTGCGGCTCGAGAACAGCCGGGCCATGTCCGTGTGCGCCTTCGACTTCGACCAGGACGGCGACGCGGACCTCTACATCTGCAACGACGCGACGCCGAACCAGTTGTTGGTCAACGACGGCCGAGGCCAATTCAAGGACATCGCCCTTCAGGCGGGCGTGGCCTTCAACGCGTTGGGGGAGGCGGCTGGCTCGATGACCGCGGCAATTGGCGACTGTAACGGTGACTTGTTGTTGGACATTTTGGTGTCGCGCCTGGGCTACGGCTCGCTCTACCTGGCCAAGACCAATCGCCTCTTCGAAGACCGCATGATGGCGTCGGGTCTGGGGCAGTTGACCGCCGAGTTCGTGGGTTGGGGCAGCAATTTCCTCGACTTCGATAACGACGGCGATCTGGACATCCTGGTGGCTAATGGCGATGCGCACCATTTGGTGGGCTGGGAAAGTCTCTTACTCGAGAACACCGGCGCCGGCAATTACACGAACGCACGAGAGAAAGGCGGCGCCTTCTTCGACGCCCGCCTGCGCAACCGCGGCAGCGCACTCCTCGACTTCGACAACGACGGCCGCCTGGACCTGCTGATCACGGGGGTTGGCGATCGCGCCTTTCTCTTGCACAACCGTCTGGCCAACGGGCACCACTGGCTCATGCTCGATCTTGAAGGTGTCCGCGGCAACCGCGAGGGTTTCGGCGCCCGGATCACGCTGACCGCTGGATCCCAGCGATACTACACCGAAGCCCGCTGTTTCGCCGGCTTCCTCGGCTCGTCCGATCGCCGCCTCCACTTCGGCCTCGGCCAAGCCCGCGTCGTGGATCAGATCGAGATCCGCTGGCCCAGCGGGACCGTGCAGCGCCTCGAACAGGTTCCCGTCAACCAGATCCTCAAGGTCAAAGAACCATGAACGAGTCGGTTGCCCATAGCTCGGCTCGACCGCGGCAGCCAGCCGGGCGCATCGCGCTTGGGCTCGCCGGGTTGGTAGGGCTCGGGCTCTTGGCTGGCGGTTGCGGCCGGTCCGTGCCCTCGGGTTCGCTCGTCCTTGCTCAAGTGCCGGTGGCGCCCGGCGCGTCGGCCACCGCAGCGGACGTCCTGGATGAGCGCTACCCTGCTGGCAGCCGGGTGCTGTTGGTTTCTCCGCCCTTTGGCCCAGACAACCTGCGCGTGCTGTCGCGGGGTCTGGTGGCTGCGGGAGACCCGGTGGTCGCCCCGGACGGCCGGCGAGTGATCTTCGTGGGGAAAATGGCTCCGGGCCAAGCCTGGCAGATCTACGAGGGGCGGCTGGGTGGGCAGCGGCCGAAAGCCCTGACGGCGATGCCGGGGGGTGCGATGCACCCGGCCCTGATCGCGACCGATGAGATCGTCTTTAGTTCGCCCGTTCCTAAGCTGGGCGAGATCTGGACGGCCATCGAGCCGGCGGCCCTGTACGCCCGAGACCACGCCGGCCAGGCGCGGCGACTGACCTTCGGCAGGCGCGCGGCCGTCGAGCCCACCGTGCTGCAAGATGGACGGATTCTGTTCGTGTCGGCCCGGGTCGATCCCGAGGAGGGCAAGGCGCCGAGTTTGGCCTTGTTCACCGTGAACAACGATGGCTCGGAGGTCCTGGCCTATGCCCTGAACCGGGACGGCGCCCCATTCGTTCGTCGGCCGCGTGAGTTGCCCGGAGGACTGATCGGATTCCTGGCCAGCGAATCCGAGCGCGAGCACGCAACGTTGCGCGCTGAAGCCGTGCGCAGCGCGCGACCGTTCGCCTCGCGCACCAACTTGTTCCCGGGCGCCGTTGCGCCCTGCCGTTCCCTCGAGCCGGGCGCCGACGCGTCGCTGTTGGCCTGTTTCGAGTCGCGCGGCGCCGCGGGCAGCGAGAACCGAGGCTCGTTCGCGGTGTACCGCATTGCCCCGGGTGAGACCGCGCCGGGCGAATTGGTGTTCGACGATCCCGCGTGGCATGAGGTCGAGGCCACGCGCCTGGCCGCGCGTTCTCGGCCGATGGGGCACATGTCCGCTATGAACCCCGAGCGCGACACCGGCATCCTGCTCTGCCTCGATGCCAACTTCACTCGGGTGCGGGTCCCGGCGGGGCAGCCCGCGCGGACAGCGGAACGCGTGCGCGTGTTGGCCGCTCGGCCGGCGGGCGGCAGTGAGGCCCTGGGCGAGGTGGTGTTACAGTCGGACGGCTCGTTCATGGCGGAGGTGCCTGCCGACACGGCGCTAGGCTTCGAGAGCCTGGATGCGGAAGGCCAGGTGATCCACCGCCTGGCGCCTTCGATTTGGGTGCGCCCCGGGGAGAACCGGAGCTGCGTGGGTTGCCATGAACCTTACAACCGCTCCCCGCGCAACGCCCGCCCGCTCGCCGTGGGCCTGCCGCCGGCGCGGATCCCGGGACCCAGCCCCGTCGTTACCCAGACCACCCCAACCCGATGAAACGCCGCGGCTACATCGCCCTCATGTTGGCGGCCCTGATGGGTTCCGCGGGTCTGGGTGTGGGTGGCTACTTCTGGTCGGTGGGCCATGTGCGCCGTTGGACGGGCCGTCCCGAGCTCGGCTACGTGGGCTGCAACCACTGCCACTTCGTCAGTCTCGAGAAAATGCCCTGGTCCCACCCCCGCCCCCGCCACGCCGCCCCCGCCGGCCTGGCCGTCACTCCGGATGGGACCCGCCTTTTTGTTGCGTTAGACGATCGCGACGAATTGGCCGAGGCCGATACCGCCACGCGCAAGATCACGCGGCGTGTGGCCGTGGCCGGCGGTCCGTTCGGGTTAGCGTTGGATCCGACCGGCGAACGCCTCTACGTCGTTTGCCGCGACGCCGACCGCGTCGCGGTGCTCGACACCCGCGACCTGCGGGAACTGGACTCGATCGAGGTGGGGACCGCACCGGTAAGTATCGCCTTTGGCCGGACACCGGCCGGCGACCGTTTGGTGGTGGCCAACTCGATGTCCGATAACGTCTCCGTGTTGAGCGTCGCTCCGCTCGAGGAACTCGCCCGCCGCGAGGCGGGTCGGGAACCGTACGCCGTCGCCCTGGCCGCGGACGCCTCGGTCGCCTACGTGGCCAATCGCTTGGCGATCCCGGCCGATTACCTGTCCCGGCCGGACGCCGAGTTGACGTTGATCGACCCGGCCGGCGGCCGCATCTTGGCTCGCCACCCGCTGATCTCGGCCCATTTGTCCGAAGGCGTGGCAGTCGTGCCCCACCGTGGCTGGGCGCTCACGCCGCTGATTCAAGTGCGCAACTTGGTGCCCATCACCCAAGTGGTCCAGGGGTGGGTCATGTCCACCGGCTTGGCGGTCTCCCAAGGGCGCGACGCCGTCACCCAGGTGCCGCTGGATGAGGCCAACGCCTTCTTCGCCGACCCCGCCGCTATCGTCGTGGACCCGGCGGGCCAACGCGCGTATGTGGTTTCCGCCGGGAGCGACGCCGTCTCCGTGGTCGACCTCGACAAGCTTGGCCATTGGCTGGCCCACGCCGATGCCGCCACCCGCCAAGACGCCATCCACGATCTCTCGTTGGCGGCCGAGTATGTCGTGGCGCGGATACCGACGGGCCGCAACCCGCGTCACGCGGCTCTGAGCCCGGATGGCCGGGCGTTGTTCGTGTCCGAACGACTCGAGGACCGCGTGTTGGTCGTGGACACCGCGAGCCTGCAGCCGCTCGGCCATATTGTCCTGGGCGATGGCGGCGCAGCAGATCCCATCCGCCGCGGCGAACGCGTGTTCACCAAGGCCGCCCACACCTTCCAGAACCAGTTCTCTTGCCGGTCCTGCCACCCAGACGGCCATGTGGACGGGCTTTCTTACGACTTCGACGGCGACGGGATCGGGGATAACCTGCTGGATAACCGGACGCTGCAGGGCGTGGGTAAAACCGAACCGTTCAAGTGGATCGGCAAGAACCCGAGCCTCGAGGTCCAGTGCGGTCCGCGGTTCGCGCGCGTGTTGATGCGCACCGACCCGATCCCGCCGGCGGACCTGAAGGATCTGACGGCCTACCTCGAATCGCTGCCGCCGCCGCGCTGGGAACGCAAACAGCAACTGGAACTGACCCCCGCCCAGGAACGGGGCCGCCGGCTCTTCTTCGCCACGGTCACCCCGGCCGGCCAACCGATCCCGCGCGACCGCCAATGCCACACCTGCCATCGCCCGCCGTTATTCACCAATCGCCTGCTCAGTTCGGTGGGGACCAAGGCGCCCACGGATGCCACCGACCAGTTCGACGCGCCGCACCTGTTGGGGATCGCCCATTCCGCGCCTTATCTCCACGACGGCCGCGCCAAGACCCTCGAAGAGCTCTGGACCATCTACCAAACCAACGACCTGCACGGCGTCAGTAGCTACTGGAGCAAACATATGCTCAACGATCTCATCGAATACCTCAAAACCTTATGAACTCTGCTCCCCCAGCCCTCCGCCCCTTTGCCCTCGCCCTCGGCCTGGTCGCCCTCGTCGCTTGGCCGAGCCCGCCCGCCGGCGCGGCCGCGCCGGCCGACCATTCGCCGTTGCCCTTCCCCCTCATCGAACGGTTCGAGAACTACGGCCAGGCCGAAGGCATGCCGTCGGCCAAAGTCCACTCCGTCTTCAAAACCAGCGACGGCCGGCTGTGGGTGGGCACCTGGAATGGCCTCCTGCTGCGTGAGGCCGACGGCCGGTTCCGCCGCATCGGGCCCGAGGACGGGCTCAGTCACGAAATGGTATTGTGCCTGGCCGAGGACCCGACCACCGGCGATCTCTGGATCGGCACCATGCGCGGCCTGACGAAGTACAGCGGCGGCCGCATCACCGCCTACACCCAAACCAACAGCGGCCTGCCCAACAACGTGGTCTACGGTGTGGACGTCCTAGGCGACACCGTCTGGGCGGCCACCGCAGCCGGGACCGGCGCCCTCAACCTCAAGACCGGCGCCTGGAAACTCTATGACCATACCAACACCGTCATGCACGAGCCGTGGTGTTACTCGATCAAGGGCGCCCAGCACCTGGTCTACATCGGCGTCTGGGGGGGCGGCATCATCGAACACGATCCCAAGCTCGGTTCGTTTAAGGAATACCGCGATCCGGACCGCGACTTCCACTACGACCTCGTTCCCGACGACGGCCCGATCAACGACATCACCTCCTGGTTGAGCTGGGAAGATGGCGTGCTCTGGCAGTGCACCTACTTCGGCTTCTCCCGGCGCGATCACCGTGGCTGGAAAACCTGGATCGAGGGCAAAAGCCCGTTGCTCTCGAATTTCACCCAATTCGTCTGGCCGCACCGCGGCGTGGCGTGGATCGGCACCGACCGCGGCGCCTCCGTGACCGACGGCAACGCCTGGGCCAACTACTCGCTCACCGATTCGGGCGAAGGCCTGATCGAGGTCCATCGGCCTAACCAACCGGTCGAACGCCGCGTCCTGGCAACCGCCCTTGCCAACGGGTTCGTGCTCGGCATCCACGTCGACGATCGCGAAGCCTGGTTCGCCACCTCGCGCGGTTTGAGTCGCGGGGTGTTCGCCGCGGACAATCCGTACCAAAGACCCGCCACCGTGGCCGAGGTCCGCTAACGCTAAGGCTCGCGCCCCCGCCTCATGTGCACTCACTCCTTCCGCCACCGAAAAACCGGGTCGCTTCGCCCGCCCTTGGCCCTCGCTCCCATGAAAACTAGCTTAAGAGATTTGAGATTTAGGTTGTTGGCTCTCGGACTTGGTAATCTGAGAGACCTGGTGCGCAGATTCTCGCGAGCAGAGCCTGCCCTCGCGCTGGTCCTCGCTTTCGCCGCCGCCCACTCGCTCAGCGCGGCTGGCTATGGCTATCGCGAGAAGCCGGAACCGCCGGCCAACCCCGAAGCCACCCTCAGCCCGCCAGCCGGGCTACCGCCGGGTGCTCCGCCAGGCACCAACGCCCCCGCCGATCCCTACCTTTACTACGCCAACACGCCCGACGAGATGATCCCCTTCCGGAACATCGAACCTTACTTCCGGTACTGGACCACGCGACTCCCCTTTCGCGGGCCCGGCCGCGACTACCCAGTCTCGCCCGGCCTCGAGTCGCTCAAAGTCGGCCTGCTCAGTCCCGCTTCGTACGGGCCGGAAGGCGCACGGGGGGAGCGGACCCGGCACGGAGTCGAGCTCGCCTTCGAGGAAGCCAACGCCGCGCGCCGGCCCGGCGAGTTGCCCTTCGAACTCGTCTACCGCGAGGACTCGCCCCAGTGGGGCAGCGCGGCCAACATTGCCGTCGAGTTTGCGGACGAAGAAGTCCTTGGGTTCTTGGGCACCATCGACGGCGACGCCACGCACGTCGCCCTGCGTGCCACCCTCAAGCTCGAGATCTACATGATCAATACCTCGGACCCTGACCCCACGCTCACCGAGACGCAGATCCCGTGGCTGACCCGTGTCTTCCCCGACGACCGCCAACAATGCTTCCGCCTCGCAGACCTCGTCGTGCGCCGGCACGGTTGCCAACGCATCGGCGTCTTCCGCGAAAGCAGCCGCCCGGGCCGCGTTGGCGTCATGCACTTCAACAACTACATCCGGCGCCTGGGCTTCCCGCCCGTCCAACATCTCTTCTTTAAGCCAGGCGATCGGGATGTCCGCCCCCAAATCGAGGCCCTCAAAGCCGCCGACCTGGACGCCATCCTCTTCTACGGCCAACCCGAAGATGTCGGCCGGTTCGTCCGCCAGTTCCGCGCGGCCGGTATCCAGGCCAAGTTCTTCGGCTTCGACCGCCTCAAGGAGGACAGCTTCAAAACCCATGCCGGTGACGCCGCCGAAGGCACCATCATCACTTACTTCTTCAACCCACAACGAACCGACCCGCCCTGGATCGAGTTCGTCGAGCGCTTCCGCAAACGCTGGGGCCACCCGCCCGATGTCTACGCCGCCTACGGCTACGACGGCGCCCAAATGATGATCCAAGCCGTCAACCACGCCGGCCCTAACCGCTACCTCATCCGCGATTACCTCGCCAACCTCGACACCTACGACGGTGTCACCGGTCACATGATCTTCGATGGCCGCTGGGATAATATCGTGCCCATCTCGCTCGCAGAGTTCAAAAACGGCGCCTGGCATTTCCAACCCGCTCCGCCGATCACCCCCCTCGAACAACAGAAACTCTCGCAGCGTTAGCCTAGCCCTACCCACCGCCGCCGCGTTGCGACCTACAGGCCCATTCGCCCGCCGTTGGCTTCGCGCCGCAACCCTCGCCCTTGCCCTGGCCGGGGTCGCCTCCCCGCAGCCAGCCCCCAACCGCCCGCCCCTCAAGCTCGGCCTCCTCCTGCCACCCGCAGAACCCGAGGCCCAGAGCATCCGGCGCGGCGCCGAACTCGGCCTCGCCGCTGCCAACCGCGAGCCTGGCGTGCCCCTCGATCTGGTCGTGCGCGGCCAACCGGGACAGTGGGGAACCGAGGGCGATGACGCCGTCGTGCTCGCCTTGGACGAAGGTGCCGCGGCCCTCATTGCCCCCACCACCGGCGCCGCTGTGCACCAAGCCCTTCAAGTCGCCGGCCGCACCCGCCTCCCGGTCGTCTCTCTCTGCTCCGATTCATCCGTCACCAGCGCCGGTCTGCCCTGGGCGATCCGCATCGCCCCGCGCACTGACGCCGAGGCCGCCGCCATCTTCGCCGTCCTCCGTCACCCAACCCGACCGCCCCGCTGCCTGCCCGCCGTCCCCACCGACCGCCCCGGACGCGAGATTCTCCACGACCTCGAGACCGCCGCAGCCACCGCCACCCCCGATCTCCAACTGCTCAAACCCGTCCACGTGCCGCCGCCCGCGGAAGACCTGGGCGCACTTGCCCGAGACGTTCTCGCTGCCAACCCGGATGTTGTCCTGCTCTGGCTGGAGCCGGCCGCCTCTGGCCGCTTCGCGCGCCAACTCGCTCAACTCGGGTACCGCGGCCGCCTCGCCGGCCACAGCCGCCTCCTCGCCCCTTCGTTCTTCGCCGCCTTGGGCACGGCCCTCCCCGCCCGCCGCTGGGTCCACGGACTCCTCGTCCCCGCCCCCTTGGCCGCAACACGCTCGAACCCGGCGCGTGACGATTTCCTCAGGGCCTGCTCGGCGCCACTCGCGCCGCCTACGGGCGAAAGCGCCTCGCCGTTGAACACACCCGCGCCCTTCGACCTGGGCGCCGCCCTCGCCTACGACGCCGTGCGCCTGCTCGCGGACGTGCTGCGTCGAGCAGGGGAGCGCCCGCCCTATCGCGAATTCCCCCTCCAGCACACGATGCCCGGCGCCACGGGGCCGCTGGCCTTCGACCCCGCTGGCAACCGCCAATGGGAACTCGAAGTCCTCGAATGGCGCCCGGACGGGGTCCGCGTGGTTCACCCCCAGCCCCGCCCCTAACACCGCTAACACTGGATTCGTAACCCGAGCCGCCGCGGGTCGCGCCGCGGCCGCACCGGCCACTCACCCGCGCGGGTCTCCATTCCGCCCCTGGACCGGCGCTGTTGGCACCCATTGGCTGGCCGGGAGTCCGCCTAATTTCGATAATAGCATGTCGAGTTATATTCGTAATTCGGCTTTACTTTTCAAGCCAACCTAATAAAGTTGATCCCGGTCAAAGAACCGGTCGGCCCAGCCAGGTAGGATCGCAACCGTTCGGACCTGAGCTTGATGGAGGCCGCTATGAACGAGAGCAAAACCGCCGTAACGCGACCGCTGCGTGCGGGCTGGGGAACGGGACTGGCGCGGGTCAGCATGGCCCTGCTGGTGTTCGAGGCCGTGTCCGGCCTCGCCATCGCCTTCGGCCCCTTCCACGCCGCGATCCAGTGGAGCGTCTTGGTCCACACGGTGGTCGGGGCGGTGAGCCTGCTACCCCTGGCCGCGTATGGGGCGCGGCACCTGGCCGATTACCGCGGCTACGCCGCCTCGCAAGCGACGGTGCTCGGCTACGTGGGCCTGGCCGCCTTGGCCCTGTGCGCGGCCTCGGGTGTGGTTCTGACCTGGCAGGGAGCCTTCGGGATTCGCACCGCCGCCGGGTGGCGCACGGTGCACTTGGTGACGACCCTCGTCGGCCTGGGCGTGTTGTTGCCCCACGTCGTGCTCGCCTATGTGCGGGCTCGGCGCGAGGGCCCTAACCCGGCCATCAAGCGCTACTTCTGGCTGACTTTCGGCGGGACGGCCGCGGGGTTGGCCGCGGTGAGCGGCCTGACTTGGCTCTACTCGGGCACGCGTTACCTGAATGAGTTTCCCGAGGACTACAGTTACTTGTACGGCACCAACCGGCCGTTCGCCCCCAGCCTCGCCCGCACCGCTACGGGCGGAGCCTTCGCCGCCCATTCCCTAGCTGGCTCAGACTCATGCGGGACCGCCGGGTGCCACGACCAGATCCTCGAGGAATGGAAACCCAGCGCCCATCGGTATGCGGCCATGGACACCGTCTTTCAAGGCATCCAGAACGTCATGGCCCAACAAAACGGGCCCGAATCGACGCGTTACTGTGGCGGCTGTCACGACCCGATCTCGCTATTCTCCGGCACGAAGAACATCTTCGTCGAGAATCTGACCGGACTGCACGGCTACCAAGAAGGCGTCTCCTGTCTCGCCTGCCACGCCATCCACGAAACCGACGTCAAGGGCAACGCCAATTACACCGTGACCCAACCCCGCGAATACCTCTGGCAATGGCAAACCAACGGTTGGGGTCGCCTGGCGCGCGACTTCCTCATCCGCACTTACCCGGCCGAACACAACCAACTCAGCAAACGGATGTTCAAGAAACCGGAGTATTGCGCCGCGTGCCACAAGCAATTCATCGACCAGGAAGTCAACCGCGTCGGCTGGGTCCAGCTCCAGAACCAATACGACAATTGGGCCGCCAGCCACTGGAATCAGAAGGGCGACGCCACCAAAACCCTCGAATGCCGCGAGTGCCATATGCCCCTGGTCCGCTCCCACGACCCCGCCGCCGGCGACGCCGCCGACTACAACCGCCGCCCCAACGACGGCCAACACCGCAGCCACCGCTTCATCGCCTCGAACCAACTCATGCCTAAAGCCCTCGGACTCGAGGGCTGGGAAGAACAAGTCCGCTTGACTGAGGAATGGCTGCAAGGCCGAACCGAGATCCCCGAGATCGCCTCCAAATGGGCCCAGGGCCCCATCGTCAAGCTCGCCCTAAGTACCCCCGACTCGGTCGCACCAGGCGAGAGCATCCCCCTGCGCGTCGTCATGGCCTCGAACAAGGTTGGCCACGACTTCCCCACCGGCCCCCTGGACATCATCCAAAGCTGGCTCGAAGTCCGCGTCACCGACGATGCCGGTCGCGAGATCTTCAAGTCCGGCACCCGCGACGAAAAACACTTCATCGAGCCCGGCACCTTCCTCTTCAAGGCCGAACCCGTGGATCAGCACGGTAACCTGATCGACCGCCATAACCTCTGGGAGATGGTCGGCGTGCGGTATCGCCGCGCCCTGTTCCCCGGCTACTCCGATACCGTGCAGTACTCGATTCCCTGCACCGCGGCCCTGGCCGGCGGCACCGATACCCCCAAGGCGGACCGTTGGGCCGGCGACCATAACCTCCCCCTCCCGGCCCCCGATGCGCCCGGTAAGTACCACATCCAAGTCGCCCTCCAATATCGCAAGGTCGATCAATTCCTGTTGAACTACCTCTTCGGCGCCACCAACCAGTTGACCGCCCCCGTCACCGAGATCGCCCGCGCCTCCGCCACGGTCGTCGTCCTGGGTAAACACCAAGCCGCCGCTCCCCACTCCCACCCGGCCACCGTCGCTCTCGCGCGCGAGGTGGGCCGAGCCCAAAGCACCCCTTGAGCACCGACGCCCAACTCCCAACCCTAAGCCCGCGCCGTCGCCGCCTCCGCGCCACCCTCATCGCCCTCCTGACCCTGGGCCTCCTGGGAACAGGCGCAGGCTGGCTCTGGTACCGCACCACTCGCCCGCAGTCCTACCGCCCAGACGAGAAACTCCCCGACATCACCAGCGCCCTGACCTTGCGGCTGCCCGCCGCCGCCCCCAAACCGCAGTTCACCGACGTCACCGCCGCCGTTGGGCTCGCCTCCTTCCGCACCTTCGCCGGCGATCGGACCTCGCAACTCCCCGAAGACATGGGCCCGGGCGCCGCCTGGGGCGACTTCGATAACGACGGTGACGATGACCTCTTCCTGGTCAGTGTCGGCGGACCGCTGGGGGCGCCCCCCGACTCCCTCGCACCGTGCGGCCTCTTCGAGAACCTTGGCGACGGCACCTTCCGACCCGTCGACGGTTTCCCACAGACGCGCCTCTTAGGTAACGGTGCCGCTTGGGGCGATTACGACGGCGACGGTTACTTGGACCTGGTCGTGGCGGGCTACAACACCCTCCGCCTCTTCCGCAACGAAGGCGGCTCCGGACGGTTCGTCCGCGAACCGCGCCTGCCGGACTCGCCCGGGTTCTGGACCGGCGTTTCCTGGGGCGACTATAACAACGATCGCTGCCTGGACTTATACGTCTGCGGTTATGTCCAGTACGAGGAGAACGCCGCCGACCGCGACAAGATCTCGAGCCAAATCGGCACCGCCGTCCCCTTCACCCTGAACCCGGCCTCTTACCCCGGCGGTTTAAACGCCCTCTGGCGCAACAACGGCGATGGCACCTTCACCGATGTCGCCCCCGAACTGGGCGTCACCAACCCCGAAGGACGCAGCCTCGGCGCCCTCTGGCACGATTTCGACAACGACGGCTGGCTCGATCTCTACGTGGCCAACGACGTCTCGGACAATGTCTTCTACTACAATCAAGGCGGACGCTTCGCCGACTTGAGCCATCCCGCCTATGTCGCCGATTACCGCAGTGCCATGGGCCTGGCGGTCGCCGACTACAACCGCGACGGCGATGATGACCTGTTCGTAGGCCATTGGGTCGGCCAAGAAAACGCCCTCTACGACAACCTGCTCATGGACTTGCGACCCAAGCCCAGCTCCGGCCAGCCTACAACCTCGGCTCCCAACTCGGCCGGCCACCCCGCCGCACCGCCGCCAGCCGGCCCGGGACCTCCACCCGCGCACCCACCCAACCCGGCGCCCGCTTCCCGCCAGGTCCCCGTCCGCTTCATGGACCTGGCCGATCAAAAGGGCCTGGGCCAAATCGCGCTCCCCTACGTCAGTTGGGGTTGCGAATTCGCAGACTTCGACGCGGACGGCTGGCTCGATCTCGTCGTCGTCAACGGCAATACCCTCGAAGCCGCCGGGCCGCCCCCACGGAAACTCAAACCCCAAGAGCCATTCCTCTTCTGGAACGAGCGCGGCAGCTACTTCCATAACCTCGCCCCGCTCAGCCCGCCCCTGACCGAGCCCCACGTCAGCCGCGGGTTGGCCCTGGCCGACTACGACCAAGACGGCGACCCCGACATCCTCCTGTCGCACCTGGGTGAAGGCGTCCAACTCCTGCGCAACGACACCCCCAGCGGCCACTGGCTCCAGCTCCGCTTGCGCAGCCGCAACCGCCATGGCGCACCCCTCGGATTCGCCGAGGGCGCCCAAGTCACCGCCTTCCTCGGAGCCGTCCCGCTCCGCCGCACCGTCTTCAGCGTCTCGTACCTCTCGCAGAGCAGCCATACCCTCCACTTCGGCTTGGGCCCAGCTACCCATGTCGACCGACTCGAGGTCCGGTGGCCGGCCGGTGATGCCGCCGTCTTCACCCAACTCGCCGCTAACGCGCGCTACCAGATCACCGAAGGCGATCCCCGCCCCCAACGCGTCCCCTTGCGCCCTGGCGCCGGCCCAGTGGCAGGCGGAGACTCGTCGCCCAACAACCGCAGCCAAAGCCCAGCACCCGCCCAAACGCAGGCCGCAGCCAACCCAGGATCCGCCCCCCGCTCTCCCGCGCTTACCTCAGCCGAGCGCGCTCGAGTGCTCGAGTTCTGGCAGAAACAACGCGCCGCCATGAACGCCATGAAGATCGACCGAGACCATCCGCGCGCCATCGAACTCTTTCGTCAGGCCTTGGCGCTGGACCCAAGTCACGAAGACTCGCTCTATTACCTCGGCCATTGCTTGGCGGCCGAAGGCGATGTGCCGGGTGCACTCGCGCAAATGCAACAACTTCAGCGCGTCAACCCCCACAGCCACCGCGCCTTCCAACAGTGGGGCGTCATCCGCGCCTTGTCCGCCCAGTCCGAGGCCGATCTCGCCGCCGCCGAAGCCGCCCTCGAACAGGCTCACGCCATCAACCCCGAAGAGACCGGCGCCCTCCTGTTGCTGGGCGAAATCGCCCTCCTCCGCGCCAACGATGCCCGCGCGGACCAACGACTCACCGCCGCCTGCCGCTCCAATGCCAAGGCCACCGGCGGCTTCTTCCTGCGCGGTTACCTGGCCTGGAAACGCGGCGACCTCGCCGCCGCCCAGCAGCGACTCGAAGAGGCCCGAGCCGCCCTCGGCCCAGATTGGCAACCTAAAGGCGCTACCTCCGAAGGTGACGTGCGCCGCAAACAATACCTCGAGACCACTCCCCTCGGGCGCTTCTGGGAACAATGGAACGGGGCGCCAACCCCCGACCAAGCCTTCGCTCCTCTCGCCGCCCACCTCCGCGCGCAGGCCGCCACCACAACCACCGCAGCCGCCGGCGGCCAGAGCAGCCAAAGCCAGTGACACACGCGCGGTGCAGTCACCCCAACCTCCCGCCCGACACGCCCCCTATCGTTCCGGCCCAACCGGTTCTTCGATGCGGTACAGGTGAGTCTTGGTCCGCAGGTAGAACGCCTTGCCGGAGACCGCCGGTGACGCCATGAACCCGTCGGCGAGCGTGTTCTGCGCTAATCGCTCGTATTGCCGGCCCGGTTTAAGCACCGTTGTCACGCCTTCCTGGCTGAAGAAATAAAGCCGACCATCCCCGTACACCGGCGAGGCGGCAAACTTGCCCCCTACACGTTCCGTCCAGACCACTGTCCCGGTCGCCGCCTCCAGGCAGGTGATGAAGCTCTCGTCCGCGGCCGTGTAAATCAAACCTTCCACCAACAGCGGCGAGGCGTACTTCCCCACGTGCGTCCGCAGCTTCCACACCACGGCGCTGTCGGTCACGTCGCCCGCGCCATCCGTCTTCACCGCCCAGAGCTCTTTCTTCGACAAACCCGTCACCACGAACGCCAAACCGCCGTCGAACAGCGGCCGGGGCGCGGCGGACCAATCCGGGTGCTGCACCCGCCACAACTCGCGCCCGGTCTGCGGATCGTAGCCGTACGCCGCCTTGGCGCCGACGCTCAGCAGTTGTGTCTGGCCGCCATGAGTGACGATCAGCGGCGTGCTATGCGCCTTGCGCAAGTCCCCGTCCCGCGCCATCTGCCCAGGCACGTGCTCGTCGTTCCACGCCACCGACCGATCTGTCCGCCAAACCGTCTGCCCCGTCTCCTTGTCCAGCGCGACATGATACTGCAGGTCCGCCCCGTCCATCGTCAGGATCAATAAACGGTTGTACCCGACCAACGACGACGCCGGACCGCGGTAGTGCCGGCAACGCAGATCGTCGCGCTTCCACACCACTTGGCCCGTCGACGTGTCCACGCACGCCGTCCCAAAGCTGCCAAAGTGCACGTACACTCGACCCGGCTCGATCAACGACGACGGCGTGGCGTAGCAGTTCATCGAGGCGCCGTTCCCCAGCGGTTCCGGGTCGTCGCTGTGGAACAGTCTCTGGTGGAAGCGCACCTCGCCCGTGTCCGCCTCGACGCCCAGCACGTAGAAATCGTGTCCGTCCACCGTGGCAGTCGTCAACCAGACCTGGCCGCCCATCACCACCGGCGTCGACCAACCACGATGCGGAATCGCCGTCTTCCACCGAACATTCCGAGTCTCGCTCCACTGCAAGGGCAGCCCCGCCCCCGCGGTCTGTCCGACCGCCACCACATGGCCGTCCCCTCGCGGCCCGCGAAACTCCGGCCAGTCGGCCCGGGCGCTCGGCCCGCTCGCCGGCCACCCGATCACCGCCCAGGCGAGCAGCCAAAGGACCCCGACTCTCACCCCCCCCCGACCGACCTCGCAGGCATGTCCGTATCGGCCCCGGACTGAGACTGAAGACGCTGGCGCGTGCGCGTGACGATTCATGCGCCCAGGGTGCTCCCCCCACCCAGCCAAGTCAAAACGGATCGGCCGACAAACGGATCGGCCGCGCCCGCTCCGTCCTCGAATCCCGCGCCCTGCTGTAGGCAGACCTGGTCCCTACCTATGTCAACTACCACAAACCAGCACAATTAACATTCACAACCATGAAGGAGCGCGGGCATCTTGCCCGCGGCGATGCGGCCGCGCCGAGGCGCGCGGGCGTGCGGGCTCCGTTCTGCGTCACCTACCACAAACCAGCACGAT
>VHCO01000109.1 GCA_016871715.1 Verrucomicrobiota bacterium
TAGGACCATTCCAAGAAAGCGGACAGGTTTGGGTTCCCCCCCCCCCTCGCACCTCAGATCACGGAAAATGCCCGGAAATTGCGCAAGCGCGGCAATACCATGTCAGGAGTTCTGGAGTCGGATCACGCCGTCATCGCAGGCGGTGGCCAACGCGCGGCCATCGGGGGAAAAGGCCAGGGCGTACACCGCGCTCGGATGCTCGAAGGTCAGCATGGCCCGCCACGTCGCCGTGTGCCAGAGCGTGACCGTGCCGTCGTAACCGCCGCTGACCAGCGTGCGGCCATCCGGGGCGAGCGCCAACGCCCGGATGCCCGCCGGATGCGCCTGCCAGGCGTGAATCGTTTTCCGGCGTTGAAGGTCCCAAACCACGATGTGGCCGCCGTTGTCGCCGGTCACAAGCGTGCGGTTGTCGGGCAGGAAGACGCACCCGTGGAGGAGGCGCTGGTCGCCTCGCGCAACCGCCCAGTGGTCCGTATGGCTGGCGGCTGCCCTCCACGAACGGGTGTCCCACACGGTCGCGGAGCCGTCGGCGCCGGCTGCGGCGAAATGCCGGCCGTTGGGCGAAAACGCGATCGCGCGGCTTCCCAAGTCGAGCGCCAGCGGCGGCGCGGCTTCCCCGCGGGTGGCCACGTTCCAAAGACGCACGGCACGCCCGTCAATCGTCGCCAGCAGCCGGCCATCCGGAGAGAAGCACAGTGACCGCACCCACGCGCGGTGAGCCGGGAGGGAGGCGAGGTTGGTGTAGGCCGACGTGTCCCAAAGCTTGACCAGCTTGTCATCGCTGGCCGTCGCCAGCAGCTTGCCGTCGGGGGAAAAGGCCAGGCCATAGGTGCTGGCGCCATGTCCGCGCCACGCCGCCACCGTCTGCCGCGCCGCCACCGCCCACACTTCGAGTTGCCGCTCACCACTCGCGGCCAAGAACCGGCTGTCCGGCGCGAAAGCCAGCCCGCGCAGGCCCGGCTGAGACCGGAGCAGGTCGAAGGGTTCAGTGGGTTGCAGGTTGTGGAGCAAGACGCCGCCGGGGACACCCGTGGCCAGGAATCGGCCGTCGCGCGAAAACGCCACACTGTAAGCCAGGTTTCGCCGGCTCCTGCTCACAGCTACTTCTTGCGCGGTCGTCAGGTCCCAGACGCGGCAACCAGACCATCCCCCGCTCGCCAACAGGCGACCGTCGGGCGACATGGCGTCGGCCGGGCTGCCGTGCCGAGCGCGAGGGAACGCGTCGCGCGGGCGTTGCGCGGTGACGTCCCACCAGGTCAATTCGTGATTGTCGCACACGGCGAGCGCGGAGCCATCCGTCGAGAATTGCAGCAGCCGCACTTCGTTGGTCAGCGGGACCGTCGCATTGGCTTCCATCCTGCCTGAGTGCGGATTCCACAACCGCAGTTGACCGTTGGCGCTGAGGGCCGCCAGGCGGCTGCCGTCGGGAGCAAAGGCCAGGCTGACCGCCGGCCCTGAGTGTTCGAGGAGGCCGCTCGGCTGCCCGTCCGCGAGATTCCAGAGGCGCACTTGCGCGTTGGTCCCGGCCGCCGCGAGCGTCCGGCCATCCGCCGTGAACGCCAGACACGTCACGGCGCCGCTCAGTCCATCGAGCAGCCCGACTTCACGTTGCGCGGCCGCATTCCAAAGCCGGACACCGCCCGCGCGCGAACCCAAGGCCAAAGTGGCGTTGACGGGCGCGAACGCGAGGCAAGTGACATTGGTGAATTCGGCTTCCGGCGTGGCCGCGCCTTTGTGGAGTAATTCCCAAACGCGCGCCGTCCCGTCCGCCCCGCTTAACGTGGCCAGGCTGCGGCCATCGCCGGAAAACGCGACCGCTCGGACGTCGCCAGGATGCGGATAAAACACGGCGCGGTCGTCGTCCCGCCACCAGCGCCAGAGCAACCGCCACTCGAAACCGCGCAGGTCCTCGGCGCCGGGCCGGGGCCGCTGCGCGTCCAGCAGGCTTTGCAGCAAGGCGGGATTCTCGCTCTCCCAGGCCTGTTGGGCGACTTTCATGTCCGCCGCGTACAGCAGCCGACGCGTCTCGACGAGCGCCTGTTGCCGTGCCTTCGATTGCCAGAGTACGGCGGCCAGCCCGATGGCGGCGACGAGCAGCAGCGCGACGCCGAGTCCCGCCAGCGCCGGCTTGCGCCGGCCCCAGCGCCAGAGCTTCTCCACGCGGCCGATCGGGCGGGCGAGGATCGGTTCGCCGCGCAGGAATCGCCCCAGTTCATCCGCCAGTTCCTGCGCCGAGGCATATCGCCTGCCCGGCTCTTTCTCCAGGCACTTGAGGCAGAGCGTTTCCAGATCGCGTGGCACGCTGGGATTGAGCTGACGCGGCGGCACCGGCTCGGTTTCGTGCAATGCCCGCAGCACGTCCTCGAACGTCGCCGCCTGAAAGGGCGGGCGACCCGTGAGCAGGTGATACAGCACGGCGCCGATGCCATACACATCGCTGGCCGGTCCCACGACGCCGCGTTTGCCGGTGGCCTGCTCCGGCGGCATGAAGTTGGGCGAGCCAACGATCTGCCCCGTGACCGTCACGCCGAAGTCGCCGCGCAACCGTTTCGCCAAGCCGAAGTCGGTCACGCGCGGTTGGTCGTCGGCGTCAATCAGCACGTTGGACGGTTTGAGGTCGCGGTGCAGCGTGCCTTGCTGGTGGGCGTAGTGAATGGCTTGGGCGATGATTTGCGCGTAACGCGCCGCGCGCTTGCCCGGCAACGGGCCGTCGCGCGCGATGGCCGCCAGGTCGCGCCCCGGCACGTAGTCCATCGAGAAATAATGCTGGCCGTCGTGCTCGCCCGTCTCGTGGATGGCCACGATGTTCGGATGGCGCAAGTTGGCCGCCGCCTCGGCCTCACCGCGAAAGCGCAGCACCTCCTGCTTGCTGGCGAATTGCCCGGAGAGAATCAACTTGAGCGCGACGATGCGATTGAGGCTGACTTGCCGCGCCTTGTACACGACGCCCATGCCGCCGCGGGCGATTTCCTCAAGCAGTTCATAATCCCCAAAGCGCTGCCCCGCGAGAGCTTGGGCCGTGGGGAGCAGGGCGTCCTCGGGCACGACCAGCGTGTCTTCCAGGCCGATGCGCAACAGGCACTTTGGACAGCGATTGCCCGCCGCGCCCTCGGGCAGGGGCGC
Organism: Verrucomicrobiota bacterium; assembly: GCA_016871715.1. Classification (GTDB taxonomy): domain Bacteria; phylum Verrucomicrobiota; class Verrucomicrobiia; order Limisphaerales; family J093; genus VHCO01. The sequence continues at coordinate 3,124 of VHCO01000109.1, forward strand.
GCCACAACACTTGCAGATCGCGTTCATTCTCGAGGGGCGGATCGGGAGTGCCCCCGTTGGCTGCTACAGCAAAAAGGACTCATGGTTGCGCGACGGGCCGCGGCGGGCCAACGCAAGCAAACCCAGGGACCGCCCGTCGGCGAGGCGTTCTGGAGCACACCTGGCTTAAAGTCCGCGCTCATCCCGTGCGCATCTTGATACCACCACCATCCTACGCCGCTCGGCGCGAAGGAACGCAGCGTTGACGCTGCGGCACGGGGCGAGTTCCACGCCGCGGCAGTGTCAACGCTGCGTTCCGGTGGGGGTATCAAGATGCGCTCGCTCATCCCTCGGGCCGACTCAACACCGCCACCAAGTGCCGCAGTTCCTCGTCAATCTCCGCCGGCGTGGCCACGGTGACGGCCACCTCCTCACGCAGCCGGTGGCGGTACCGCCGCCGGAGCCGATGCACCTGCGACTTCAGCGTGCCCTCCGCCACCTGCAGGCGACGGGCGGCCTCGCTCTGGGTGCAGGCGCTTTCGCCGCCCGGAAGAAACTGCTCCAACACCGCGAAAACCTCCGCCTTGCCTTCGGCGGCGTACTCGGCCTCCAGCCGCGTCCGCACCTGATCGAGCAGCGTGAGCGCCCAGTTGTGCTCGTAGGCGTGCTCCGCGGTCCGTTCATCGGGCAACTCCAGTGCCCGCCCCTCCGCGCCGGGTTGGACCGCGTCCAACGAAACCGGCGCGGCACCGCCGCCCCGCTTTTGGGCGGCAGCCCGTTCCCATTCGTTCACCAGCAGGCGTTTGACCGCGGTGAGCAGGAAGGTGCGGAACCGCCCGCGCTCGCGGTCGGCCAGTTGATAATGCTTGCGGGCCAGGAAGCGCCCGAAGAACTGCTGCGTGAGGTCCTCGGCGTCGGCGGGCTGGCGGCCCAACCGGCGGAGGTAAGCGCAAACCGGCGGCCAGTACGTTCGGCACAACCGCTCCAGCGCCTCCTGGGCGCCGGGCGAGGCCTCCTGCGCTGCGGCGAGCACCACGCTCCAGTGCGTCGTGGTGAACTCAACCGCGCCGCCCTTCGGCGGTGAGGCGGGTCGCGCTTCGCTGGACATGCCGGGACCATAGGCCCGTGCCCGGCCTGTGGCCACCGCAAAGTGTCGGGAGTGGCAACCACGAAAGACTGGCTGAAGCTGGTTCGATTGCGAGAGGAACACGAACATCTGTCCGTCACCGGTATAGTGAAGGAGTCCGGGCACGTCCGGGCCGAACGGAAACTGGCTTTGCCCGTCCACCGTCGCGGTCCACGAAACCAGCCGCCAGGCGCCGACGAAATCCTCGCGGGCAGGATGCTGCCTGGCATCGGCGCCCGGGGCGTTCGGCGACGGCGCGGTTGCGGGCGGCCAATGACCAAGCTGGGTGAGCGCGGCAAGATTGTCCCACGTGATCCAGATTTCCGCGATGCGGCTGCGGGCGATGCGAAAGACGCCCGCGAAATCCAGGTCCACCCGCCGACCGCTGGCGGGAAACGGCCCCAAGGCCGCGTGCTGCGTTCCCGTGTAACGACCGAACACCCCGACCAGATTCCCCTGCGCGCTGAGTTGCCGCACTTCGAGGCGCCCGGCGGGGAACGTCCGCCAATCCGATTCCGCGAACGCGAGGAAATCGCCGGCGCTCCGCACACTTACGTCCGGCGTGGCCTGGCAATGACGCCGCAGGTTGTCGGCCAGCGTGGCGCGCAACCGCTCGGGGTTGCGTTCGTTATAGGCGCGGGCGTTGGCCAGCACAAGCTGACGGTTCGCCTCCTGCCGCCGCGCCGCACAACCGCTCGCGACCCAAGCACAAAGCAAACAGACGAACCACGGGTGATTCATGCGGCCAAACATGCGCGAACGCCTGTGGCCGGGCAAGCGCAAGCAGCGCAAGCACGCCGACGGGCCGCGCCAACAAGACCGTGCCGGCCTACCGTCGATTCCGACGTGCAACCGACCCAGGGTGGCAGGCTCACACGGCTAACGCGCCGGAACACGGGTCAGAAGCCCTTCCCGCAACGCGCGCCGATCTACCTTGCCGGTGCGGCCACGCGGCAACGCTTCGACGAAGATGATTTCCGCCGGCACGCCGCAGTCCTCCGCGCGCGCGGCCACGAAATCGCGGAGCACCGTCGCGTCCACCGTCGAGCCAGGCTGCAGCCGCACGAACGCCACCGGCACTTCGCCGTGTTGCGCGTCCGGCTTGCCGACCACGCCGGCTTCGACGACATCTGCGTGTTCGAGCAAGGCGTTCTCGACGTGTTGCGGGGAAATCTTTTCGCCGTCGCAGGTGATGATCAGTTTGAGGCGGCCATGAAACCAGAAGTAGCCGTCGGCGTCGCGATGCGCGAGGTCGCCGGTGCGGAACCAGCCATCCTGCATCACGGCGGCGGTGGTCTTTGGATCGTTCCAATAGCCGGCGAACAAATACGGGCCGCGCAATTGGATTTCACCGACTTCGCCCGGCTCGCACTCGCCTCCGCTTTCGCGCGCGACACGGATTTCAGCCCGATCCACGGGAATCCCGATCGAGCCCCGGCGATCGCGGTTCGGAGGATTGCCCAAGGCGGGGAAGAACTCCGTCAGGCTGTAGCCGTGCAGGAGTTCCTGTCCGAAATACGCGGGCCAGGCTTCGAGTAGCGAGGCCGGCGCCGCGTCGCCGCCCACGGGCCAACACACGCAGGAACTCACGTCGCGCGGGCGCGCCTGTTGCGCCCGGAGAACCAACTGGGCGGCGGACGGGGACAAGACAAAGACGTACGTACAACGATGCCGAGCCACCGCGTCGAGCAGCAGGTCCGGATCGAACCGGCGCTGAAGAATGGCCGTGAAGCCGCGGGTGAGGCACTGGGCGAGCACAAACAGGCTGGTGATGTAGCCCAGCGGCGCGACGAGAAAGGCCACGTGCCGCAGGGTGATGCCAAGGCCCCACTCAGCTTCTCCCATCGCGCCAAATGTCGCGTGCGTTTGCATGACTCCTTTGGGAACGCCGGTGGTCCCGGAGCTGAACAGGATGGCCGCCAGGTCCTGCGGCGGCTCGGGCCTCACCGGCGCCGGAGGAACTGCGGACGGAAATCGCACGACCGTTTCTGGGGTGCGGGTTCCGCGCTTCAATAGCAGCGCCAATCGCAGCGACGGGCAGCGCGCGAGCATCGGTTCTCCCACAGGATAGAGGTCGTCGTCGCCGTGATACGCGACCGCTCCGCTGGCGGAGAGTTCCTGTGCCAGTTCGGGTCCCTTGCTGGCGGGGCTCAACAGCACTGTGACCAGTCCGGCCCGCCAGCAAGCAAGCATCGTGACGGCGAGTTCAATCGAGTTGAGCGCGTGAATACCGATGCGTTCGCCGGGCTTCAGCTCGAAGGCGTCGAGCGCTGCTGCGCAGTCCCTCACCCGCTCGGCGAATTCAGCCCACGTGACTGCCTCGCGGTCATCCACGAAAGCGCGGTCGGCAGGTTGCGTTTTCTCGAGCCGTTCCAACGCCCGCAAGAGTGGCGGCAGCGGAGGACTGGGTTCGCGAGTGTTCATGGGCGGCGCATCAGGCAGAGGTTGGACGCAACGAGCCGAGCAGTTGCACAATCGTTCGACGGTAAGTCTTCAATCCAGACGCGAAGATCACGACGGCGCCGATGCCACCGGCTACCTGCGTGAGCAGCAGCGCCTGCGGCAACCATTCCGCTTCGGCCCCAACCGGATAGCCCCGGCCCAGCCATCCGGTCACCAGCGGTCCCAGGCCCATGCCGATCAGGTTGATGAAAAACAGAAACAGGGCGGACGCCTGCGCGCGCATCGCGGCGGGCGCGAGTTGTTGAACCGTCGCTGCCACCAGTGCGAACGGCGCGCTGAAACCAATCACCATGAACACCATTCCTGCTGCGGCTCCGGCGCCGCTGCCCGCCAGCGTATAGAGCGTCGCCGCCGGCAGGCAGACCGCGGCCCCCAGCAGCGCCACACGCAAATTGGCGTCCGCACAACCGCGGCTGCGCCAGGCATCGGCCAGCCGACCGCCGCCCACCGCGCCCAGCGCGCCGCCGAGCGCCATGATGATTCCCAGCACCAGACCGGTCTGCGCGTCCGACCAGCCGTGCCGCGCTTTGAAGAAGAGCACCATCCAGTTGCTGTTAGCGTAACCGGCAAACGTGAGAAACGCCATGCCGAGAAACAGGCTCAGAAACGTTCCCCGATGCGACACCAGAAACGCGGCGACGTCGCGCAACCGCATCGCCGTAGTGGCCGGCGTCCCGCCTGCCGTGGAGGGCGGCGTCCTGCCGCCCAGATGGGGTTTCGAGAGATCGAGCGGGCTGGAGTTTTTTCGGCTGCTTCCGCCGGGCTGGAAACCCGGCTCTACGGCAGGCGGGACGCCCGCCGCCACGTGCGCCCCGTGACGCGGAACTTCCCGCACCGTCAGCAGCAGCAATGCAAACAACACTCCGGGCAGTCCGACGATGAAGAACACCGCCTGCCACGGACGCACCGCCCCGATCAACGGCAGCACGGGGAGTTCCTTGCTGCCGAGGAACTCAATAATCAACCCCAGGCCAACGAGCGACAAGCCGGAGCCCAGGCAGATGCCAAACGAATACACGCCAATGGCCGTGGCGCGGCGTCGCGACGGAAAGTAGTCCGTGATGAGCGAGTAAGCCGCCGGCGACAGCGCCGCCTCCCCCACCGCCACGCCCGTGCGACAAAGCAGCAGGTGCCAGAACCGTTGCGCCAATCCGGACGCGGCGGTCATCAGGCTCCACAACACGAAACCCGCGGCGATCAACCCACGCCGGCTGCGGGTGTCGGCCATGCGCCCGAGCGGCAGACCGAAGAAAGTATAAAAGATGGCGAAGGTAGTCCCCTGCAACAGCCCGATCTCGAAGTTGCCCAGGTTGAAATCCTGCCGGATCGAAGGAATGAGGAAAGCAATGATCTGCCGATCCACGAACGAAAACACATAAGCCAGCGTGAGCACGCCCACGACATACCAGGCGTAAGCCGGACGGGGAAAATTCGTTTCGGCGCTGGGTTCCACAGCGAGTGGCGGAGCGTCGGGCAGTTCAGAGTGGGAGGGAGGTTTCATTCGTTTTCTGGTTTGGAATTCACGTCGCCGACATCCCGCCGTCCACGGTGTAAGTGCCGCCCGTGCAGAACCGGCTTTCGTCGCTGGCGAGAAACAACATCAGTTGCGCGACCTCGTCGGGCGTGCCATAGCGGGAGAGGGGCACGAGGGGCCGTGTCTGCTGCCGGAACTCCTCGCTGGCATTCGGCGACACGCCGTGCGCGATTCGCTCCATCATCCGGCCTTCGACGAATGCCGGATGCACCGTGTTGACGCGGATGTTCAACGGGGCACATTCGATGGCCGCCGTGCGCATCAGCCCGACGACCGCGTGTTTGCTCGCGGCGTAGGCGGAAAGCCCGGCGCCCGCGCCTTTGAGTCCAAGGATGGACGAGGTGATCACGATGCTGCCGCTGCCGCGTCCGGCCATCACGGGAATGACCTGCTGCAAACCGAGGAACACCCCGCGCACGTTCACCGCCAGCACGCGATCGAAGGTCGCCAGCGGATAATCCGCCAGGGGCTGGATGTCGCCTTCGATGCCAGCGTTGGCGAGAAGAACGTCAACGCCGCCGTGCCGATCCACCGCCGCTTGCACGTAACGCCGCGTGTCCTCCGGCGTGGTCACATCGGCGACCACCGAACTGGCGCGGTCGCTGCCCAGCGTCAGCGACGCTTGCCGCAACCGGGACTCGGACACGTCCACGAGCACCACGCTCGCTCCTTCGAGCAGCAACAGTTTCGCCGCCGCCAGGCCGATGGCGCCCGCCCCGCCGGTGATGAGGGCGACTTTGCCTGCAAGACGATTCATGGGGTCATGATGAGTCGGGTGAAGCCCTCCTCACGGTCGGACAAGCCGGAAAAACTCTGCGCCGCCGTTGGCCGGCAAGGTGGCCGTGTTTGTGCCCTCGAAGCCTGGCAGGTCCAGCCAGTCGGGATTCGTGAGCCGCGTGGCGCGTTGCAACCGCGCCGGGCCGAAGCCTTCCCAGTCCAGCTTCACGTTCGCGCCTTCCTTCGCGATGGACTTGAGGTAGGGAGAAATCTCAAACACGGCCAGAGCGCTGCCGGACTCGAAGACGGGACTGTCGTATCGGCATATTAGCTGGCTGCCGCGGACGGCCAGTGGAAGCGCGTCCCGACAGGTTCCGACAAACGGTGGGCGGAGTGGATCAGAAACGTCCACCGCTACGAAACCGTCGCTGCCGACAGTCACCAGCGCGTAATGGTCGAGGAATGACAGACGCGTCCCTCCACCGTGATTCGGAGGGAAGTCAAGCGCCGCCACTCGGCGAGGCTCGGCCGGGTTCGAGACGTCGAGCACAACCAACTGCTCCGCGTACCCTACCCCCCAAAACCCGAAATAATACCCAGCGACATACAGGTAGTCGCCAACACAGGCCAAATCCGTGATCTCATGTGGCTCGCGCGGGAACTTAACCACGCCCTGGAGAACAGGGTTCGAGGGATCGGAGATGTCCAATGCGGCAACCCACGAGCGAGAACCCACGAAGACATGGTTTTTCGCGACAGTAACGGCGTTCGCCGAGATGTTGGTCACGGTCGCGACGCGCGCGGGGGCGGTTGGAGAGGAAATGTCAATGACATGAAGACCTGCGACACTGGTGGCGAAAGCGTGATGGTCAGAGAGCGCGAGATTGCCGGCCCAGATTTCCTCGCAGGCTCCCACCGGCTTCGGCGCTCCCGGCGCGGCAATGTCGAAGACCCACAGCCCTTTCTCGTACGCACTGACGAAAGCGTGCCCTCCTTGAGTCCGCACCCTTACGGCCCAGAAACCGTTAGTCCAATAGTCCCCCACCACCCGCGGCTGGGCATGATCGGAGAGGTCAAGCACCGTGATGCCACTCTCCCCGGAAGCGACGTAGGCTCGTTCGCCGACCAACGCGACATCCCAGACTGGGCCGCCTTCCCATGCGCCAATCAGAGTGAGATTCAAGTCACTGCCGAGCGCCGTGCCGCAGAGGTTCAACGCCAAGACCACGGATGAAACAACGCTGGCGCACTTACGGCCATGCAGGCCAACGGGCGGGCACATTCCTGTCGTCTTGCGTGCATTTGTCTTCATGCGCGACAGTTTACCAGCGCGCACTGGCGCGGACCAAGCCGATGGGGGTTACCTGAGGGTTACCTGTTCAAACGGCTTACCGCTTAACGCTGCGTCGCAGCCTCCGTCACCGGCAGGCCGGCCTGGCGGAGGATTCCAGGCCAAGTCGGATCGTTGTGTAGGTCGCGGTAAGCGGGATGGACGCCGAGTGTGCGCACGTGAGGATCGCGCGCCTGGATGGCCTCGGCCATCAACCGGAGGGCGAGCGCACGGTCACCCAGTGCGAGGGCGGCAAAGGCGAGGCAGGCATCCGAACAGTATTCCCGCGTGCGCAGGTCCAGCAGCCCCGCCAGGAGCTGACGGGCCTCGTCCGAACGCCCCTGCACCGCGCGAACCCACGATTCAACGATATCCGAATAAACTCGTGGACAGCTTTCCTGCGCGCGTCGGATGGCTTCATCCGCCTCTTCCCAGCGGCTCAGGGCCACGAGCGGTCCGATGGCGGCCCAGTAACCCAGCGTGTAGCCCGGATCCAGTTCCACGGCCTTGCGCGCGTTGGCCAGGGCTAATTCGTGCCGACCACAACACGAATCGTTGGCTGCCAATCCATGGAGGATGTGCGGCGAAAGCGGGTCCAACTCTCGCGCCTCCATCAGCCAGCCCCGCGCCTCGTCGAGTCGCCCCAGCGGCGTGAGGAACGACAGGCCGTATTCGCAACGGCCGGTCGCGCTGCTCGAATCGAGTTCCAGGCAGCGAGACAGAGACTTCTCACAGGCGGTACTGACCCAGTGAAAAGCGCTGTGGAGCACGCCGAGGGCGCGATGCGCATCCGCGAGTAAGGGATCGAGCGCGAGCGCCTTCTCGACCGCCGTCACCGCCTCGGGCATGACCTCGCGCGGGCGCGCTTGCGCCCAGAAGGCCTGCAAATGCAGGCAATCGGCCAGACCGCAGTAGGCCGGCGCGAACGTCGGGTCCATCTGAATGGCGCGCCGGAAATGCGCCGCCGGATCGGGTGACTGCTCGGGGCGCCAGCGGTTGAAGAAGTAGCGGCCCAGGAGGTAAGCCTCATGCACGGCGGGTGCCAGCGCGCGCACGGCAGCCGACCGGGCTTCGGCGACCCTCAGTTTCAATTCGCGCCCGACCGTGGCCGCCACGTCATCCGCCAGTTGGGTCGCGTTCTCCAGTTGGCGCTCGAACTGGCCGGACCAGATACACCCGCCGTCCTTCGCTGCAATCAAGCGCAAGTTCACGTTCACCCGGTTCTGAGTCTGGCGCACACCGCCCTCGATGACCGCATCCACCGCGAACTTCTCGTGCAACCGGGCGACGTCGTGCGCTTTCCCGCGCAAGGCCATGGCTGTCGTCCGGGCCAACACCTGCAAACCGGGTGCGCTGCTCAGGCGTTGGATCAGCTCCTCGGTCAACCCGTCGCTGAAAAACTCGCGCTCGCGTCCGCCGGTCAGGTTCGTCAACGGCAGGACGAGCAGGCGGGTTGGCTTGGCCGGTGTCGAACCCGCCACGGGCTTGGGGTCGAACGCACGACGCTCAATCACCGGCACGTAAGCGCCGCTCGGCAAGGAGATGCAGAACAAATCCTGCGCGCCCTCCGTCGCGTAATACCGTTCCAACTTTGTGCGCAAGCGATTCGCCTGAACCCGCACGATGGGATCGGCCTTGGTGTCGTAACCGGGCGCGCGATGGAACACTTCCACGCCGATGACGGACTCCTTGAGCGCGCCGTCGTCTTTGCGCAAGGCGGACTCCACGAGGTAGGTCAGGAAATTCTGGAGGCCGGGAGAGCGTCGGAACTCGCGGCTCTCGCGCACGCGCCCGAGCGCATGGCGGACCAAGTCGGCATCCGGCAACGGGTTCACGGCGGCAGCGTATCCGACCGTTGCCGTGCCTTCAACTTCAGAGCTTTGTCAATTTCACGACCTGCTCCCGCAGCGCACGCCGATCCACCTTGCCGGTGCGCCCGCGGGGCAAGCTCTCAACGAAGTGGATTTCCTCCGGCACGCCACAGTCCTCGACGCGGGCAGCCACGAACTCGCGAAGTGTGGCGCCCTCCACCGTCGCGCCGGGACGCAGGCGCACGAAGGCCACGGGCACTTCGCCGTGAACGTCGTCAGGTTTTCCAACGACGCCGGCTTCGGCCACGTCCGGGTGTTCCAGCAGCGCGCTCTCGACGTGTTGCGGGGAAATCTTTTCGCCGTCGCAGATGATGATGTGCTTGATCCGGCCGCGGAACCAGAACCAGCCATCCGCGTCCCGGTGCGCGAGATCGCCGGTGCGGAACCAGCCGTCCGGCATCACGCGCGCGGTGGTTTCGGGATCGTTCCAATAGCCGGCGAACAGCCACGGCGCGCGGAGTTGAATCTCGCCGGATTCGCCCGACCCACATTCGGCGCCGGCGTCGCTGATCAAGCGGATTTCCAGCCCGGGCCAGGCCACGCCCATGGAACCGGGGCGATTGCGGTCGGGTGAATTGGTCAATGCCGGCATACACTCGGTCAGGCCGTAGCCTTGCAGGATCGCGTGTCCGAAGTGTTCCAGCCAGGCGCGAAGCAGGTTCGTGGGAACGACGTCGCCCCCGACACCCCAAAGGCGGCAGGAACCGGTATCGCGGCGCTGCGCCCGTTGCGCTTCGAGGATCGCCCAGCAGGCCGCGGCGGGCAGCACAAAAACCGATTTGCATTGGTGAGCCGCCACCGCATCCAGCAAAAGTCCGGCGTCGAACCGGCGCAGCAACACCATTGTACCTCCGTTCACCAGACATCGTGCGAGGGCCATGAGGCTGCCGATATAGCCGAGCGGTGCGACGGCCAACACCGGCTGCCAGATCGCGACCGGAAAATCGCGATCGGGCTGGCCCATCGCCGCCAGGGCCGCGTGCGTGTACATCACTCCCTTGGGAATGCCGGTGGTGCCCGAGCTGAACAAAATCGCGGCGAGTCCGGGCGGTCGAGTTGGCGGTTCGGCTTCGGTGGACATCCGGTTGGGAAAACGCGCGACCACTTCGGGCGCGAACGCCCCGCGTTTCAACAGCAGCGCCAGGCGCAGTTGCGGACAGCGGCCCAGCGCGGCCTCGCCGACAGGATACAAATCCGGATCGCCCAGGTAAGCCGCCGCGCCGCTCGCGGACAATTCCTGCGCCACCTCCGGCCCTTTGCTGGCCGGAGTCAGCATGAGCGTGACAAGGCCGGCCCGCCAGCAAGCCAGGATCGTGGCCGCGAGTTCAATCGAGTTCAACGCGTGGAGGCCGATGCGTTCGCCGGGCTGCAAGCCCAGGCTCTCCAATGCTGCGGTGCAATGTATCACCCGCTCGCGCAGTTCGGCCCAGGTGACGGCCTCGCGGTCGTCAATGATCGCGCGTTCTTCCGGCGCACGCGCGGCTTGTTGATCCAGTGCGTCGTTGAGGGTTGTTCCTGGCGGAAGCTCGGTGGCGATTTCGGTTTTCATAGGCTACGGCCTGACCAGACGGAAGAACTCCGGCCCACCCCACGTGGGGAGCGTGACGGTGTTCGTGTTCTCAGAGCCGATCAGATCCTGCCAGTCGGGATTCGTGAGCCGTGTGGCGCGCTGCAATCGCGCTGGGCCGAAGCCTTCCCACGCCAGTTTGATGTTCGGGCCGTCCTTCGCGATGGATTTGATGAACGGCAGCATTTCGATGATGGCGAGACTGCCACCGGCGGCGACGAAGATTCTGTCTTGACTGGCGATCATGCCGTGCGGCTCCGGCCAGGCGCTGCCACCCACGCGTCGCGGGGCGGCTGGGTTGGACACGTCAATCACTTCCAAGCTCCCGGAAACTCCGACAAAGGCGTAGTTGCCCCAGACAGCTACCGTTTGCGAATGATCGAGGAAGTCAAAAGCTCCCGCCCGCCGCGGGTTGGCCGGGTCGGAAATGTCGATCACCAGCAGGCCCTCGCGATAACCCGGAGGACGTCCATCCCAGCTAATCTCAACAAACATCCCTCCGCTTACGAACAGGTGATCGCCCGAGACGGCCAGGTCCGTCATGCTTCTGGCCGAACCGCCAACTTCGCAAGCACCGATACGCCTCGGATTCGTCGGATCGGAAATGTCGAGCACGAGCACTCCCTGGGGAGGAGATTCCCCGAAAACGAACCCCGCAGCGAAGAGGCGATTGCCTGACACCATCACGCGAGCGCCAAGCAAGTTGGTGACTAAACCTACGCGGCGGAGATCTGATGGATTTGAAATGTCGATGACATCCAAGCCGTTGTCGGCCGACACAAACGCGTGGTGGCCGGCAATCGCTACATCCCTCGCCCAGCCGCTTGTGGGGTGAACGCTTATCTTGCGGAGGTTCGCCGGATCGGAGAAGTCGAACACCCAAAGCCCCAGCTCTCCCCCGACCACAAAGGCATTGGTGCCCCGGACGGCCACGGCCAGAGCGTCGAACTGCCTGTAAGTCTTGCACTCCCCAACCGTTCGAACATTGGCCGGATTCGAAACGTCGAGGATTTGGAAACCAGCCCAGTTTTTGGCCACGTAAACGAAATTATCCGACACGGCAATCCCCGGCGTCAGTTCGATGTCACCCGAGGTTCCGGCTAGACGCGGAACCGCCGGGTTGGAAACGTCGATGACAATGACGAACACGCCCCGATTAGGCGAGGACAGATAAACGGACAGATAAACGTAGTTCCCTCGTGCAGCGATGTCGTTCAACCAGATGAAGGAGTCGTAGCCACCCACTCTTCGCGGGTTCGTGGGGTCAGCGACATCGATGACTTCCAGACGACTTCGAACTCTGTCGCTGGGAGCATCCCACCAGGTTTCCACCAGGTAAGCGTGGTCACCCGAAACCACCACGCGACCGACGGAGCGCGCCGAGGCATACCTGCCGGCCAGGCGCGGCGCGGCGGGATCGGAAATGTCGATCACGTAAAGCTCGTCGTAAGACCCCGTCACGTAGGCGTAGCGACCGGACACGGCCACACGCATGGCGACGCCCGGGGTGGGACAGCCTCCGATGGGGCTGGGATTGGTCGGGTCGGAAATGTCGATCACCCGCAATCCCCTGATCCAAACCCCGCCCTCGTTCCACTCGGCCGCCGCGTAGGCGTAGTTGCCCGCCACGGCCACATGATTGACTCTGAAGTCGTTGGTCACGGCTCCCACTTGCCTGGGCTTCGCCGGGTCTGAAAGATCAATGACTCGCAGGCCAGATCTCCATGTCGCCAGGTAGGCGTGGTTGCCCTGGAGGGCGAAGCCGGAAAAGGAATCACCGACTTCGTACCGACTCAACCATTGCGGATTGGCGGGATTGGAAACGTCAATCGGCACGAGGAGACCCGCATCTCCATCAACAACGCAAGCGAGGTTGCCAGACACCTCCACGTCCCTGGCCACAGCCCCTCTCTCGGCAAACTCTCCCACCAACCGGGGAGCCGCAACGTCGGAAACATCGATCACATTCAAACCGCCGCCCCAGTTTGCCAGGAGGGCGTAGCGACCTGAAACCACAACGTCCAGCGCTGTGCCCCCGCTCGGACCCCACCAGGCTCCCACCAACACGGGATTGACCTCAGCACCCAAGGCCAGACGCCCCGTCGCCGCCAGTGCCAGCGCCCAGAGCATTGCGGTTCTTAGCAAGAATTGAGTCTTCATAGCTTTGCCTGCACGTTTTGGCGACGCGCCTATGGCTGCGGGCTGCGGAGGCGGAAAAACTCCCGCGCCTCTGTCGCCGGCAGCACCACCTGCGTCACGGCGTTCTCCGTGAACGCGGGCTGCGCGATGGGCGACCAGGCGCCGCTCAGGCTGGCCGAACCTTCCAGCACCGCCTGGCTGAACAGGGACGAGTAGCCCACGGTGATCTCCAGCATCGGCACCAGGTCCACGCGCTTGAGCACCGCGCCGTTGAGGATGTTGCCGTTGCCGTTGTCGTGGAGGAAATAGAGCGCGGTCCCATCCGGCGCCAGAGCGGAAGGCACGACCTGGTTCCACGGTGAGTTCACGGCCGAGCCGATGCTCACCGGCAAACCCCAGGGACTGTTGCGGTCCCTGCGGGTCGAGACCCGGATGTCCATTTGCCAGGAGGGATCGCCGGATACCAGGGTGCTCGTCAGCAACGTCAGTCCATCCGGCGCTGGCAACGCCTGCCATTGCCCATACGGGAGGTTGAGGTAGTTGGGCAACACGGTGGCTGGTCCCCAGGCCGTGTCCCGGCTGGCCCGGCGGCTGACGTAGAGCTTGGTAACGCCTCCAACCGCATGGCTGGAGAAGTACAGCTCCAACGTGTCAGCGGTCAGTGTGGGTAGCGCCTCGAACCCGGCGGTGTTGACTTGCGGACCGAGATTGACCGGTTCACTCCACGGGCTGGTGCGGTTGGTGCGCGTGGACATCCAGAGATCGCTGTTGCCCTGGCCGCCCGGACGCGGGTCGGCGACGAACTCCCAGCCGTCGGACCAGAGCAAGATCAAGCCGTCGGCGGAGATGAACGGGCCGCCTTCGTAAAACGAAGAGTTGACGGGTGCGCCGACGGGTTGGACCGGCCCCCACGGATCGCTGGGGTTTGCGCGTGTGGCGACGAAAAGGTCGTGGTTGCCGTCAATCGGATTGCTCAGAAACACCTCCGTGCCGTCGGCGGTGAACGAGACAGTGGGGAGATAATTCCAAGCCACGGCCGGCACTTCCGTGGTGGTGGGTGCGCGGATGGCGCCGAGCCGGACGTTGAATCGGCTGGGAGGCGGTGATTGCGCCTGGAGCGAGAACGCCCAGGCGGCAATGAATAGACAGGATGCGAACGTGGTTCGCTGGGGGATCAAGGTCTTCATAGGTCAATGTTTGTTGTTTGGCTGCATTCAAAGCGGCTGCCACCGTTGGCAGCTTGGGCTTCTGCTTGGTGCAAAGGAGAAGCCGCGGAATAGTTGCGGAGAAAATGCGCTGGCATCCTGTAGCGGCGTCTCGTGAGAGCGCCGCATTCTCGGCGAATGGAAATTGGCGGCGCTCTCACGACGCGCCGCTACAGGGGAACCTTGCTGCAACTTTTGGGCGGGTCTTCCTTTGTAGAGGTTGAACGGTTCTCAACAAAAACCAAAATCAAATATGAAAGGCATCACAAACATCACACTAAATCGAATCCTCATCGCGCTCGTCGGGCTGGGCCAAATGGTCGGCCTGCTGGCGCAAGACCTGCCCAAAACGCAACCGAAGCTCCTGACGATCATCCGGGAGGAGGTCAAGGTCGGTCGCAACGCGGCTCACGCCCGCCACGAAGCCGGCTGGCCGGCGGCCTTCGAGAAGGCCAAGTCGCCGGACTATTACCTCGCCCTGACGTCGGTTACCGGTCCCAACGAGGCGTGGTACATTATTCCGTCGGAGTCCAACGCGGCGATCGGGGAAAGGATGAAGCGGGAGGCTGCCGATCCCGTGCTTTCGGCGGAACTGGAGCGGCTGGCGGCAGGGGATGCCGACCACGTTCAGAGCGTTCGCGCCGCTCAGGCCATCGCCTGGCCGGACTGGGGACTCGGGGCGTTTCCGGACCTGGCGAAGGCCCGGTTCCTCCACATCACGAGATTCCAGGTCGCGCCGGGTCAGTGGCTTCGCTTCGAGGCCTCGGCGAAGGCTTATCGGGCGGCCCGCGAACGGGTGAATTCCAAGGTCGGCTACCGCATCTATGAGGTCACCAGCGGCATGCCCGCGCTGACCTTCTTGGCGGTCACGTCGGTCGAGAGCTACGGCGAGTTCGACACGTCGTTCGCGGAGCACGTCGCGGCGATTCAGAAGGCGACGCCCGAGGAGGCGGCTCTGTTCGCGAAGCAGGACATGATCGTCCACCAGGAGGCCGCAATCTTCCGCGTGGATCCGAAGCAAAGCTATGTGTCCAAGGAAGTCCGCGCGACGGACCCGGAGTTCTGGAACGGCAAGTAGGCGGCCTCGCCCCGGACACTTCGCGCTCCGCGTGAAGAACACCCTGTAGCGGCGCTCGTGAGAGCGCCGCTCTATGAGCGAGCCGGAATTGGAAAGCGCCAGAGGGCTGGCGCACTACAAAACGCTGGCGCGTATCGGAGCGCACGGGCGCGAACTCGCGAAGCGTCTTGGACTGCGGTAGCCCTCTACCGCTTTGGGATCGCGCGGTGTGTAGCAGCGGCCTTGACTTCGATCCGCCGCCTGGGTCAGAGAACAGACGGGGATGCTCAGTCGTGTCGGGCCGTCTGCGAGTTCAACTGTGGCGCAGACTTCCAAGTCTGCCGTATCGCGGGTTTCAAAACCCGCCGCCCGAGGAGCATTGGCCGGTTCGCCGATTGGGAAATCGGCGACACAGCAGGTTTGGAAACCTGCGCCACGCCGCCAGTGACTGAGCACTGCATCCGCGCACTCCCAGTAGCGGCGTCTCGTGAGAGCGCCGCTCTATGCGCGAGCGGATAATTGGCGGCGCTCTGACGAGACGCCGCTACAATCGGTGACATGTCCGGCTTACGGCCCCTGCGCCAGCTCGGCGTCTATCTCCCTGAGCGTGGGCAGCGGGTTGATCTGGATCGCCTCCGGCGATTCGGCCGGGCGCGTGAGGAACCAGTTGCCGTCCGGCGACACGGCGAACGGCGTATCCAGTTGTCCCTTGAGCGCCAGCATCTCCTGGCCGGTGATCGCGCTCCAAACGCGCAGTCCATCCAGGTCGCCATCAGTGATGATGGTCCTGGAATCTGGCGTGTAAGCGGCGGCGGTGGTCGAATGCAAATGCCCGCGCGTCAGCGCCAAAACCTCGCGACCCGTGGCCACGTCCCAGACCCATACCGTGCCGTCCCAACAACTGGTCGCCAACCGGCGGCTGTCCGGGGAGAACCTCAGGCCGTTGACAAACCAGGGATGCCGGGCCGCAAACGGCGCCAGGCGCCGGGACCGCACATTCCACAGCTTGGCGACGTAATTCGTGGAGGCATAGGCCAGCCAGCGTCCGTCGGGCGAAAACGCGGCGACGCCAGCGTCGCTGTAGGGGGCACCGTCTTTCAGATCCGCCTCCAGTTCTTCGCGGGCCAGATTCCACACCAGGAAGCGTTGCTCCTCGGCCACCCAGAGGGCGGCGCGCGCCTTGTCCGCCGACAAGGCTGCGACCTGGACACTGCTGCGGCCCAACGGCCAGGACTTCAGGGCGCGTCCGGTGGTGGTATCCCAGACCCGCACGGTCCCGTTTCCGGCGTTCACCAGCAACCGGCCCGGGGCCAAGGCCGGTGGGACCTGCCACCGGCTTTCCGGCGGCAGTTTCATTCCCGGAATCGGCACACCGTTGGTCAGGTTTCGCAGGACGGTTTCGCCTTGCTCGGAGCGCGTCCACAGAACGTCACTTTCGGGGGAGAACCACTGCCTGGCGCATTCGCTGCGCGGAAAGGTCGCACTGCGGCGAGAGGTCGCCCGGGCGTCCCAGAGTTTTGCCGTTCCGTCTTTGCTCGCAGTGACCAGCGTCCGGTCATCATGGGAAAAAGCCACGCTCCACAGTTCATTCTCGTGGCCCCGGCGAGGCGGCAACGGACGCAGCTTCGCCTGGCCCGGAGTCGCGGTGTCCAGTTCCCAAAGCAGGAGCAACTGCTGGTCACTGGCCCCGGCCAGCACGCGCCCGTCCCCGGAGAACGCCAGACCGTAGAGACCCTTTGACGGGAATTCCGCCTTCGCCATCAAGGTGCCGGCGGCCACATCCCATAAGGCCAAGTCGCAGCCGCGGGCGCCAACGGCCAGCCACCGGCCCTCCGGCGAAAGGGCCAGCGAAAAAATTCCCTCAGCGCTCGGCAGCTCGCGCAGAAGTTTGCGCGCGGAGACATCCCACACTTCCGCGTGCTTCATGTCCGAGCAAGACACGGCGAGGAATCGGCCATCGGCGGACACCGTGATGTAAGGGTTTGCAGCGCTGGGAATTTTCGCGGGCAACGAGAATGAAGTCCAGCGTTCCGTGTCCCACACCTCGACGGCGGAGGACTTGAGGCGGGCGGTGCCAGTGATCAATTCTCCAACGGCCACGGCCAACACGGGCGCTTGCCGTGACGTCGCCAACGCGGCGCTCGCGCAGGGCAGTTGCCGCCGGACCGTCCAGGAGCCGACCTCGACGACGGAGACGGACATGCCGCCGATCACCAGGTGCCGCCCATCGTGGGTGAACGCCAGGCAGACGCTCCACACGCCGTCGAACCAAATGCCGGCAAACTCCGCAACCACCTTGCCCGTGGCCAGGTCCCAAACCCGGACTCGAGCGCCGAAACTAGCCGTCGCCAGCCAGCGTCCGTCCGGACTCAGCACGGCGCAATACACACAGCCCGGATGTTGGAAGCTTCTCTGCTCGTCACTGCGGCTGGCCTCCCAGAGGTAACGCCAGGCGAAGTCGCGCAAATCCTCCCGCCCGGTCTGTGGGAGGTAGCGGCGCAACAACTCGTGAGTCCTTCCCAGGTTGTTTTCGGCGAGCGCGATTTGGGCGGCCCGCATGTCCGAGGCGTAGGCGCGCGCTTCGGCCAGTTGCCGCGCCCGGTCAATGCGGTACGCCGCGATGGGCGAGCCGATGCCCACCGTCAGCAGGAGCAAGGCGGTGGCGGCCCCGAAGACCGCCAGCCCCGGTTTTCGGCGGCACCAACGCCATACGCGTTCCGCCGGACTGATGGGCCGGGCCAGAATCGGTTCGCCGTTGAGAAAGCGCGCGAGTTCGTCGGCCAACTCCTTCGCCGTGCGATAGCGGCGGGCGGAATCTTTCTCCAGGCACTTCAGGCAGATCGTTTCCAAGTCCGCCGGAACCGACGGCGTGAGCAGGCGCGGGCGGACCGGCTCGGTGTTGAGCAACGCCTGCAACGTCTCCGCCAGCGTGCCGCCCACGAACGGCGGGCGGCCCGTCAGCGAATGATAAAGCATCGCGCCCAGCGCATACACGTCGCTGCGGCGGCTGATCTTGCCGCGATCCGTCGCGGCCTGTTCGGGCGGCATGTAATTCGGCGAGCCGAGCGTTTGCGCGCTGAGCGTGACTTCGGTTTGGTCCGTGAGCCGTTTGGCCAGGCCGAAGTCGGTGACGTGCGGCTGGTCTTCGGCATCCAGTATGACGTTGGACGGTTTGAGGTCGCGATGCAGGATGCCGTGCTCGTGGGCGTGATGGACCGCTTCGGCGACGGTCTGGAGGATCGCGGCGGCGCGTTTCGGCGCGAGCGGTTGCTGGCCGATGGCTTCCGCCAGCGTCCGGCCCGCGATGAAGTCCATGGCGAAGAAGTGTTGCTCGGCTTGAAAGCCCACTTCGTGAATGGCCACGATGTTCGGATGCTGCAAGCTGGCCGCGGCGGCGGCTTCGGTGCGAAAACGTTGAATGAACTCCCGGCTCGCCAGCGGACCCGAGAGCAGCATCTTCACCGCGACGATGCGGTCCAGGCTGCGTTGCCGCGCGCGATACACCACGCCCATGCCGCCGCGGGCGATTTCCTCCAGCAATTCGTAGTCGCCGAAGTGCCGCAGCGGCGCGGCCAGGTCCTCGACCGCGCCGGTTTCTTCGCCCGATGGGGTGCCGGAAGCCGGAGCCGTCCACACCTCCAGCGCGCCCTTGAGTTCGCACTGCGGGCAGACGCCCGGCGGCGCGCCGGCCGGAACTTGCGCCCCGCAGCGCGGGCAATGCCGAGGCGCGCTGGACTCAATGCTCATGTTGTCGTCAGCCACTTCCACGATGATTCAAAGGAGCGTTCGGCAAAAAGTTGCACCGGAAACATCCGAGCTAGCCAGCCCTAACCGGCAAGCACCGACTTCAGGTGCCGCAATTCCTCCGCCACGTCCGCCGGTGTAGCCACGGTTTGAGCGACTTCTTCGCACAACAACTCGCGATAGCGCAGACGAAACCGGCGCAGGTGCGATTTGAACGTGTTCTCTGCCATCCCCAATTGCGCCGCCGCCGCGGCTCCGGTGGCGGGTGGCGGTTCATCCCCTTGGAACTGGCGCAAGACCGCGAACAATTCCGCCCGGCCCGCCGCGGCGAACTCCTCGCGCAAACGGGCCAGTGCCTGGTCCAGCAACGTCAGCGCCCAGCGCCGCTCGAAAATCCGATCCGGGCTGGCGTCATCCGCCGGTTCGAGCCGATACCGCTCCTCGGCGGTTTGGGCGTCGAGGGACAAGGGCGGTGTTCCGCCGCCGCGTTTGAGCGCCCATGCCTTGTCCCACTGGTCGGCGAGAAAATGCTTCAGCGCGGCGAGCAGGAATGAGCGGAAGCGGCCATTCTCCCGCGATAGGCCCCGCAAGAAATCCCGCGCCAGCAAGTGGGCGAAAAACCCCTGCGTCAAATCCCGCGCGTCCTCCGGGCTGCGCCCCTGGCGTCGCACAAAGGCGTAGAGCGGATACCAATAGCCGCGGCACAGTTTCTCCATCGCCTCCGTCGCGCGCGTTCCCTCACCCTCGCGCGCCGCCAGCACGACGCTCCAGTGAGTCGTGACAAAAACGGGTGACCGCGCGGGAGGTCCGCTCGGCGCGTGGGTTGCCGAGTCTAGTGGGTTCACGGCAGCCAGTGTAGCCACTCGCCACCGCGCCTTCAACTTTTGGATGTCGCCATCTTCAACGCCCGTTCCCGCAGCGCGCGCCGATCCACCTTGCCGGTGCGACCGCGCGGCAAGCTCTCGGCGAAGTAAATCTCCTCCGGCACGCCGCAGTCCTCGACGCGCGCGGCCACGAAATCGCGGAGCACCGTCGCGTCCACCGTCGAGCCAGGCTGCAGCCGCACAAACGCCACGGGCACTTCACCGTGTTGCGCGTCCGGCATTCCGACCACGCCGGCCTCGACCACGTCCGGGTGTTCGAGCAGCGCACTCTCGACGTGTTGCGGGGAAATCTTCTCGCCGTCGCAGGTGATGATCAGTTTGAGGCGGCCGTGAAACCAGAAGTAGCCGTCGGCGTCGCGATGCGCGAGGTCGCCGGTGCGGAACCAGCCATCTTGGATCACGGCAGCCGTGGCCTCTGGGTCATTCCAATAACCGGCGAACAAGGCGGGACCGCGAAGCTGGAGTTCGCCGATTTCTCCCGCGGCGCAAAGGTGATCATTCTCGGTCACTACGCGGGCCTCCAAGTGCGGCCAGAGGAGACCCAAGGAACCGGCTTGAACGTGGTCCGCCCAATTGCCCAGGACCGGCAG
Organism: Verrucomicrobiota bacterium; assembly: GCA_016871715.1. Taxonomy (GTDB): domain Bacteria; phylum Verrucomicrobiota; class Verrucomicrobiia; order Limisphaerales; family J093; genus VHCO01. The sequence continues at coordinate 23,330 of VHCO01000109.1, forward strand.
GATCTCCGTCAAGCCGTAGCCTTGACGGAGAGGAGTCGGGAAGTGTTGCGACCAGTGCTCCGAGAGACCGGTCGGCACGGCGTCGCCACTCACGCACCACCACCGGCAGGTGCGAGTGTCGCGCGGCTGCAATTGCTGGGCCTGAAGAACCAGTTGAGCCAGCACGGGCGTCAACGCCATCACGAGCGTGCAGCGGTGTCGAGCGACGACCTCCAGGAGAACACCGGCATCCGGGCGTCGCAGCAGGATCGAGAGCCAACCGTTGACCAGCCCTTGGGCGAGCGGAGTCACAGTGTAAACGAGGGGCGGCACGGCCAGGATCACTTGGGGCGACTTTGCGGTTGCGTCGTTCCATGCCACGCCCATGGCGGCCAGCGAAGCATGCGTGTGCATCACACCTTTGGGAATCCCGGTGGTGCCGGAACTGAACATGATCGCCGCCAGAGCGGGTGGCGAGTCCGGCATTCCTGTGACCGCTCGGCCCTCGGACGTGAACCGCGCAACGACTTCCGGACGGCTGGCGCCGCGTTTGAGCAGCAGGCCTAGCCGCATCGTCGGGCAGCGCCCCAGCACCAGTTCGCCTACAGGGTAAAGGTCGCCATCACCGAGATATGCGACTGCCCCCGTGGCGGACAGTTCCTGCGCCAGTTCCGGTCCTTTGCTGGCCGGGCTTAAGAGCACCGTGACCAACCCGGCTCGCCAGCAGGCCAGGAGCGTGACCGCGAGTTCAATCGAGTTCAGCCCGTGAATGCCAATGCGCTCGCCCGGTTTGAGTGCGAGCGCCTCCAGCGCGGCGGCGCATTGTCGCACGCGATGGGCAAACTCGGCCCAGGTGATTTCCTCCCGGTCGTCCACGAGAGCCCGTTCAGTCGGGTGCGTGGTGGCTTGCCGTTCCAGCGCGGCGAGCAGCGATGGGAGTTGTCGGCTCATGACCTCATGGAATGCTGTTCGCGGCCAAGAGTCGTTCCCGCAACGCACGCCGATCCACCTTACCAGTACGTCCGCGCGGCAGAGCTTCGACGAAACGAACCTCCTCCGGCACGCCACAGTCTTCGACGCGAGCGCTGACGAATTCGCGCAGTTCTGCCGCGCTGACTTTCGCGTCCGATCGCAACTGCACGAACGCCACCGGCACTTCGCCGTGTTGCGCGTCCGGCTTACCGACCACGCCGGCTTCGACGACGTCCGGGTGTTCGAGCAGCACGCTCTCGACGTGCTGCGGGGAAATCTTCTCGCCGTCGCAAGTAATGATCTGCTTCAGGCGTCCCCGGAACCAGTAGTAACCGTCGGCGTCGCGATGTGCGAGGTCGCCGGTGCGGAACCAGCCGTCCCCCATCACGCG